>NZ_FCOK02000004.1 GCF_001544555.2 Caballeronia udeis | reverse complement strand
CGGATGGGTGATCTCGAACAACCCGCCTTTGACTACGCGTTGTTCCTCATGACAGACAGTTGCTGACTTACGAGAAGTCGGTCGGGTTCACGGGCTCGCGGCGGGGTGGTCTTGCGTTGATCGAGATCGCGGCCAAGCGGCGTGAGCCGATCCCCGTGTTCGCCGAAATGAGCAGCATCAATCCCTTCTTCGTACTGCCGGGTGCGCTGGCGGCGCGTGCTGAAGCGCTGGCGAACGGTTTCGTCGATTCAGTGACGCTCGGGGTCGGTCAGTTCTGTACGAACCCGGGTCTGGTGCTGGCGCTCGAAGGGCCGCATTTGCAGGCGTTTATCGACTACGCCGTGAGCGCATTCGAAAAGAAGGGCGCCCAGACGATGCTCACAGCGGGCATTGCGGCCGCGTATCAGGAAGGCATCGCACGACGCGATCAGTCGGGCGTGGAGCGCGTTGCAACCGGTGCCGAATCCGATGCTTCGTGTCCGGCGCTGCCCGCGCTTTATACCGTGAGCGCCGCGACATTCCTCGCCACGCCGCAACTCGAGGACGAGATATTCGGACCTACGTCGCTGATCGTGACCTGCCGCAGCGAGGACGAAATGCTGGACCTGGCACGGCGTATTGAAGGCCAGTTGACGGCGACGCTGCAGATGGAAAGCGACGACGTGCCGCTCGCGCGCCGCCTCCTGCCCATCCTTGAACGCAAGGCCGGGCGGATTCTGGCGAACGGCTTTCCGACCGGCGTTGAAGTCTCGTATGCGATGGTGCATGGCGGCCCGTATCCCGCTACCTCCGATAGCCGCGCGACCTCGGTGGGTGCGATGGCGATCGAACGATTCCTGCGGCCGGTGTGTTACCAGGATCTGCCGCCGGCGTTGCTGCCGCTTGCACTTCAGGACGACAATCCGTTAAGCCTGTGGCGCCTGCGCGATGGCGAGCTCGGACCCAACTAGACACGCGAAGCAAACGTCTCGAACGAATCGAACGAATCAAACAATGAGGAGATGAAAACAGATGGAACGCCGTTATCCCGATCCCGCCGTCCGTGTACTCGATCCGCGCTTCAACGCGCTGCGTGTCGGCATGGCGTCGGTCGAATGTTTGTACCAGGGGGCTCGCTGGTCGGAGGGCCCTGTCTGGTTCGGCGACAGCCGCACGCTGGTATGGAGCGACATTCCGAACAACCGCATGCTGCGTTGGGACGAAGAAACCGGCGAGGTTCGCCCGTTCCGCAAGCCTTCGAACAATGCCAACGGCAACACCCGCGATCGCGAAGGACGGCTGGTCACGTGCGAGCATCTCACGCGCCGCGTGACGCGCACGGAATACGACGGTTCGGTCACCGTGCTTGCCGATCAATACAACGGCAAGCCGCTCAATTCACCGAACGATGTGATCGTGAAATCCGATGGCTCGATCTGGTTCAGCGACCCGACCTTCGGGATTGACGGTTTTTATGAAGGCGAGCGCAAGGACCCGGAGTTGAAGCCGGCGGTGTATCGCGTGGATGGCAAGAGTGGCGAGATCTCGATGATGGCCGACTCGCTCATTGGCCCGAACGGACTCGCATTTTCACCGGATGAGTCGGTGATTTATATCGTCGATTCGCGGGCGACGCCGCGCAAGATCCTCGCTTTCGAGGTCTCGAGCGACGGCCTCAAGCTGACCAGCCAGCGCGAGCTGATTGATGCCGGGCAGGGCACGCCCGACGGTTTTCGCGTGGATGTGCACGGCAACCTGTGGTGCGGCTGGGGCATGGGCAGCGACGAACTGGACGGCGTCAGGATCTTCACGCCGCAAGGTGAGGCGATTGGACATATCGCGCTGCCCGAGCGCTGCGCCAACGTGTGTTTTGGAGGCCGTTATCGCAACCGCTTGTTCATGGCGGCGAGTCACGGCCTCTACTCGCTTTACGTCAACACGCAGGGCGTGATCGGCGGCTGAAGCATCTCTCCGACATCTCCCCGACATCACTCCGTCGCGTGTTTTTCCATCAGCTTTTCCGGCTGCGCAGGCACCACAAAACCGAAACGGGCGTATAGCGTGTGAGCACTCGTGGTCGTCAGCATCATCTTGCGCAAACCCTGCAAATCCGGATGCGCCAGCACGCATTCCACCAGCCATGTGCCCAGGCCGTCGCGTTGACGGCCGGGAAGCACAAACACATCGGCGAGATACGCGAAGCTCACGGTGTCCGTGATCGCGCGTGCATAACCAATCTGCGCACCGTGATGAAACAGGCCGAACGCGAGCGAACGAGCGGCAGCCCGCTCGACCTTCTCGCGCGAGATGCCAGGTGACCAGTAAGCCTCCTCGCTCAAGTAGCGATGCACGACGTCGAAGTCGAACGTACTGATGTCAGTGGTAACGCAGTACTCGTTTCTCGACCACTCGGTAACCATTCAACGCACCTTGTAGATACGGCCGGTTTCGAGGCCCTCCACGCTGCGGCTGTACGCGAGTGCAACACGCGCACCGGACGCCGCTTCGAAGCCGCGGAAATACGGCCCGAACGCTTCACGCGCCTCTTCCAGCATGGTTGCGTTCACGACGTTGATGCGCAGGCCGCGCGGCAGTTCGATCGCGGCTCCTCGCACGAAACCTTCAATGGCGCCGTTGACCGCTGCCGCGCTTGCACCGTATTTGATGGGTTCGTCGCCCACGATTCCGCTGGTCAGCGTGAACGAGCCGCCGTCGTTCAGATATTGCTGCGCGACCAACACGAGGTTGACCTGGCCCATGAGCTTGTCGTCAAGGCCAATGCGGAATTGCTCGGGGGTCATCTGCGAGAGTTCGCCGAAGTGAACATGCCCGGCAGTGGCCACAATGGCATCGACCTGACCGATCGATTTGAACAGCGCATTGATGCTGTCGATTTTCGTCAGGTCGACGCGGTGCGCGCCTCGTGTGGCGCCAATTTCGAATACTTCGTGACGCGGCTGGAATTCGGAGAAGACAGCGCGGCCGACTGTGCCGGTTGCACCGATGACGGCAATTTTCATGAGAGGCTCATCGAAGAAGAAACGGGCTCTCATTGTGCGTTTTACAGGCCGCTTGAACAAGCGTCCCGGGCCGTTTCTCTCAGGCGCACCTCAAATTCGACTTCACCTTCAACGCGTCCGGTGCGATGCGTCCGGCGAGAGCAGGAGGATCGATGCCGCCAGCTTGAACACCAGCACGGCGCCAGTCACGAGCGCGGCGGCAGGGAAAGCACGCCATTCGGCGCCAAGCATGGGACCGACCAGCACAACCGACGCAAAGCCCAGGACGACGGTGATCCAGCGTGCCCATTGCAGGCGAAACGCCACGCAAGCATACAAGCCGCCAACCAGCGCACGCGATGCAATCAGCGCGGCAACGGGTTCGCCGGGACCGGTCATCAGCGCCAGGCCCATTTCGACCCATGACAGGGCGTATGCCAGGCCGAGGCATACCAGTGCAGTGGACGACAGCGCTTGCTCGCGCCACGCGCCACGCGCACCGTGTGCGCGGCGCGCTTGATCGATGGTTTGGTTCGAGTATGTGTTGGTAGTGGTCATGCTGGCCCCCGGGACTGGTCTTTTCGATGCATCGTGCTGCATTCGTCTGATTCGCGGGAGAGTCTTATGCATGGGTCGTGCCAGATCACGTGAAATCTGGGTATATCGCTTGCTTTCAATTCCTTGAAGCCCATGCGACAGCGATTTACCTGACGAAACGCTGGTTTTCCTGCGGCGGCTCGTCGAACCTGCACCGTTGAAAAGCTTCGCACGACGCCATGACATTGCAACGACGCTGCACGCGATGGCAGGCTTTACACAGTCAAGGAGCCAGTCATGACCACGACAAAACCGAAGGAACAGCGCCCGCATTCGCATCGGGAGGAGGAAGACATCGACCGCGCAGTGGAAGATACCTTTCCCGCCAGCGATCCGCCTTCAACCGGCGGCGTGACACGGATTGAATCCGACGAAGATGAAAAGAAGGGTAAGCCCGAAAAGAAATGATTCGGATAGCGTGAAGAACGGAAAAGACCGAAAGCCGCATTTTTTGACTGGCGGCTTTCGTCTTTCACTCTTTCAGCAGGGCGTGGGCATGTTGTTCCGGTTATTTCTCGCGTCGCTTTATTTCGATCAGGCGCGATGGCCTGACATGGTTGATGGCGAAATGCCTGCGTCCTCGCAAGCTGTAACCGTGGGGATCACGTTCAACGAATTCGTACTGCCGCTCGACCTCCTCCACATCGGGTGCGACCATGCCCTTATCCACGACACTGAAGCCTTCCTCCAATGCCAGCGCCAGGCCGCTGCGCGCCGGACGGCTGTCGAAACCGCCCAGGCCGTCGCCCTGTTCAAAGTGCGAATTCACCAGCGTCGCATCCACGCCGATAAATGCGTTGGGGTTCTGCTCGAGCAGGGCTTCGTCGTGCGAGGCGTCGCGATTTTTCCCATCGGCTTCGACGGTATCGTCCAGCGTGTCGTCGTTGAGAACGTCGATTGCACGACGCGTGACGTCGGTTTGGGTGACGTCGGTTTCACCGAGTGGCCCGGCATGTTTCAACGATGAATCAGACGCACCGCCACCCGTTTGCGCGGGCTCGGCCTCGTGTCCCGCTGCGCGTTGCGTTTGCTTTTCCTGCGATTCGTTGTTCGGTGCGTTGTTCATGATTCGCTCCACCCGGTTCAGGTTAACAAAAGACATGACGCAAGAAACATTCCGGCGCACAAAGCCGCGTTGGAATAAACCGCGGGATAAAACAGCAGTAAATGTTCTAAGCCAAATTGATTTTTTTCAACCCAACGAAGGTTTTCTCAAGAGTATGATTTGTTGTTCGCCAGGCCTGCGTGCGCCACCGGACGGCTTCGTGCCGCTTGCCGGATTCGCGCGTTTCAAGCGAGCGGGAGACGACCATCGCGAATCCAGCGGGGCACTTAAAATCAGGGTGACTCATGCAATATGACGCGGCATTTTCACATCGCGGCTATTTACTCAATTGTGCACCAGCACGTCAGGGCGACGGCTGTTTCCAACCCTACGTGGTCATCTCGCGATCGAGCGACGGTGAACTGGTGGCCAATCGTTTTTTCCCTTCTGACCTGCGCTTTGGCAACGCCGACGAAGCTATTGCGCACGCTCGCGACTGGGCCGTCCGTTGGATCGACGCCAGCCACGTGAAGGTCGAACCCAAGTCCTGAGTGCGCTCGAAGATGTTTCGCGCCCAGGCGGCGGTCTTGCGGAAAAACGGTTAATCTCGGGGCATCATTAGATCGTGCCGTTCAACACGGCGTCATCAGCCCTTGCTCCCGACATGCCCAAGACTGTCTCCGAAGAAGATCAATTACCCTCCCACGAATGGGGCCTCGACAAGATCGTCGCCGACTTGCGGGCGTCGCGCGAACAGTTGCACCGCACGCGCCATCCGCTCGGAATCCGCGAACTGCCGTCGCGTGAAGCGATCGTGAAGATCGTCAATGGACTGCGCTCCGCGCTGTTTCCCACCCATTACGGTGCGCCCGACCTGACCGCCGAAAGCGTGGATTATTACGTCGGCCACACGCTCGAAAGCACCTTGCGCCTGCTCTCCGAACAGATCCGGCGTGCGTTGCGTTTCCTGCCGGAGAACCAGGGCCTGAGCGACGCCGAACTCGGCGTGCATGCGTTCAGGCTCGCGCGTGAATTCGGCGCGCAGTTACCCGCCATCCGGGCGCTGCTGGTGAGCGACATCCAGGCTGCGTTCGCGGGTGACCCGGCCGCGCAGCACATCACGGAAATCCTGCTTTGCTATCCCGGCATCTGGGCCATGACGCATCATCGTCTGGCGCATGCTTTGCATAAGCTCGGCGTACCCTTGCTCGCGCGCTTCATCAACGAGATCGCGCACTCGGCGACGGGGATCGATATCCACCCGGGCGCGACAATCGGGCCGAGTTTTTTCATCGATCACGGGACGGGCGTGGTGATTGGCGAGACGGCGGTGATTGGCCAGCACGTGCGTGTGTACCAGGCAGTGACGTTGGGCGCGAAGAGTTTTCCGGCGGGTAACGACGGTGTGCTGGTGAAGGGCAACGCGCGGCACCCGGTGGTGGAAGACCATGTAGTGATCTACGCCGGCGCGACCATTCTCGGACGCGTGACCATTGGGCGCGGTTCGGTGATTGGCGGCAACGTGTGGCTCACGCATAGCGTGCCACCGGGCAGCAACGTCTCGCAAGGCAAGATCCGCGAAGGCGGCGCAGGAGACGCACCGGACGATGGCCAAGGCGCGTGAAGGGCGCTTGAATGGTGCGTAAGCTTCAGCGAACCTTGCTAAGCTTTTCAGCTATTCGACACGCTGAACGCGCTCGAATGCCCGACGATGGAGAGGAATTCGCGGCGGGTGGACGGGTCGTCGCGGAACGTGCCCAGCATCCGCGATGTCACCATGGACGCACCGGCTTTATGCACGCCGCGGGTGGACATGCATTGATGCGTGGCTTCCAGGATCACGCCAACGCCTAGCGGTTGCAGGACTTCTTCCAGCGTGTCGGCAATCTGTGCCGTCATCTTCTCCTGGATTTGCAGGCGCTTCGCGAAGGCATCGACCAGACGCGCCAGCTTCGAGATGCCCACCACGCGCTCACGCGGCAGATACGCCACGTGTGCGCGGCCGATGATCGGCACCATGTGATGTTCGCAGTAACTTTCGAAGCGGATGTCCTTGAGCACGATCATCTCGTCGTAGCCCTGCACCTCGGAAAAGGTGCGCGCCAGGATGTCGTGAGGATTCTGCGCATAACCCGCGAAGAATTCTTCGTAAGAGCGGATGACGCGGGAGGGGGTGTCAATGAGTCCCTCGCGCGCCGGGTTGTCTCCGGCCCAGCGGATCAGAACGCGAACGGCGGCTTCAGCTTCTTCGCGGCTCGGACGATCGGCTTGATCATGGATGTCCGAAGACGCGTTGGGGGAGTTACGCGTGGCGCTCATCGAGGGCTCCAGATGCATGTAGCAAAGTCATGAAGCCCTCATTGTTCCACGTTTTACGATTTGGAAGACCCCGGCGCTATGTCGGGTATGCCGGGTTTATGAGGTTTTACCGCCGCCATCGATTCCCGAGCCGGTTCGCCAGATCTTTTTCCCTTCCTCCGTCAGCTTGCCCGAGCTGTGGTGCTTGTCCGGTTCCGTGCCTTCTTGCGCCAGGTGACCACCGGGTTGTTCCTGCGCGCGCTGCTTTTTGCCCTTTCGTTGCGCCAGGCGTTCCTCTTGCGATCGGCCCGCGTAGTTCGTCTCAGTCGTGGTGTCTGTTTGCTTGCCCGTCATGTCGCCCTCCTTGAGTGAATGGCAGGCAAAGCGCCGCAAGAGCCGTTCCATCCGCGATGGCTGTCCGATGCACGGGGTATCGGAGATACCGGGATAAATGCGGTCTGTTTACGTGCGTGTGATGGACGCGCCGCCGTCCACGAGTGATGCCGTGCCGGTGACGAACGAGGAGTCATCGGAGGCGAGATACAGCACCGAGCGTGCGAGTTCTTCCGGTGTTGCAACCCGCTTTAACGCGTGCAGGTTGGTGACGAAGGTTTGCGATTCGATGGTGTCGTTCATGTCCCGGTACATCGGGGTATCGACGGCGCCGGGCAGCACGGCGTTCACGCGGATACCTTGTGCGCCATATTCGGCCGCGAGTGCTTGCGTAAGGCCGATCAGGCCGGCCTTGCTCGCCGCGTAAGACGCCGTGCCGGGGAATGCAAACGAATAACCTACGAACGTCGATGTAAATATGATCGACCCGCCGCCGTGTTCGAGCATGGCCGGGATCTGGTGTTTCGCGCCAAGGAATGCGCTGGTCAGGTTGATCGCGAGCGCGTTGTTGAACCCTTCCACCGAGACGGACGTCGACGGTCCCATTTCGCCCAGCGTGCCGGCGTTGTTATAAGCGACGTCGAGCCGGCCGAATTTGTCGATGGCGAGCGCCACGACCGCCTTTGCATAGTCTTCCGATTGCACGTCACCCGCGAGAGCGACGGCTTCGCCGCCGGCCGCCTTGATCTCTGCCACCAGCGTTTCAAGTTCGGCTGCGCGGCGGGCGGCAACGACCACCTTCGCACCTTCCGCCGCGAACAATTTAGCTGTGGCGCGGCCGATGCCGGCGCTTGCGCCCGTGACGATAGCAACCTTTCCTGTCAGTCGATTCATGATGTTTCTCCGTTTGTTCAGCTTGTCCGGCGCCCAATGCCCCGGTCCATGTGACGCAATGTAGGCTCACCTGAAGCTTGCGAACAGGCACGGAAGATGGTCTTATCGTTCAGCTTTTGTGAATCTTGAGCCGGCGTACCGGAGTTCCGCCCAATCCCCACCGGAGACGTTCAATGGACCGCTTGCGCGCTTATGAGGTCTTCGTGGCCGTGGTCAAGCGCGGCAGCTTCACGCGCGCCGCCGATGCGCTCGATACCTCGCCCGCCAACGTGACGCGTTATATCGTCGAACTGGAGGCGCATCTGGGGACGCGGCTGCTGAACCGGACGTCGCGAAGGTTGTCGCTGACATCGGGCGGCGAGGCGCTTTATGAGCGCTGCGTTGCAATACTCGATGACCTGGCCGAGACGGAGGGGTTGGTGTCGTCGTCGACGGCCGAGCCGCGAGGGCGGTTGCGCATCAACGCGCCGCTGAGCTTTGGGGTGTTGCAGCTTGCACTGTTATGGCCGGAGTTCATGCGGCGGTATCCCGAGGTGGAACTGGATGTATCGCTGGTCGACCGGGTGGTGGATATTGTCGATGAAGGGTACGACCTCGCGATTCGTATTTCGCGTGCCGGGTCGATGGGCAATGCGGCCCGCAAGCTCGCCGCGTCGCGCAACGTGCTGTGCGCGGCGCCCGCGTATCTGGCGGGGCGGCGCTTGCCGGAGCGCCCTTCGGATCTGGGCGAGCATCGCTGTATTGGCTACACGTATGCCGCGAGCGGAGACGAGTGGCAGTTTCTGGACGCCGATGAAAAGCCGCACACCGTGCGGGTGAATTGCCACATGCATACGAACAACGGCGACACCGCGCGCTCGGCGGCACTGGCCGGGCTGGGCGTGATCTGGCAGCCGACCTTCATCATTGGCGACGATCTGCGAGCGGGGCGGCTGGTGGCGCTGATGCCGGCATTCCACATGGCGGATATCGACGTGCTCGCGATGTATCCCAGCCGGCGGCATCTGAGCTCACGCGTGAGGGTGATGATCGATTACCTGGTTGAGGTCTTGGGAGGAGTGGCGCCGTGGGACAGAAGCTGAGACCAGGCGGAACCCTGTAAACTCCGCATCGAGCCCCGCATTCTTTCCAGGAGACAAACCGCATGCAATCCCCGTGGCGCACCATGGACCGCGCAACCCTCGACGCGGCATACAGCAATGGCGATCCGCCCGCCGACTTTGAAACCCGCAGCGCGGCCTTCTACGCAGCGCACCCCGGTGCTGAACTCGATGTCCGGTACGGTCCTGCCCCGCGCGAGCGCTTCGACTTCTTCCCGGCATCGAGTGACAAGCAATCCCCTGCGCCAACCTTCGTTTTCGTCCATGGCGGCTACTGGCAAAGCTGCGACAAGGAGCTCTGCGCCTTCGTGGCAGAAGGGCCGCTCGCCCGTGGCATGAACGTTGTAGTAGCGGAATACACGCTGGCGCCCATCTCATCAATGACGCAAATTGTGAGCGAGATCGGACGGCTGCTCGACTTCCTCGTCGAGCAACGCCATACAACGCTCATACTCGGCGGCCATTCCGCGGGCGGTCATCTGACGGCCATGCATCGTTATCATCCGGCGGTCAAATACGCGCTGCCGGTCAGCGGTCTCTTCGATCTCGAACCCATCAGCGCGGGTCGGCTGAACGACAAGCTCGGGTTATCGGCAGAGGAAATCACCCGCTTCAGCCCGATGCGGCACATCGCTCAGGGTGCACCGATGGTCGTCACTGTCGGCAACGCAGAACTGCCTGAACTCATCCGCCATTCTCATGACTATGCGCATGCCTGCGCTGACGCGAGTGAACATGTGACTTACTTGCCGGTGCCGGGCGCAGATCATTTTTCCATTCTCTACGACCTTGCAGATCCAGATGGTTTGCAACTCAGGGCGTTAGCGAAATTGATGCAGGATTGATGTTACTTCGCAACCCTTATCAAACGCTTGGCCATGCACCCGCGCAATGGGGTTGCACTTTGATCAAGCCTTCGGGAATGGCTTGCTGAGAAACTTCGATCCTGCAAGCCCGAAGCGCCAGGGTACATCCACTGCCTTCGTGAGGCCGATGCGCGGCCCGATTGCGAGCGGATAGTCCTCCTCCGGCGCTTCAATGTGAAACGGCGCTTCAAGCAGCGACATGCCGTTGTTTCCGTGCGTAATGCCCAAGGCTTGCGCGACGCGTCCCGGTCCCGAGCACAACAGCTTCGCTGGTTCAAGGCCGCGCCGCTGGCGCATGGCATCGAGTCCGGTCAGCGGTTCAATCGCGCGGATCAGCACTCCTGCGCCGTGGCCTTCTTCGCGGCAAACAAAGTTCAGGCACCAGTGAATGCCGTACGAGCGGTACACGTACGCGTGCGCGGGCGGGCCGAACATGACGGCGTTGCGAGGGGTGGGGCCGGAAAAGCTGTGCGACGCCGGATCTTCGGGATCGTAGGCTTCAGTTTCGACGATCCTGCCGCCGACGCCGTCGACCGTGAAGATTGCCCCGATGAGGCGACGCGCGACCTGTTCGGACGGCGCGTAGAAGTCGATTGGTGCTGTAGTGCGGGATGATTTGGGCATCGTCAAAGGAGGCGTTCGCACAAGAGTGTGCTGTTCGGGTTCAGCCACGGCGGCCAGGATGCTTCGTTTGCGGTGGACGTTCAGCGCCTCGATTTTGCCGTCGTCGGCATCCTCCGTCCACCCGCGCGCGGGAATCCACGCGGCACGCGTGCCCGTCTGCCAGCAGAATCCTCAAACAATCTGGCTAATCCGCTCCCGAGCCAGCGCTTTCGATGCAAACCACCAGACCAGCGCCGCTGTCAGCAAGATGGCCGCGGCCATCGCCATTGCGGTATGCATGCCGTGCTCAAACTGATCGGGCGACGGGAGCATCGCGCCAAAAACCGCGACGCCCAGCGCCGCGCCCGTCTGCCGCGCCGAGTTCAGCACGCCGGCCGCAATCCCGGCGCGGTTTTTATCGACGGTATCCATCAGCGAGCGCGTGGCTATCGGCGTGATGAGGCCCGCGCAAAAGCCGATGGCCGGCATGGGGAGCGCAATGACCCAGTACGGCGAAGTGTCCGTCGACATCAGCATGCCGAGAAAGCCGATCGTATAGATCCCCAATGCGGCGCAGATCGGCCAGCGTGGCCCGAACATCCCGACGAACCGCGCCGCCGACATGCTGCCCGCGGTCACCAGTGCGGTCAGCGGCAGGAATGCGAGGCCGGTCAGCAACGGCGAATACGCCCGCACCTGCTGGAAATAAAGACTCAGCGTGAAGATCAGGCCATAGAAGGTCATTGCCGACACCATCGAGACAAACGCAGCACTGGAAAAAATCCGGTTGCCGAACAAGGACAGGGGCAGCATCGGCTGCGACCGCCTTGATTCGATTGCGACGAAACTCCCAGCGGCAAGAACACTCAGCGCAATCCCGCTCAGGATCCACGGCGAACGCCAGCCTGACGCGTGCCCTTCGATCAGCACTCCGATCAACATGCCCAGCGCCGCGATTGCCGCCGCCTGACCGGCGAGATCGAGATGACGCGTTACCCGTGCACGATCAGTCCGTTCAGTGCGTGCCACCCGCGATGTCAGCCACAAGCCGATCAACCCGATCGGCAGGTTCGCAAGGAAGATGCTGCGCCAGCCAAACGCATGGATCAGGATGCCGCCGATCAATGGACCACCGGCCATCGCCGCGCCGCCACACGCGGCCCACAGGCCGATCGCGCGGCCGCGCTCGGCCGGGTCTGCATAGGCGCGGTTGATGAGCATCAGCGAACACGGCACCAGCATCGACGCCCCGATCCCTTGCAACACGCGGGCGCCGGTCAGCGCCGCGAGGTTGGGCGCAAGGCCGCAGAGCGCGGATGCCAGCGTGAACACGGCAAGGCCGGCGAAATAGACGTTTTTCGCGCCTAACCGGTCACCCAGCGCGCCGCCCGTCAACAACAGGCTCGCGAAGGTCATCGTGTACGCGTTGACAACCCATTGCAGGCCCGCGGTGCCGGTCGTGAGCGCATTGGCGATGCTGCTTAGCGCAACGTTGACAATGGACGTATCGAGGATCACGACGATATAGCTGATGCTGGTCGCGGCGAGGACGCGGCGCTGAAGCGTTCGGGTGTCGGGCACGGGGAGTTTTCGCTGCGGGACGGGAAATCCAGTGTAGGGGCGCCGTCATGCCACAAGCTTCGACGCGTATCGAAGCATGCGCACAGGCGGCCGGACTATCATGGCGAGGTCATAGCGGAGATCCTTCATGTACCCTCATCCCGCGGTCTCGTCGGCCGCTTTCCTGATCGCCGATCCCACTCGCGCCGCCATGCTCATGGCGCTCGCCGACGGCCGCGCGCAACCTGCGGGCGAGCTGGCTTACGTGGCCGGCGTCACCGCCCAGACGGCAAGCTCTCATCTCGCGAAGCTCCTGGCCGGCGGGTTGTTGCTGGTGGAAACGCAGGGGCGGCATCGGTATTACCGTCTGGCCGGTACGCATGTTGCGCTGGTGCTTGAAAATCTTGCATCGATTGCACCCAGCGAACCCGTGCGTCGACTGCCGCGCAGCCGGGAAGCCCGGGACCTGCAGTTCGCACGATGCTGTTATGACCATCTCGCTGGCGGCCTGGGCGTGGCGGTGACGCAGGCGTTGCAGGACCGCGCGCTGGTCGTCGCCACCGATGACAGGCAATTCGATGTGACGCCGGCCGGCGTCGAATGGTTTAACAGCATGGGCCTGGACATGGCCGGGCTGAAACCGACCCGACGCGGTCTCGCCCGGCAATGCCTCGACTGGACCGAGCGGCGGCATCATCTCGCCGGGCCGCTGGGCGTCGCGTTCATGACGCAGCTTTGCGCGGAGGGGTGGCTACGCCGCTTGAAAAACTCACGTGCTGTTCAGGTGACGCCGAAGGGATGGGCCGGGTTGAAAGAGCAACTTGGCGTGGACGAGAGAGCGGTGCAGACCAGCGTGTAATCTGGCCTGCACCGGCGCGAACCGCTGCAGGATTTTTCCGCACATCACAACGGGTACAACAGGATTATTTCTTCAATTCATTCTTCGTCAGCGCGCCGGAGTGCGGGTCGACGTGGATCTCATAGAACGAGCCCTGCTTGGTGGCTTCGCCTTCCCAGCGTCCGTCGTCGGCTTTGAGGCGCACCGCGTCGTAACCCTGCGCCTTGACCTTCGCGATTGCCGCGTCCTTTGTTATCCAGTCCGCACCCGGCTGGTCACGCGCGAATGCCGCGCTGCTTGCTGCGAGTACGAGGACGCTTACTGCCGCGGTACACGTTTTCTTCAACATTTGCTCTCCTTAACGAATCGAATGGGTCAGCGCAACGGCTGGGTTAGTCGCTTGTGAATCTAACATCACGCTTACACGATGATCCGCGACGGATGCGCACAGTGATGCCTGCCGCAGGCTTTGGCACGGGCGTTGCTGCGTTGGCTATGGCTAGTCCAACGCCATTTTTTCAAAGGAGTGTCGCCATGCCCGAGAAGAAAACTGTCGAACGTGCCCATGCCGCCAAACGCGCGGGGAAGTCGCCCAGCACGCAGGCTGGCGCGTTCGTGAAGGAGCAGATCGATCACATTCGTGAAGGCAAGCACGGTGCGAAGTCCGCGAAGCAGGCAATCGCTATCGGGTTGTCCGAGGCGCGCAGGTCGGGCGTGAGTCTGAAGGCGCCGAAGAGGGGTGCGGTCTCCGCCGCCACTCGCAAGAAAGCAGCGAAGGACACACAAGCCGGCCAGCACAAGACGCAACGCAGCGCGAGCGCGGAATCCAAGGCGAAGCGCTCCGCTACGTCCACGCGCGTGCTTAAACGCGAGGGTAGCCAGGCCGCTTCGCACAAAGCACTGTCGAAGCAGACGCACGCAAGCGCGAGCCGGCGTTCTGCGGCTGAACGCTCGGCGTCCGCCAGGAAAGGCTGGCAGACGCGCCGCGCGGCAGCTTCGAAGGCCGGTGCGACGCGGCATGCGCGTTAGCGCATTTGCAGCCCTTCCACGAAGAAAGGCCGTTCCGGATCACTCCAGAACGGCCTTTACACTTGCACGTCGGTTTGCGTGCCGCTCACCGCTCACGTCAGTGACGTCAAGCGGCGGATGAAACCGCGTTATTTCACCGTTTCGAGCACCTTGCGAACCGTGCTGAAAATCTGCTCGATCTGGTCATCTTCGATGATCAGCGGCGGCGAGAACGCGAGAATATCGCCTGTATAGCGCACCAGGACGCCCGCCTCGAAGCATTTCACGAACGCTTCGTAGGCCCGCGCGCCCGGCGCGCCATCGCGCGATTCCAGTTCAACGCCCGCCACCATGCCGAGATTGCGCACGTCCTTCACATAAGGCGCGTCGCGCAACGCATGAGCGGCGGCTTCGAACTTCGGTGCCTTCGATGCCGCCCGCTCAAACAGCTGGTCGCGTGCATACAGGTCGAGCGTGGCGATCGCGGCGGCGGCGGCCATCGGGTGCGCCGAATACGTATAGCCGTGGAACAGTTCGATACCGTTCGCCGCACCCGCATTGATGATCGTGTCGTGCACGTTGCGATGCGCAGCCACGGCGCCCATCGGAATGGCGGCGTTGTTGATTGCCTTGGCGAGCGTCATCAGGTCCGGCGTCACGCCGAAATATTCCGCTGCCGTCGCTTTGCCCAGCCGGCCGAAACCCGTGATGACTTCATCGAAAATCAGCAGGATGCCGTGCTTCGTGCAGATCTCGCGCAGCTTTTGCAGATAACCCTGCGGCGGCACGAGCACACCCGTCGACCCCGCCAGCGGCTCCACGATCACGGCGGCGATGGTCGACGCATCGTGCAGCGCGACAATCCGTTCGAGTTCATCGGCGAGATGGGCGCCCCACGCCGGCTGGCCCTTCGAGAACGCTTTGTGCTCGGGTGCGTGCGTGTGCGGCAGATGATCGACGTTCGGGAGCAACCCGCCTGAAAAAGTCTTGCGGTTCGGCCCGATGCCACCGACCGAGATGCCGCCGAACCCCACGCCGTGATACCCGCGCTCGCGGCCAATCAGCTTCGTGCGCTGGCCTTCGCCGCGTGCACGGTGATAGGCGAGGGCGATTTTCAGCGCGGTATCGACGGATTCGGAGCCGGAATTCGTAAAGAAGATGCGGTCGAGGCCTTCCGGCATGATCGCCGCGACCTTCGTGGCCGCTTCGAATGCGAGCGGATGACCCATCTGGAAGGTCGGTGCGAAGTCGAGCGTGGCGGCTTGCTGCTGGATCGCGGCGACGATCTCGTCGCGGCAGTGGCCCGCGTTCACGCACCACAGGCCGGCGCAGCCGTCCAGAATCTCGCGGCCATCGGTCGCGCGGTAGTACATACCCTTGGCGCCCTCGATCAGGCGCGGGGCAGCTTTGAACTGCCGGTTGGCGGTGAAAGGCATCCAGAACGACGAGAGGTCGTCGATGACGGGGCGCGAAGTCATGGGAAATCTCCTGTTAGAACACGCAATGTAGTCCTCGATAAAAACCCGCGGCATAGACAGTTGCCCTGTCGCGGAGAGAACTGTGCTGGCAAAATGGCAAAAACTGTAGTGGTCGATTATTCTGGGCGATCAACTTTCATCACCCTTCATCATCCTCTTCCTGCCGACTCATGATCGAACTTCAACTGGACCGTGACCGCGCGCAAATGACGCTCGTCGAGCAACTGGTGCGGGCGTTTTCCGGCGCCATCGAGCAGCAGGCGCTGCGTGCCGGCGCGTTGCTGCCTTCGGTGCGCCAGCTCGCGCAGGCGGAACGGCTGAGCACCTTCACGGTAACGGAAGCGTATGGACGCCTTGTGTCGATGGGCCTCGTGGTCGCGCGGCGCGGCTCGGGCTACCGGGTGGCGGCGCGGGCTCCGGCGGCGCACAAGCGCGCGGTGGCGTGGCAGCCGCCGAGCCTCACCGCCACGTGGCTCCTGTCCGATGTATTCGCCGATCATTCCGTGCCGATCAAGGCAGGCTGCGGCTGGCTGCCCAACGAATGGGTCAATGAGAGCGGCCTGCATCACGCGTTGCGCTCGATCAGCCGCGTGCCGGCGGCACGCATGGCCGACTACGGGCACCCGTACGGTTTTGCGCCGCTGCGCGAGCGGATTGCCGAGCAACTTGACCGCTACGGTTTGCCCGCCGACCCTGCCGCGAACGTGTTGCTGACCGCCGGGGCCACGCAGGCGCTCGACCTGATCGTACGCACGCTGCTGCGCCCGGGCGACACGGTCATTGTGGAAGATCCGGGTTACTGCAATCTGCTGCAGATCCTGCAACTGGGCGGCCTGATCGTGCGAGGTGTGCCGCGTACGCCGGCAGGAATCGATAACGACGTGCTTGAACAACTGGTGATCGAGCATGGTCCCAAGGCCATCTTTCTCAACACGACGCTGCAGAACCCGACCGGCGCGACCTTCGGCATGGCGGCCGCGTTTCGCCTGCTGCAGATCGCGGAGCGCTACGGCCTGTGGGTCGTGGAAGACGATGTGAACCGCGAGCTCGCGCCGCCCGGCGCGCCGCTTCTGGCCGCTATGGAAGGCTTGAACCGCGTGCTGTATGTCGGCGGGTTTTCGAAGACGATCACGCCGGGATTGCGCTGCGGTTATGTGGTCGCCGAGCGTGACGTGCTGCGTGAACTGGCGCGTACGAAGATGGCGGTGGGGCTGACTTCATCGGCGGCGACGGAGCGTATTGTCGAGAAAGTGCTGACCGAAGGGCGTTATGCGCGCCACGTGGAATCGGTCACCGAAAAACTCAAGGACGCACACGCGCAGGTCGAGGACCGGATGGACTCGCTCGGTGTCGAGCTGTTTCATCGCCCGCGCGCAGGCTTGTTTGTTTGGGCACGTTTGCCGGTCGAGCCCGAACAGGCAAACGAACTGGCGACGCAGGCGCTGGAAGACGGCATCTGGCTCGCTCCGGGTTCGTATTTCCGCCCGGGGGACGCCGCGAGCGACTGGTTTCGCTTCAACGTGCCGTATTCCACTGAGGACGCGTTGTGGGGGTTCATAGAAAAGTGGAAGAGGCGCTAGAGAAGGATGAGCTTGAGCAACAGGCCGTTCGATTTGTTTACTATTTAGGAACAATCGTGTGGTTAGTTTCAAGTGATCAGGACAGACTCGCCCTCGCGAATTGAACGGGCGGCACGCAGCCGCCGTTCAATTCGCATCAGTGCGCGAGCGCCGGATTCCAGGTGGTGCCGCGCATGTTGATTCCCATAAAGAGAGGGCCAACATGGCATTTGTTACTAACATTCCTTCGAAAGCAATCATCACGGCCGTCGGATCCGCAAGCGCCGGCGGCACGTCAGGCGAAGCGTTGCCGGTCATCATGGGCACGGCTGACGCCGGAACCGCGGTGACCGTGTACGACGGTGTTCGATGGCTCGGCACTACCGTCGTGACGAGCGATGGTCTGTGGTTGTTCACGCCGACTGTCGCGCTCAAGGCCGGTCTTCACAAGTTCACGGCGATCTCCATAAACGGCGAAGACCAGTGGGGCGCCTCGTCCACGCCGATTTCCGTCACTATCGACTTGCCGGCAGTGACGCCACCGGTCATTACGTACATCCTGGGAGGTAGCGGTTTGCCGATTGCTCCGGGTAGCACGACGACGGAGTCATATCTCAGCACAACGGGAACCGGTAAGCCGGGCGACACGGTCACGCTTTTTGACGGTCAGCAGACTATCGGCTCCGCGGTGGTGGACTACGCAGGCAAATGGTGGATCACTGCGGACGCGGGTCTGGCCGACGGTACGCACGACCTGTATGCGATTGCATCGAATGTTGCAGGGTCGTATAGCTCGCCATCGAATCATGCGGTTTTCACTGTTGACACCATGGCGCCTGTCCCCGGTGTTGAAAGCATCGACACAAATTCCTCGCACGCCACGCTCACGCTCTCGGTCACCGATGTCTTGAATCTCGGAGAACGTGACTTGTTTCCCGACGATAAACACCTGGCGAAGCCTGGCGGCAAGACGGGTGATCCGGTCGATCTGCCGGAGTCCCGTGTGGCGGGTCTTGTGGAAGGAGAGTGGCAGCAACACGGCATGGCGAAAGCGGGCGGCGCCGTGTACACCATGGCTGACTCAGGCGCACTCGTTGAACCGTTGGCTCAGCGAGGCGTTGATTTAGCGATGCATCAAGGGTGAACTGAACTGCTTGCGCCGCTAGTTTGCGGCGTGACGTAAAACAAAAAGCGCGAGCATGCTCGCGCTTTTTGCGTTCAACGCATCAGGGTTCGCACCTTGGACCGACGCGGTCGAGGCGCGAACCTGCAGATTCATCGCCGGAATACGCCGAGCAACAGCGTTGCCAGGAAGATCACGATGAAGATGAAGAACAGGATCTTCGCAATCTCGGTTGCGCCACTCGCGATTCCGCCGAAGCCGAAAAACGCCGCAATGATCGCGATGATGAAAAAGATGACAGCGTATCGAAGCATGAAGCCCTCCAAAGGGTCGATTATCGGATTGGTTTGCGTGCCGGCTTGACGCCTTCGCCGCCCTTGATTGTGCCGCTGCTGTATGCCGCGACGCCCGAATTCAGAGCAACCGCCGTGCCCAGGAGCCTTCAAACAGAAAAATAGGGCGCAAAAGATCCACGCACAAAAAAGC
This sequence comes from Caballeronia udeis, assembly GCF_001544555.2. Lineage (GTDB taxonomy): Bacteria > Pseudomonadota > Gammaproteobacteria > Burkholderiales > Burkholderiaceae > Caballeronia > Caballeronia udeis. Next base: position 237,045 of record NZ_FCOK02000004.1, on the reverse strand, counting down.
CGCACTGCGTTGCACAAGTGCGGCCTGGATGACGCGCCGTGAGGCGCCGTTAAGACGATGATATGTTATTGGCGGGGCTTGCCGGTGTCGGGTTCGTCGTCGAGGTCATCATCGTCGGCGTGGTTTAGCGCATCCGGCAGGTGGTTCTCGAGTTCATCGCGTTCGATTTGATCGGCGAGATCGAGGGACTTGCGTGTTGCGGGACCGGACGGGCGGTTTGCTCCAGACATGGCGTAACTCCTTGGGAGATTTCAAAGCCGCGCCAACGAGGGCGCGAGTTGATCGGGCAGCAAGCTTCGTACATGCCTGTCGATCCCCGGGATAACGGAGTGTGCGCATTTCTTGCCGCTTTTTACGGCCAAAGTTGCAATCAGACTGCATATTTTGCGCGACGGCAGGCATGGACCAGTATGCGCCGCCCACAAAAAAATAGGCTGGTTCTGAACCACCGGACCGCGAAATCGGCTCGCCGTCAGTGCAACGCGGGCCGCCGTGATTGCACAATTGATTACTTCACTGCGTTACTTCATTGCGCCCGTCACTGCGTGAGCACTGCGCTTCATCATCACGCCAGCGCACGCTCGACGATCGGATACAACGACAACACAAGCAGCGTTGCCATTGTCCAGTTGAAGGCGCGCAGCCAGCGCGGTTGCGTGAGGAGCCGCCGCATGGACGTGCCGAACGCGGCCCACATGGTGATGCACGGCAATCCGACGACGATGAACACCACCGCCATCAAGACCGCGTTCAGCGAAAAGCTCGAATGCAAATGGATCGTGGTCGCGGCCGTCAGCACCATCATCCATGCCTTCGGATTGATCCACTGAAATGCCGCCGCTTCGATAAACCGCATGGGCCGGCGTTCGCCGTCGCGAACCTGCATGGTCGACGACGTTGCGATCTTCCATGCGAGATACAGCAGGTACGCCACGCTTAACGTTTCAAGCACTGTGTAAGCCCAGGCGAAACGCGCAAAGGCCTGCCCTACGCCGAGACCGACCAGCACCATCAGGATGGCGACGCCTACGCTGATGCCAAGCACGTGCGGCACCGTGCGGCGCAAGCCGAAGTTCACACCCGACGCGAGCAGCATGGTGTTGTTCGGACCGGGCGTGATGGTGGTGACGAGCGCGAACAGCACCGCGGCGGGAAGCGCAGTCAGTAGGGCGGCAGTGTCGAGATGCATGGTGTTTCCCTGGTGTTCGCTCGAGCAGGATCTGAATCGGATCGATAGTCCGGACGCGTCAGTGTATGAGATGTGATCTGTACAGTACCGGTACAGATAGTCGAATCATTTCCTGTACGGTGTGGGGCGGTTTGTGGCGCGGAATGCGGCATGCCGCTTCTGAAATTCGTCATAGGAACCCTGGCATCATCGGCACGATCCATTCCCTGGCCAACGCCTTCTTGCATCGGTTGGATCGGTTCAAAAACACGTTCGAGAATTCGCTCAAGCAGGGCGGCAGCATGAACACCGAAGCGTCTTTTAACCGGACCGCATTTGCGACAGCGTTCGGCATGCTGATCGTTTTAGTTTGCTGATCGACGGCTCTGATTATTTTCGCGTGCTGCGCGAGGCGATCACGCGAGCGCTGTGCACGGTGTTTATCCTTGGGCGGAATATCGACAGCTCGCATCGTCGGAAGATGATCGTGGTCGACGACACACTGGTGTTCGTCGGCCGCCCGGTTTTCAGTAAACCGGCTAGCAATACCCCGATGCCATCGGTCGCGCCAAGCCCGACATCTACATGGAGAAACTGTATTTCACGGCGGGTTTGATCGGCGGCGCGTTGTGCGAGACGCTGGGGAAGCCGGGCGGTCCTGATGTCGCCAAGCGTGCTGGAGAATGAAACGGGTTGAGTGAACGTGCACAGCAGACTGATCGTGATCGATGAACTGCCGCTGACGGCTTAGGCGAATCTCAACAATGCATTCTGCTATCGATGCAAACGCTGACCTGCGCATTTAACGCGATGTGCTGGCTGTATTACAGCGGATGACGGGCTTGCATGCGCTCGGCGGTCCCCAAGCTCGATACCCTGCGCGCCGCTACGGCAACGCGGTTTCAGCAAGCACGAACGTCGCGGCGTGCTGGATGCGGATATCGATTGAGACGGCGAGATGTGGCGTGTTGTCACAACGCATCCGGCGCTGGCGCCGCGTGAACGACGCAGGCAAGTCGAGCAAGTGGGGCGGAGTTTTGAGGCTCCGGCCATGCCGGGAACCCTGCCATGAGCCCTCAACGTCTGGCCTGTTGACGGTCCGACGCTGCGCCGGTTGTTCTCGCATTTCTATCGCGCATGTGCTCCTCGGACCTTTCCAGCACGCTGTCCGTTGTTCGCTTTTATCCTCATCGCGACGCATCCCGGCGAGCGTCTTGCGGGGGTGAATGTGCATCGAAGTTCGCATGGCGCGGGTGGCATCGGATCACTCTTCGTTGATCGCGAAGCTACCCATGTCGCCATAAAACTGACGCTTGTAACGAAAACCCCTTAAAAAAAGGCTTAGAAACACAAAAAGAATCGCACGAAGTTCAATGGCGCTTGTAGAATCCGGCGTTGATACGGATGCATTCACGCAACCGTATTCTAAAAACACTGACCTCAACAGGTAGGAGAAACATGCCGACTTCCGCAAAAACCGCCGCCAAGAAAGCTGCGACCAAAGCTGCTCCCAAGGCTGCAACGAAGACTGCAGCAGCACCCGTCAAGAAGGTAGCTGCCAAGAAGGCTGCATCGACGCCGGCTACTGTGGCGAAGAAAGCAGCTGTGAAGACGACGGCAACGCTGTCGCCGATCAAGGACACGTTCACGAAGGCATCGCTCGCCGCGCATCTGGCGGACCGTGCGACCGTCGACCTGAAAGCAGTGAAGGCCGTCCTGTCGGCACTCGAGGACACCATCCTCGGCGCAGTTCACAAGAAGGGCGCAGGCGAATTCACGCTGTCGGGCCTCTTGAAGATTTCGGCGCAAGTCGTGCCGGCGAAGAAGAAGCGCTTCGGCAAGGATCCGTTCTCGGGTGAAGACCGTTGGTTCGCAGCGAAGCCGGCGAGCGTGCGCATCAAGGCACGTGCGTTGAAGAAGTTGAAGGACGCCGCAGCGTAAGCTGACGGAAAAGCATCGAAGGACTATGGCAGCGCAGGTGTAGGGGCGAACCGTAGTCGAAAAAAAATGGCCGGCTCCGCAAGGAATCGGCCATTTTTTTGCCTTCTTTACGCGGCCATTTACCTGAACCAGATGTGCGAGACCGGGCGTTGAGGCAAGCATGAAGGGGGTGGAAGCCATACAGCTTTCGCGCCAAACCATCGACAGCGCAATAACAACGCTAATACCGCACGGCGCAGTGAATGTTCACAGGCATGGGCATAACCCTCTGAAAACAAACTGAAAGCGGTTAATCAGTGGCTCGACAACGACGGCACGTGGTTTGCTTGAAGCTTGCCCTTACGCTGACCCGAAGCACGCGTGGAACAAAGAAGTTCAAAAGCAAGAGATTCCCAATCTGTCGACCTGCGACCTGGGGAGTGGCCAGATGCCTGAGCCATTCCGCGTTTCAATGAGTGAGAGGGGGGCCTGATGCCGGATCAAGACGAACGACCTGACCATGACGGAGACAAAGCCGGGGACGATTCAAACCGCGGCAAGCGAAAAAACGATAGCGATGGAAAAGGCGGCGACGACAATAGGTCCAACGACAAGCCCAACAATCCATCCAACGCGCAAAAGAACGGCCCGGGTAAAAAGCCGCTGATCATCCTGGCTGTCGTCGTGGTGTTCCTGATCCTCGGTGGATTGGCATGGTGGTTCGTCACGCGCAATCAGGTGAGTACCGACGACGCGTACACCGACGGCGACGCCGTGACGATCGCACCGAAGGTGTCGGGTTACGTCTTGGTCATGAACCTGGGCGACAACAAGTTCGTCCACAAAGGCGATCTGCTGATCAAGATCGATCCTCGCGACTATCAGGCTCAACTGGACCAGGCGAACGCCCAACTCGGCCTGGCGAAGGCACAACTCGACTCGGCTCAAGTGCAACTGGATATTGCCCGCGTGCAATATCCGGCGCAACTGACACAGGCAAAGGCTCAGGAGCAGAGCGCGCAAGCGAACCTGGTGCAAACCCGCGCGGCTTATGAACGGCAACGCACGGTTGATATCCGGGCGACATCGCAACAAAACATCGACACGGCGACGGCCCAGCAAAAGAGCGCGCTGGCCAACGTCGCGCAGGCACAGGCGCAAGTGAAAACCGCGAGTCTCGTGCCGCAGCAAATCAGCCAGGCGCAGGCCACGGTCGAAGAACGCCGGCAACAGGTTCAACAGGCCGAGGCACAGGTGGAAGCGGCCGCGTTGAACCTGTCCTATACGGAACTGCGCGCACCCGCGGACGGCTGGGTCACCAAACGCAACGTGCAGTACGGCACGTTCCTGCAGGCGGGCGCCTCGATTTTTTCCCTGGTGACCACTCCCGTCTGGGTCACGGCCAACTTCAAGGAGTCGCAACTCGAGCGCATGCGTCCCGGAGACTCGGTGGATGTATCCGTGGATGCTTATCCCAACCTGAATCTGCACGGTCACGTGGACAGTATCCAGCTTGGCAGCGGTTCGCGCTTTTCGGCTTTCCCCGCTGAGAACGCCACCGGCAACTTCGTGAAGATCGTGCAGCGCGTGCCGGTGAAGATACTTATCGATAGCGGATTGCAGCCCGATCTTCCGCTGCCGCTCGGCATCTCCGTGATTCCGAAGGTGATGTTGAAATGAGCGATCATGCCGGCTGGAAACCGAAGTCCAATCCCTGGCTGATTGCGGTCGTGGTCACGCTCGCGGCGTTCATGGAAGTGCTCGACACGACCATTGTGAACGTCGCGTTGCCGCACATTTCGGGCGCTATGTCCGCGAGCTACGACGAAGCCACCTGGACGCTGACCGCGTATCTTGTCGCGAACGGGATTGTGCTTCCCATCTCCGCATATTTCTCGAAACTGCTGGGACGTAAGCGATATTTCCTGATCTGCATCGCCGCGTTCACGGTCTGTTCGCTGTTGTGCGGCCTTGCCACCAACCTGTCGCAACTGATTGTGTTCCGGGTCTTGCAGGGCTTCTTCGGCGGCGGCTTACAACCGAACCAGCAGTCGATCATTCTCGATACCTTTGCGCCCGAGCAACGCGGCCGTGCGTTCTCGATTTCGGCCATAGCGATCGTGGTGGCGCCGGTGGTCGGGCCGACGCTCGGCGGCTGGATCACCGACAACCTCACGTGGCGCTGGGTGTTCCTGATCAACGTGCCGATCGGCGTGATTACGACCATTGCGGTGATGGAGTTTGTTGAAGATCCGCCGTGGGAGAAGCAAAAGGATCGCCGCGAACTGGGCCTCGATTTCATCGGCATTGGCTTGATTACGCTGGGTCTCGGCTGCCTGCAAGTGTTCCTCGACCGGGGTGAGGACGACGACTGGTTCAAGTCCGGTTTCATCACGACCTTTGCGATTCTGTCGTTGACCGGCATTGTGGGCGCGATCTTCTGGCTGCTTTACGCGAAAAAGCCGGTGGTCGACCTGCGCGTATTGAAGGACCGGAATTTTGCGTTGGGCTCGGTGTGCATGGTGGGTTTTGCAGCGATCCTCTATGGCAGCGCGGTGCTTGTGCCTCAACTCGCCCAGCAGCAGCTCGGTTATACCGCGACGCTCGCGGGCCTCGTGTTGTCGCCCGGTGCGATGTTGATCGTGGCCATCATCCCGGTGGTCAGCAAGCTGATGCCGATCATACAAACCCGCTTCCTGGTCGCCTTCGGTTTTTTCCTGATGGCGTGCGCATTGTTTTTCACGCATCACCTGGTGCCGAACATCGACTTCAAGACGCTGACGATCATGCGAAGCTCGCAATCCATCGCCATTGCATTCCTGTTCGTACCCATCACCACGCTGGCGTACCTGACGCTGAAGGCATCGGAGAATGCGGACGCTTCCGCGTTGTTCACGATGTTCCGCAACGTGGCGGGATCAATTGGCATTTCGCTCGCGACTGCCTCGATCGTCGAGCGGACGCAGGCGAACATGGCGCACATGTCCGGGCATATGACGCCCTTGAACCCGAACTACAACGACTCCATACAGCGTCTCACGCACACGCTGATGGACATGGGCCAGACCATGCAGCAGGCCATGACCACCGCGACCGGACTGATGTACAAGGAGTACATCTCGCAGTCGACGATCCTCGCCTATCTTGACGTGTTCGGCGCGGTGGCGATCTTCGCGTTGTGCTTCGTGCCGATCACATTTTTCTTTTCGCCGGTGAAGGCCTCGGGTGGCGGAGGAGGGCATTGAGATGCGCAAACGCTTGATTCCCTTGCTGCTTTCAATGTTCGCCGGCGCGTGTTCCGTCGGTCCGAATTTCACGCCGCCCGACGCGAAAGCCCCGGATAACTGGCAGGATTTGCAGCGCGTGCAGAACCCGCCTGACGACATGCGGTTTCCCCACGCGAGCGCGCCGTCGCTCGCGGACACCCACGCCGATCCCGATCCCCACTGGTGGCGGCAGTTCAACGACGCCACGCTGGACTCGCTGATCGACCGCGCGGCGGCGGGCAATCTGGATTTGCAGAGTGCGGTGCTGCGCATAACGGCGGCGCGTGAACAGGCGGTGGTGTCGGGCGCGCAGGGTTTGCCTCAAGTCAGCGCGAACGCGAGTTACAAGCGTGAGCAACTGGGCTTGAAGGGCCTGCTGCAATCGCAGGGTGTGTACGACAAGGTCAACGCGCTCGGGCCCAACAGTGCGGGCGTGACGGGCGCCCTGAATTCCTTGACGGCTCCGGTGAGTCTCTTCCAGGATGGTTTCGATGCATCCTGGGAGCTCGATTTGTTCGGGCGGGTGCGGCGCTCGGTGGAGTCGGCGAATGCGCAGACGGAATCCGCGATAGAGAATCGCAACGACGCCCTGGTCTCGCTTGAGGCAGAGGTTGCGCGGACTTATTCGCAACTGCGCGGGGCGCAACTGCTCAAGCGGATCACGCTGGCCGAGATCGATTCGGAGCAGCAGATCCTCAATTTGACGCGTGAGCAGGCGCGCGTGGGGCTGACGAGCGAGAGCGACGTGCAGAGCGCGACTGCGCAGGTGGGGTCGTTGCAGGCCCAGTTACCGCAATTCGATGCGCAGATCGTGCAGGCAATGAACGGCCTCGCGGTATTGACCGGGAGTGCGCCGGGGGCCCTGGATGCCGAGCTGGAAGTGCCGGGCGCTGTCCCGCCGGTGCCGCCGGGCGTGCCGATTGGTTTGCCGTCTACGTTGGCGCGGCGGCGTCCCGACATTCGCCGTGCGGAGAGTGATCTGCATGCGGCCACCGCCGAGATTGGCGTGGCAGTGGCGCAGATGTACCCGGATGTATCGTTGACCGGTAATGTGGGTACGCGTGCGCTCGAGGCAAAATATCTCGCGCACTGGTCGAGTCTTTTCTGGACGGTCGGGCCAAGTATTTCGCTGCCAATTTTCGAGGGTGGCGCGTTGCGGGCGAACGTACGGATAGCGAAAGCGCAGGCGGGTGAGGCTGGGTTGCAATATCGCTCGACGGTGCTCAAGGCGCTGCAGGACGTGGATAACGCGCTGGTGTCGTACCGGACGGATCAGGACCGGCGAGAGGCGTTGACGCGCACGGTGGAGGCCAACCGGATCAGTCTGGAGCTGGCGACCGAGAGTTATCGGAGGGGTTTGGTGACTTTCATCACGGTCCTCGATGCCGAGCGTCAGTTGGCCGGGACGCGGCAACAACTGGCGCAATCGACGGTGAGCGTGACGACGGATCTGATCGCTGTATATAAGGCGCTGGGCGGCGGATGGCAGGGGACAAGCGAAAGTGGCTGATAGCAGCAGACTACGGACCTTCCGGCCGCCAACCCACCCCGTCCACCGGGGCGAGCATTCCCCCTTCGCACCAAAACCGGGCGTCTCTTTCGCCTTGTCAATCACACCGGCCACCCTCTGCGCACTTATTTGAAGCAAACTTCCATCTAACCCGCCAAAACAATGAGTAAAAACAAGTAGTAGAAAAAATGGCACGCCTGTTGCTTAATTGTAGATACTGAAACTACCGAAGCGTCGGACAGGCGTGGCCCAGCTTGAAGAGCGATATCGAGCCGGCATTTCCACGCACAGGCGGCACCATGCCGCGATCAAAAAAGGACGCAAGATGCAGATCTACGACGAAATGCGTCACGAAGAAACCGTGCGGGCGCACTACGCACGTTTCTCCCGGTGGCTTTCCACTCAAAGCCCCGAAACCATCGCACGCAAGCGGGCGGAAGCCGATCTGCTGTTCAGGCGTGTCGGCATCACGTTTGCCGTGAACGGTGACTTGTCGGGCACCGAGCGCCTGATTCCCTTCGACATGATTCCGCGCATCATCCCCGGCGACGAATGGCGCAAGCTCGAGGCCGGACTCCGACAGCGGGTGCGTGCGCTGAACATGTTCATCCGCGACGTCTACCACGATCAGGACATCGTCCGGGCAGGCAAGATTCCCGCCGAACAGGTGTACACGAACGCGCAATACCGTCCCGAGATGCACGGTGTGGACGTGCCGCTCGACGTCTACGCGCACGTCGCCGGTGTGGACGTGGTGCGCGCGGGTGACGCGGGCGAGTTCTACGTGCTGGAAGACAACCTGCGGGTGCCCTCGGGCGTGTCGTACATGCTCGAGAACCGCAAGATGATGATGCGGCTCTTCCCCGAATTGTTCGTGCAGAACCGCATTGCCCCGGTTGCGCACTATCCCGACCTGCTGCTCGAAACGCTGCGCTCGATCGCCCCGGCGGGCGTGGACGACCCCAACGTGGTGGTGCTCACGCCCGGCATGTACAACTCGGCGTACTTTGAGCACTCGTTCCTCGCGCAGCAAATGGGTGTGGAACTGGTGGAAGGCAAGGACCTTTTCGTCGATGAAAACTACGTGTTCATGCGTACGACGCAAGGGCCGAAACGCGTCGACGTGATCTACCGGCGGCTGGACGACGACTTCATGGACCCGCTCGCATTTCGCACGGACTCGGCGCTCGGCGTGCCGGGGCTGCTGACGTCGTATCGTGCGGGCCGGGTGGCGCTGGCGAATGCGATGGGCACGGGGATAGCGGACGATAAATCCATCTATCCGTTCGTCCCGGACATGATCGAGTTCTATCTCGGCGAAACGCCGATCCTGAACAACGTGCCGACGTTCCAGTGCCGCAAGCCCGACGATCTCGCCTACACGCTCGCGCATCTGCCCGAGTTGGTCGTGAAGGAGGTTCACGGCGCCGGGGGCTACGGCATGCTGGTCGGACCGGCATCGACGAAAGCGGAAATCGAGGCGTTCCGCGAACGCCTGATCGCGCGGCCGGACGGTTATATCGCCCAGCCTACGCTGGCGCTCTCCGCGTGCCCGACCTTCGTGGAATCGGGTATTGCGCCGCGTCACATCGACTTGCGGCCGTTCGTGCTGTCGGGTAAAGAAGTGACGATGGCCGCTGGCGGCCTGACTCGCGTGGCGTTGAAGGAGGGTTCTCTGGTCGTGAATTCGTCGCAGGGCGGCGGCACGAAAGACACCTGGATGGTGGACTAACACCCACCGGGATTGTTCGCAACGGGGCGCGCTTCCAAGCGCCGCGCCCGCGCGCGCCACACAACAACGGAACGCCATCATGATGCTAAGCCGCACAGCCGATCACCTTTTCTGGATGGCTCGCTACATGGAGCGTGCGGAAAATACCGCCCGCATGCTCGATATCAACCTGAAGGGCATGCTGCTGCCGCAGACGCCGGATCAGGCTGCCCGCGCACAACGCTCCGTACTGCGTATTTCGGAACTCGAATTCAGGTTCGAGGAGCGTTTCCCGGGCTCGGATTCTCGCGAGGACATGCTGCACTTCATGGTCGCCGATACCGGCAATCCGTCGAGCATCAGTTCCTGCCTGCACGCGGCCCGCGAAAACGCGCGCGCCGTGCGCGGCACCCTGACCACGGAAGCGTGGGAGACCATCAATTTCACGTGGCTCGAATTCGGCGAAAAACTCGCCTCGGGCGAGCTCGAAAAAAGCCCGGACACCCTGTTCGAATGGGTCAAGTACCGCTCGAACCTGTGCCGCGGCGTGATGGTCGGCACCGCGCTCCAGGACGACGCCTTCTGGTTCATCCAGCTCGGCATGTACCTGGAACGGGCGGACAACACGGCACGGATCCTGGACGTCCGGTTCGCCGATGCCGAACCGAACTCGCGTGAAGCCGCGCGTCAACTGGAGGACTTCTATTACTGGACCTCCATCCTGAGTTCGGTCTCCGCGCTGGAAATCTATCGGAAGGTGTATCGCGATGTCGTGACGCCGTCGCGGGTCGTGGAACTGTTGATCCTCAACTCGCAGATGCCGCGCTCGCTGCTGGCGTCGCTGGATGGTGTGTGCGCGACACTCGACAAGCTGCGCACCAACGGCTCCAACGAGTGTGAACGTTTTGCCGGCAAGCTGCGCGCGGACGTCCTGTACATGGATATCCGCCAGATACTTGAAACCGGGGTGCACGCCTATCTGACGCAATTCCTGAAACGGGTCGACGAGCTCGGTGTTCGCGTGATGCGCACCTTCCTCATGTTGCCTCTCGCCTGAACGCATCCGTTCCGCATCCGTACTGGAAACCATCATGCTTCTGACCATTCGTCACCACACGAGCTACCGCTACGCCGTCCCCGTGCAGTACTCCATCCAGCAACTGCGCATGACGCCCGCCAACGGGTCGGCGCAGATGGTGCGGCGCTGGAATATCGATACCGTGGGCAAGCTCGACGTCACCCGCGACGCCTACGCCAACACGTTGCATACGCTGGTGCTGACGAAACCGCATATGGAAATCCATCTGTCCGTGACCGGTCAGGTGGAAACCACGTTGCTCGACGGCGGCCGTCTCAACGACGGTCCTGGCCGGATTCCCCTCCAGCACTACACCTGCGCGACCGCGCTCACCGAACCGGACGCCGCAATCCGCGAACTCGCGAACTCGGTGGCCAAGCTCGATTCACCAGCGGCGCTGATTGCGCTCGCGGAGAATATCGAAGCCAAGGTGCAGTTCAAGGCGGGCGTCACCGAGGTCACGAGTACCGCGGCCCAGGCGCTGCAGCTCGGCAATGGGGTGTGCCAGGATCACGCGCACCTGATGCTGGCGTGCTGCCGTGCCCGCGGCCTGCCGGCGCGCTACGTGAGCGGTTATATCGATCCGGGCGATGTCCCGCATGCCGCGAGCCACGCGTGGGTGGATGTCTGGATCGACGACGGCTGGGTGTCGGTCGACGTCACGCACACGGCGTTTGCCAGCGGCCGCTATTGCCGGCTCGCGGTTGCGCGCGACTATGAGGCAGCGGCGCCCGTGCGCGGCTCGCGCGTGGGCGGCAAGGAAGAGCGCATGAGCGTGGACGTGTCGGTACAGGCTGCCGACCAGTAGCACAGGCTGGCTCGCGTCGCGGCGCCCGTATTCCTGCGGCGCCGTGACATTCAAGCCGCGCGCCCATCTGCCGATAACTATTAGAAGGTGAGGTGCGCGGCCTGGTTTGCCGCACCCGGACCCCATGAAGGGCGGCGGCGGTTTGCCGGGCGAGGGTGCCTGGCCACAAGTCCGCCAATCAGCCCGATCCGGGCGAATACCCGATTACAATACGGATTTGCTTCTTTCAGGAATTGGACGCATGACTTATTGCGTGGCAATGCGCGTTGACGAAGGACTGGTGTTCCTGTCCGACACCCGCACGAATGCCGGTGTTGACCATGTGAGCGCCGCTCGCAAGATGGCGGTCTTCGAACAGCCCGGCGACCGCGTCCTCGTGCTCCTCGCCGCGGGTAATCTCGCGCTGACGCAGGCGGTCATGCAACTGCTGTCAGAACCGGCGCCCGAAGACAAAACCACGCTGTATAACGTTGCCACCATGGCGGAAGCGGCGCGGCTGGTGGGCGATGCGGTGCGCGAGGTACATCGGCGCGACGCAGCCACGCTCGCGGAATTCAGCGTCGACTTCAATTGCAGCTTTATTCTCGGCGGCCAGATCCGCGGTGCGAATACGCGCCTGTTCATGATCTACTCGGCGGGTAACTTCGTGGAATCGTCGCCGGTCAGTCCGTATTTCCAGATTGGTGAATCGAAGTACGGCAAGCCGATCATCGATCGCGTGGTCACACCCTCCACGCCATTGGACGAAGTCGCGAAATGCGCGCTGGTGTCAATGGACTCGACGCTGCGGTCCAATTTGTCGGTGGGATTGCCGCTCGACCTGCTCGTATATGAGAAGGACGCGTTGCGGGTCACGCGCTTCTCCACGATCGATAACGACAACCAGTATTTCCAGATGATTCATCGCACGTGGGGCGAACGGCTGCGGCAGATTTTCGGGGAGATCCCGAATCCGACCTGGGCCGATCCCGACAACGTGCCGCTGCGGGCGCGCGAAACGGTATCGAACGTGCCGCGCGTGACGGGCAGCGACCTGCGCGCAGAACCCGATACGTCGGCGCCGCCGTTCCAGACGCTGATGCAACCGGAAAGCGGGCGATCGCAGCATTGAGCGGGGTTGGGATGGTGCAAAGGTGGTTCAAAGCGCGTGGCGGGAAGTAAGACCATCACGGGCTCACGGGCTCGCAAAGACAGGCAGCCCGAAACAAGAACGGCCCAAATCGGCTTACGCTGATTGGGCCGTTCTTGCTTTTGGCTTTGGGATATCGATCGCCGCGACATAGCGGCCAATACCAATACGTCGCGCATAAAAAAACAGCCATCGGCGAAGCCGATGGCTGCTTTTGAAACGCAGTCGAAATCGGCGCGCTAAACCGTGAAACTATGCGCGCCGGGTCCGGCTTTAGAACTTGTGACGAATACCAACGATGACCATTTCTTGCGAGCTCGTACCGGCGAAGCCGAACGAACCGATCGATGCTTGCGCTTGTTGGTCTACGCGAACCGTCTGGCCAGCAGCGTTCGTGGTGGTCACAGCTTGCGTGCCGCTTGCTTTCTGGTAAGCGCCGAGTGCGTAGAAATCCGTACGCTTGGAGATCGTGTAGTCCGCACCGATGCCGACCTGATTGTAATGAGCACCCGCGTCGCCACTGGCTTTCTCGTACGTGTAGCCCGTGCCGATCAGGAAAGCCGGCGTCAGCTGGTAGTTCACGAATGCGCTGCCGATGTTGTACGTCTGCGTCGACGTGAACGTCGAGAAACCATCCGGACGGTACTTCGCATTGCTGTACGAACCGCCGAACGTTACCGGGCCGATAGCGTACTGAGCTGCTGCACGAGCGATGCCGATCGAGTGAGCCGACGCGTAGCCGCTGTTGATCGGGCTGTCGAAGATCGAATCCGACGACGGGCTATTCCAGGTCGTAGCCGAACGGCCTGCACTCGGGTTGCTCGTGTAGTAGTAACCGGCAGCCAAGCCCAACGGGCCGTTGTTATACGCAACTGCACCGCTCCACGTCTGGCCTTGACCCGTCGTGCCTGCGCCGTTGCTGAAACCATACATGCCTTCGAATTGCAGGCCAGCGTAGTTCGGCGACACGTACTTCACAGCGTTATTTACACGCGAGCTGTTGTCGTAGTTGTCGACGTCGCCCGGCGTACCGACGATTGACGCCCAGTAGTTGTCACCCGTGATGCCTTGCACCATGTCGACGAGCGGGTCGTATTGACGACCGAGGGTGACCGTACCCAGCTTGTCAGACGTCAAACCGACGAATGCCTGACGACCGAATTCGCGACCACCTTGGTTCAACTTGCCCGTGCCTACGTCAAAGCCGTTTTCCAATTGGAAAATTGCCTTCAAACCGCCGCCGAGGTCTTCCTGACCCTTCAGGCCCCAACGGTCACCAGACAAGTTGCCGTTGGAGGTGCCGACTTGCTTCTCGTTGCCGTTCGCGTTGTGGACATAAATGAGACCAGCATCGATCACGCCATACAGGGTCACGCTGTTTTGCGCGTGAGCCACGCCAGCTGTGCCGAGCAGTGCCAGCGAAAGGGAAGTCAGTGCGAAACGTTTCATCAGGTTCTCCACGCGAGGATTAAATTCGTTGTTGCCGGCGCAGAGAATAACGCAGCGTTACAAAACTTAAGAACTGAAAAATTAAAACATGTCTCAAAAAAAAGACACTTTATGGCCCACCGTCTGGTGTCTTGCAAAGCAAGCCTGTCAAGGCTTTAGCCGTTGATTCATCTAGTGAAAGCGCCGCGACAAAGGTGCCCCCAGAAAGTTCCTTTTAATGCAATTGGTTCATCGCGAATAGGCGATTTATATTAGCTTTTTACTAATTGGAGGCTATAAGCGACATATGCCAGAAGGCCGTCGGCAGGAAGGGCTTGCACCAGCAAGAGGAGCGCCGGATATGGCGCTGCGAGGGTTTACGTGCGGCAGCCGAGCGTGCCGCAGGCGATCGGCTGGTACGGTCGGAGTGTTGCGAATTCGCCACGTCTCTACCCGCGGACAGTCCCATTTTTGCAGCGGACGCAACAAAGGCGCGGAGCTTTCCAGTCCTGTCCGGTTCTGTTCAGTCGATACGGATTCCTGCGAGTCCATGGAACCGACAAGCATTTGACACGGGAACATGCGTTGGCGCGGAACCCACCGGTCGGCGACTTGATCTCCTCCGGGCTGCCAATGTTATTCGTCCATCCCCGAGGGCCGGTCACGTCCCGTAAGCAGCGTGAGCACCAAACCTGCACCGCCGGCCAGCAACACAACGCGCCACGGGTAGCGTTTCACCAGATCGTTCGCCTGTACCGCCTTGCGCCCGCAATCCAGCATGGCTTGCGCTGTCACCCGCGTGGCAGCGGTCTCCGCGCGGGCCAGCTTGCGGCTCAAATTCAACGCGGTACTCAACGCCGATACCCGTTGGCGCGCCTGCTGCGTCAGATGCTGCGAGCGCTCGGCCCGCCGTTCGATCGATGCCCGCGTGCGTCCCGGCACGGCCGTGAAGGGTTTCGTGGTCCCGGGGTTGCCGGCGTCCGTACGAGCCGCTCCGGGGACCGTGGAGCCCGCCAGCATTGAGCCGATCTTGGCGCGGCTGCCCGGCGGGACCCGGCTGCTTTGCTGGCCCCACGCCCCGCGCGGATCGTGCAAACGAGCCCTGGCTGCTGAAAACTCCGCGCCAAGCAGCAGCACCGCGGCCGAGAAGTACAGCCACATCAGCAGGACGGCGAGCGAGCCGGCCGCGCCGAATGAATTTGCTGTGCCGGCGTGTGTCAGGTAAAGCGCAAACAGCTTCTTGCCGACTGAAAACAGGATGGCGGCAACCAACCCGCCGACGAGTGCATCCCGCCACTCCACCCGGCCGTCGGGAAGGAACTTCAGGAGTGCGCCGAACGCGAGCGAGAGAATCAACAGTCCAACGACCAGTTGCGCGATGTCGCCGATCACGACGAACGGCGAATCGCCCCACAGCCATTGGCCTACGGCCTGGATGGCGGTATCGAGGACGAGCGAGACGATCAGCAGGAACGCCACGCCCAGCACCAGGCCGAACGAGATCAGCCGCACCCGCACCAACGCGAAAACGCTCGATTTCTGCTCGCCGGTCAGCGGCCACACCAGGTTCAGCGCGGTATTGAGCGATGAAAATGTCGCCGATGCGCCCACCGCCACCAATACGAACGAGATCACGGCCGCCACCCCGGTGCCGCCGCTGCGATGGGCATTCTCGACAATGCTCTGCACGCTTGCCGCCGCCTGATCGCCCAGCAGTCCGTTGACGTGATGGAACAACTGGCCGCGCGCCGCGTCGGCTCCAAACACCCAGCCGGCGATCGCGATCACCATGACGAGCGTTGGCGCCAGCGAAAATGCGGAGTAGAACGCAATGCTCGCGGCCATGGCGGCGCAGCGGTCCTCGCCAAATTTCCTGAGCGCGCCCATCACCCAGGATGCGTCCTTTTTCACCACAGCCTGAATTTTCTCGGTGGACAAGGTGCTCATGGAAACCTCAAAAACGATGATGGTGATGACGATCTTGACGGTTTGTCCGTCAAAGCACGATGCGTTCCACGGCCCGCACGCTTTTGGTCACACCACAGCGTGCCGGGATCCTGAAGCATCCGTCATCCCGCCGTACTCTGGCAATCGAAAGCCGGCTCATAGGCCAATCGGATGTCTTTGGTGCCCAGTTTCGTCATAAATCGTGGTGCGTGTTCCGCGTTCAGGCGCGCCGTGTTTTCCAATCGGCGCGGGAATGAGCGGGTGGAGGGAGGATGTCATGCAGCTACGCATGGCCGGGCGGTTGCAGCCGGCGTCAGGCGCGCAGGGCGAAGCCGTTGAGATACGCCGCCGGGTCCTGTCCGTCCCAGGTCCGCCCGTCGACCAGCACGTCCGAGCGAATTTCGTCGGGGACGCGAACGTCCGCCAGCGCAGCCGCCTCACGGTACAACGCTGTCTGGCTGATCGCCGATGCAATCGCGGCGTCGTCGTCGTCACCGCTCAGCAAACCCCATCGGCGATATTGCGTGAGGAACCACAATCCGTCGGACGCCCGCGGGTAGTTGACGGCGCCTTCATCGAAGAAACTGACGGGGAGCGGCCGGCCAGGGAATTGCACCGCGTCATACTCGCCAAGCAGCCGCGGTGCGATCAGTTCGCGCGGTACGCCGGTCAGCTCGGGCGCCGCGAGCCACGTCGAGATGTCGGCGCGATGCGCGGGGCTGTCGAGCCACCGGCACGCCTCGAGCATGGTCTGGACCAGCGCGCGGGCCGTGTTCGGGTAGAGCGCGACAAAATCGCGCCGGCTGGCGAGCACCTTTTCAGGGTGGTCCGGCCAGATCTCGCTCGTGACAGCGACGGTCCTGCCCGCGTGACGCGCCTCGGCAACCGCATTCCACGGCTCGCCGACACAGAATCCGTCGAGCTGGCCCTCGGCCAATGCATCGACCATTTGCGGCGGCGGAATCACAATGCTGCGAATGTCGCGCAGCGGATGCACGCCAAGAGCCGCGAGCCAGTAGTACAACCACATCGCATGTGTGCCGGTCGGAAAGGTCTGTGCGAAGACCGGGGGACGGCCGAGCGACGCGAGCGCCTCCTTCAAATTGCCACTTTCGTTAAACGCAACGGCCAGCCGGTTCGACAGCGTGATTGCCTGGCCATTGCGGTTCAGCACCATCAGCACGGCCATGTCGCCCTGCGGTCCGCCAATACCCAGTTGCACGCCATACACGAGGCCATAAAGCGCGTGCGCCGCGTCGATCTCGCCGGATAAAAGCTTGTCGCGCACGGCTGCCCACGAAGGCTGCCGGCACAGCTCGAGCGTCAGGCCGTGGCTGTGGCCGAACTCGAGGATCTTCGCAACCGCGAGCGGAGCGGCGTCGCTCAACGCCACGAAACCAAGGCGGATGTGGGTCTTCTCGGGTTGATCTGAGGCGTGGTTCAAAGCGGCTTTCGGCGTGTTCATGTTGTGCGGGCTACCCTAATAAATCGGCCATCGACACCAACTGGCGCGCGACCTCGGCAAGCTTCATTCCCTGGTCCATCGCGCGCTTGCGCAGCATGGCGTACGCCTCCGGTTCGGATAGTTTGCGCCGCTCCATCAGCAGGCGTTTGGCCCGGTCGATCAGCTTGCGGTCCGCCAGTTCGTTCTCGGCTTCAGCGAGCCGCTTGCGCAATTGCTCCTCGCGTGCAAAACGCGCGAGAGCGACTTCGAGAATGGGTGCAAGCCGCGCTGCCTCCAGCCCTTCGACAAGATACGCGCTCACGCCCGCGCTGACCGCCGCGTGAATCAGTTTCTGGTCGGCATCATTGCTGAACATCAGGACCGGGCGCGGCGCGGTTTCGTTCATCACGGCGAGCTGTTCGAGCGTATCGCGTGAGGGTGATTCAGTGTCGATGATGACCACATCCGGGCGCTGCTCTTCCACCACCTTCGGCAATGCGGCAGGGGTCGCCACCTCGGCCAGCATGTCGTAGCCCAGGCGTGCGAGCGCCTGGCGAAGATCGCCAATGGGTTTGTCGGTATCGGTGACCAGGAGCACACGAAGCATGGGTCAGGCGCCGGGGTATTGCATACATGGACAGCCAGCGGCAATGCTCACCGGCGGCCGATCCGCGCGCCCGATAATGGCCGCTTGCGCTTGACGCGATTTGCGCCGGTCAGGCTGCATGCTGCACCGTGCCGGCGATGTCTTGCCACGCGTTGAAGGCGGCATGCGCGTCCCCGGCAACAGCGCGCCTCTCATGGTGAGTCACCCAATCTACCGCTTCGCCAACAGCATTGCCAACGAGGATCACGGCCGGGCTTTCCAGGCCTTCCTTCACGGCGTCGATAGCCAGGCGGTCCAGTGGTCCAAGCCAGCGCCGCTCGGATGTTGTCCCTGCCCACTGAACCACGGCGGCAGGGGTGGACGCCGGCAGCGCCGAGAGCAATGCCTGGCAGAGGCTTTCGATGCGCGTCATGCCCATGTAGATCGCGAGCGTCGTGCCGGTCGCCGCGAGTGCGGCCCAGTTGGGTTCGCCGTGATCCTGCTTGTGCGCCGTAACAAAGGTCACTCCCTGGCAATGCTCACGATGCGTGAGCGATATCCCGAGACTTGCCGCCGCCGCAAAGCCCGACGAAATGCCGTTGATGATCTCCACCGGAATCTGCGCGTGCCTGAGTGCCGTGAGCTCTTCGCCCGCCCGTCCGAACAGCAGCGCGTCGCCACCCTTCACGCGGACCACGTGCAGGCCCTTACCCGCATAACGTTGCATCAGCCGCTGGATGAAGGCTTGCGGTGTTGACTTGCAGCCGCCGCGCTTGCCCACACGGATCACGCGTGCGTGAGGTGCAAGCGACACGATCGCGGGATTGACGAGATCGTCCAGCAGCACGATATCCGCGGCCGCGAGTGCTTTGGCGGCTTTGATCGTGAGCAGGTCCAGGTCGCCGGGACCGGCGCTAAGCAAAGTGACCTTGCCAGTTGTCATCGTGATGTCCTTTGGCGGCTTGATTGCGCCTGACCACGCTTGAGAAGCGCAACCGCCGCCGCGTTGCTTGAAAGAGCGAAGACCATAATGAGCCGCACGGCGCGACAACACGGCGCCCCAACGAAAAAACGGCATCCGCTCGTGCTCTTGCACGAAGGGACGCCGTTGTCCTGAGTCGCCGGTGTAGTCCGGAGTAGCCGATACCGCCGGCATTCAATCGATAAGACTGTGTTATTTAAGCGCCCGACATCGTTGCCGCGCACAGCAAGACATAGGCAATATCCAGGCCAGACGAATGGGGTTCTCGCGCGCCCGGCGACGAGCCATGGCCACAGCAACACGAGCGCTCTCGCGAAGCCACGCCTCTCATGCACGACAACATGAACGAAGCCCTTTTCGACTGCGTGCACTGGATTGGTCAGCACGCGCCAGGTGTCGCCCCATCCGCACGCGGACAGTGCTGCGTCGCACCGTGACTGTGCGGCGCTGCATCAAAATGTGTCGCCTGCAACGAGCCGAAAATGTGCTGCCGGCCGCAAACGCCCGCCGGACATGCCGTTGGCATTCATGGCATAGGCCTTGCATTTCGAGCGTCCATGGATCAACGGCGGTCCAGTTTCATCGCAAGGTTTCAGTAGCAGCCCATGACGGGCTTTTTGGACAACGGCGTCCCCTGGACTCAGTCATTAACTGGGTTCACGGGACGCCTTTTTGTTTTGTGGAAAGACAATGGCAGACAAAGCAACCCGGATCGATCTATTCAGCCTGCGCACGGCGCCGATGCGTGCTTTCCACCTCACGTGGATGGCGTTCTTTGTCTGCTTCTTTGCGTGGTTTGCCTGCGCGCCATTGATGCCGTTGATCAAGCGCGAGTTCGGCCTGTCCATCGATCAGGTTGCAAATATCAACATCGCCGCCGTTGCCGCGACGATCCTGGTCAGGCTCATCATTGGCCCGATGTGCGACCGCTACGGTCCGCGCAAGGTGTATACGGGACTGCTGCTGATCGGCGCGCTTCCCGTGTTCGGCGCCGCGCTCTCGGGCGGGTACGAAAGCTTCCTGCTGTGCCGCCTTGGCATTGGCGCGGTGGGCGCGAGCTTCGTTATTACGCAGTACCACACATCGGTGATGTTCGCGCCGAACGTGGTCGGCACGGCTAACGCGACCAGCGCGGGCTGGGGCAACGCCGGCGCCGGCGCGGCGCAAATGCTGGTGCCGCTGCTGCTCGCGGGCATGCTTGCGCTCGGCGCTGGAGACGCATCCGCATGGCGCCTCGCGCTGGTGGTTCCCGGGTTGGCGATGCCGGTCATGGCCTGGTTCTACTGGCGCTTCACACAGGACTGCCCGCAAGGCAACTTCACGCAGTTGCGCGCAGAGGGCATCACTATCGACGGGGGCAAGAAGGGCGGCTGGGCGAGCTTTCGCACAGCCTGCGCAAACTACCGCGTGTGGATGCTGTTCGTCACCTATGCGGCTTGCTTTGGCGTCGAGGTGTTCATCCACAACATTGCCGCGATCTATTACGTCGATCACTTCCATCTCTCGCTGAAAGCCGCCGGTGTCGCTGCCGGCAGCTTTGGACTGCTCGCCCTGTTTGCCCGCGCGCTCGGCGGCTGGCTCTCGGACAAGGCTGCTGCACGTCGCGGCCTTGGCGTTCGCTCCACCTTGCTGTTCGCGCTGATCGCAGGCGAAGGGCTCGGCCTCCTCTGGTTCTCGCATGCGGACAGCGCGGCGCTCGCCGTGGTCGCGATGCTGAGCTTCGGCCTGTTCACGCATATGGCGTGTGGCGCGACCTACGCGCTCGTGCCGTTCATCGACCGCAAGGCGCTCGGCGGCGTGGCCGGGATTATCGGCGCGGGCGGCAACGTGGGCGCGGTGGCGGCCGGCTTCCTGATGAAGGGCTTCGGCAGTGTCCAGCAGACGCTCGCCATGCTCGGCGTGCTGGTCACGTTGTCCGCGTTGTGCGCACTCGCGGTGCGCTTCAGTTCCGAGCACAAGGAACGCGAAGACGCGCTGCGTGCAGATGCATTGGGTATCAACAACAGCATTGCCAATTGAGAGCGTCCTGATCATGAAAATCGTCGTCATCGGCCATGGCATGGTCGGCCATAAACTCCTCGAATGCCTTGCTGAGAAAACATCGCATGGACTCGATATCACCGTGCTATGCGAGGAACCGCGGCCGGCTTACGACCGCGTGCATCTGTCGGAATTCTTCTCGGGCAAAACGGCGCAGGACCTGTCGCTGGTCGAGCCAGGATTCTTCGAGCGTCAAAACGTGCGGCTCGAACTCAATGCGAAGGCTGTGTCGGTCGATCGCGCGGCGCATACCGTCACTGTGTCGACCGGCGAGGTGCTGGCGTACGACAAACTGGTGCTCGCTACCGGCTCTTATCCGTTCGTGCCGCCGGTTGCGGGCAATGAGCGTCGCGACTGCTTCGTGTACCGCACTATCGAAGACCTCGAAGCGATGAAGGAATGCGGCGCGCGCTCGAAGACGGGCACGGTCGTGGGCGGCGGACTGCTCGGGCTTGAGTGCGCCAAGGCGCTGCGCGACATGGGCCTGCAGACGCACGTGGTCGAGTTCGCGCCGCGCCTGATGGCCGTGCAGGTCGACGACAGCGGCGCGCGCGTGTTGCGCAGCAAGATTGAAGAGCTGGGCGTGACAGTTCATACGCAGAAGAACACGGTTGCCATAGTCGATGGCGAGGACGGCACGCACCGAATGGAGTTTGCGGACGCAACGCATCTCGACACCGACATGATCGTGTTCTCCGCCGGCATCCGTCCGCGTGACGAGATTGCGCGGATCAGCGGCCTTGAGGTCGGTGCGCGCGGCGGCATTGTGATCGACGACTCCTGCCGCACGAGCGACGCCGATATCTACGCGATCGGCGAATGCGCACTCTGGAACGGGCAGGTCTTCGGATTGGTCGCGCCGGGTTACGACATGGCGCGTGTCGTCGCAAAGCAGTTGCTGGGTGAGCTGGCTGGTTTCACCGGCGCGGACATGAGCACGAAGTTGAAGCTGATGGGCGTGGACGTGGCGAGTATTGGCGACGCACATGGCAAGACGCCGGGCAGCCGTGCCTACCAGTTCAGCGACGAACGCAAGCAGGTCTACAAGAAGCTGGTGGTGTCCGAGTGCGGCAAGTATTTGCTCGGCGGCGTGATGGTCGGTGACGCAGGCGAATACGGCACGCTGTTGCAGATGATGCTGAATCGCATCGCGTTGCCGGATGCACCGGAATTCCTGATCCTCCCTTCCTCCGACGGCAAGCAGAAGCCGGGCCTCGGTGTCGAGGCGCTGCCCGAAGCCGCGCAGATCTGTTCGTGCAACAACGTGTCGAAAGGCCGGATATGCGAAGCGGTGTGCGCGGGCGCCACCAGCATTGGCGCGTTGAGGTCCGCGACCAAGGCCGGCAGTTCGTGCGGCGGCTGCGTGGCGCTGGTTACGCAGGTCATGAAGGCCGAGATGAAAAAGCAAGGGTTCGCGGTCAACAACCACCTCTGCGAGCACTTCCCGTACTCGCGTCAGGAGCTCTATCACATGGTGCGCGTGGAGCGCATCGAGACGTTCGGTGCATTGCTCGCGAAGCATGGCCACGGTCTTGGCTGCGATATCTGCAAGCCGGCAGTCGCCGGGATTCTTGCCTCGTGCTGGAACGAGTTCGTGCTGAAGAAAGAGCATGCAAGCCTGCAGGATTCGAACGATTACTACCTTGCGAACATTCAGCGCGACGGCACCTATTCCGTTGTTCCCCGGATGCCGGGTGGCGAGGTCACGCCCGACGGATTGATCGCGGTGGGACAGGTCGCAAAGAAGTACGGCCTGTACACCAAAGTGACAGGCGGGGCACGTGTCGACTTGTTCGGCGCACGGGTTGAACAATTGCCGCTGATCTGGGAAGAGTTGATTGCTGCCGGCTTCGAATCAGGTCACGCCTACGGCAAGTCCGTGCGTACCGTGAAGTCATGCGTGGGTTCGACCTGGTGCCGCTATGGCGTGGGCGACTCGGTCGGTCTCGCGATCGACATAGAGAACCGCTACAAGGGTCTGCGCACGCCCCACAAGATCAAGTTCGGCGTCTCCGGCTGCACGCGCGAATGTGCCGAGGCGCAAGGCAAGGACATCGGCGTCATTGCGACAGAGAAGGGCTGGAATCTCTACGTATGCGGCAACGGCGGCATGAAACCGCGTCACGCCGAGCTGCTTGCATCGGATCTCGATCGTGCAACGCTGATCCAGTACATCGACCGTTTCCTGATGTTCTACATCCGTACGGCGGACAGGCTGCAGCGCACCAGCGTGTGGCGCGACAACCTGGAAGGCGGACTTGAATACCTGGTCGACGTCGTCGTGCACGACAAGCTTCAGCTTGCCGCGGAACTCGAAGCAGAGATGCAACATGTGGTCGACACCTACGAATGCGAATGGAAAAAGGCCGTCAACGATCCGGACACGCGCAAGCGCTTCCGCCATTTCGTGAACAGCGACGAAGCGGACGCGAACGTGAGTTTTGTCGAGGAGCGTGGCCAGATCCGCCCCGCGACGCCCATTGAACGGCAACTGAAGTGCATTGATATTCCCGTGGTTGTCGAGACGGTTTGAAGCGCACATCACCCACACCGAGGACGTCATCATGAACATCGATCGAATTCCCCTAACCTGGGCGCTCGTGTGCCCGCTCGACGACATCGTGCCGAACACCGGCGTTTGCGCGCTCGTCAACGGTGCGCAGGTTGCGGTGTTTCATCTCGCCGATGAAACCCCGAGCGTGTTCGCGATCGATAACTTTGACCCGGGCTCACAGGCGTCGGTACTGTCGCGCGGACTGATCGGCAGTCTGGGCGAGCGCATTGTGGTGGCATCACCGATCTTCAAGCATCACTACGACCTTCGCACGGGCGAATGCCTCGAGATACCGGCGAATTCGGTCAACGCCTTTGCCGCGCGTGTGGAGGACGGGCAGGTGTGGGTCGCGGTATGACCTTGTCAAGCGCATTCAAGCATCGGTCATGATGTCCGGCAGCGTAAAAACCGTGTGCCCTTACTGCGGCGTTGGCTGCGGCATGGTGCTGCACGTCGAGAAGGGCGAGGTGGTCAAGGTCTCCGGGGACAAGGAGCATCCGGCGAACTTCGGACGCCTCTGTACGAAGGGCTCGTCGGCCCATGTGGTCTTGCGCAAGTCGGGCCGTCTGGAGTGCGCTTTCATTCGCCGTGAGCGGGATCAGGACCCGATCCCGCTGCCCATGGCGCAGGCAATTTCGGATACCGCTCGCCGTCTGCGCGGCCTGCTTGACGAGCATGGCCCGGACGCGCTCTCGTTCTATGTGTCAGGCCAGATGTCGATCGAGGCGCAATACCTCGTCAACAAGCTCGCGAAAGGGTTTGTCGGCACCAACAATATCGAGTCCAATTCGCGGCTCTGCATGGCGAGTGCCGGCAGCGGCTACAAACTCTCGTTGGGTGCCGACGGGCCGCCGGGTTCGTACGAAGACATCGACCGGGCCAACCTGTTTTTCGTGATCGGCGCGAACATGGCCGACTGCCATCCGATCCTGTTCCTGCGTTTGATGGATCGCGTGAAAGCCGGGGCGAAGCTGATCGTGGTTGACCCGCGTCGCAACGCAACCGCCGACAAAGCCAGTCTCTTCATGCAGATAAAGCCGGGCACCGATCTCGCGTTGCTCAATGGCCTGCTGTATCTGCTGCATCAGAACGGTCATACCGATGCTGATTTCATCGCCGGGTCCACCGAGGGTTGGGACGCAATGCCCGCCTTTCTGGAAGACTATTCGCCGGACAAGGTGGCCGGGATCACCGGTATCCCCGAAGCAGATATTCGCCGCGCGGCGCAATGGATAGGTGAGGCGCCCGAATGGATGAGCTGCTGGACCATGGGCCTCAACCAGAGCACGCATGGCACCTGGAACACCAACGCCATCTGCAACCTGCATCTCGCGACCGGCAAGATATGCCGTCCCGGCAGCGGCCCGTTCTCGCTCACCGGCCAACCCAATGCGATGGGCGGGCGCGAGATGGGTTACATGGGGCCCGGATTGCCGGGGCAGCGCTCGGTGCTGGTGGAGGAGGACAGGGCTTTTATAGAAGACCTGTGGGTTGTTCCGGCGGGGACGCTCAAGACAACGCTCGGGCAAGGCACGGTGGATATGTTTTCGCGCATGGTGACGGGCGAGATCAAGGCCTGCTGGATCATCTGCACCAATCCGGTTGCAAGCGTGGCGAACCGGCAGACTGTGATCGCGGGTTTGCAGGCCGCGGAACTGGTCATTGCACAGGACGCGTTCCTCGATACCGAAACCAATCGCTACGCCGATGTCCTTCTGCCCGGTGCGCTGTGGGCCGAGGCCGAAGGGGTGATGATCAACTCCGAGCGCAACATGACGCTCATGCAGAAAGCGATCGGCCCGCCGGGCGCCGCGCTGCCGGACTGGCAGATCATCGCGCGCGTGGCAGGTGAAATGGGTTTCGCCGGCGCGTTCAGTTATGCCTCGGCGCAAGAGGTATTCGCGGAGATCACGCGGGCTACGAATCTCAAGACGGGCTACGACTTGCGCGGCGCGAGTCACGAACGCCTGCGCGAAACGCCGTTGCAATGGCCTTGCGCGCCGGACGCTGCGGCTGATCGCAATCCGGTTCGTTACATCAACAACGGCGTGAGTCAGACGCTCAGGCAAATGCCGGACGGCAGCCGTCCGCGCCTGGCCTTTCCCACATCAAGCGGCAAGGCCGTCTTCTTCGCTCGTCCGCATGTGTCGCCCGCGGAAATGCCGGACAGTGAACGGCCCATCGTGCTGAATACGGGACGCTTGCAGCATCAGTGGCACACCATGACCAAGACCGGCAAGGTGCCCATGCTGAACAAGCTGAACCCTGCTCCGTTCGTGGAGATCCATCCTGAAGATGCCGCGTCGCTGGGTATCAAGGCGAAGGACGCAGTCGAGATTCGCTCGCGCCGCGGGCGCGCTGTCTTGCCGGCGATCGTCACCGACCGCGTTCGTGCCGGCAACTGTTTTGCCCCCATGCATTGGAACGATGTCTTTGGCGAAGAGCTCTGCATCAACGCTGTGACGAATGATGCGATCGATCCAATCTCGCAACAGCCGGAATTCAAGTTCTGCGCCGTTGCGCTCAGCCGCGTGGCGCCCAAAGCGGACGCGCCGAATCCCGAAACGCGTGACGATACGGCCAACCCGGAGCACACCGAGCCTGTTGCCGCCGACCACGCCCGTACGACCCAGGAACTGGACATGTCCCGCATCGATGCCCTTGCCACGCTGCTCGGGATTCCGGAAACGCCGCCCCCCGAACTCAGCGAGACTGAACGCACCTACGTCGCCGGTTTCATGAGCGGCCTGCGCTCGATCCAGGGCCGGGCAGCGGGCGGCGTTCCAACGTTGCCGCTTGGCGCACCCGTGGGCCTCGCTACGCGGC
Source organism: Caballeronia udeis (assembly GCF_001544555.2). Taxonomy (GTDB): domain Bacteria; phylum Pseudomonadota; class Gammaproteobacteria; order Burkholderiales; family Burkholderiaceae; genus Caballeronia; species Caballeronia udeis. The sequence continues at coordinate 210,648 of NZ_FCOK02000004.1, read as the reverse complement.
TCTGGCTCGATGGCGTTCTCGCGGGCCTCTTCAGCCGCGTGGAAGTGTCTCCGCCGACGGTTGCGACTGCCGCCGAGTCCTCCGTCCGGATTGCGCGGGCGCGGCCGAAAGTGGTTTTGCTGTGGGCGTCGCAGACGGGAAATATCGAATCTTTGACCGAACGATACGCAACGCAATTGATGGAGTCCGGCTTCGAGATACGGACCACATGCATGGCTGACTACGCGGTCTCCGACCTGGCAAAGGCACAGTATGTCTTGCTGATGACCAGCACGTTCGGCGACGGCGATGCTCCCGACAACGGCCAGGGTTTCTGGACCGGGATCAGTGCGGATAACGCCCCGCGTCTGGATGGCGTGCGCTACGCCGTGCTGGCCTTCGGCGATCGCAACTACGACGCGTTCTGCGGTCACGGCCGCAAGCTCGATGCCCGTTTGCTCGAACGCGGAGCGATCCGTTTGCTGGAGCGTGTCGATTGCGATGCCGAGTACCAGCCCGCTGCCGACGCGTGGCTCGAGCGGATTGTCGCGCGAATCAAGGAAGAGGATGCGGCGCTGCATGCGGTCCCGGCCGACGGAATGATTCCGGCCGTGCTGCCCGGCACGGTGCCCTCGAAGTCCCACCCAGCGGCGTCGCGGCTGGTGAAGAATCTGCGGCTCAACAAACATGGCGCGACGAAAGACACGCGCTATTTCTCGCTGGCCACGGCCGGCGCGGGGCTTGATTACGAAGTTGGCGATGCGCTCGGCGTCTGGCCGAGCAACTGCCCCGAACTGGTCGATGAACTGATCGGCCTGAGCGGTCTCAAGGCGGATACGGCTGTCAACGTGGCGGGCGTGGGCGAGATGCGGCTGGCCGATGCGCTGGGCAAGCACTACGAGATTGCCCGCCCGAATCACGACGCGCTGGCGTTCATCGCGGCCCGGACGCGCAACGGTGCAGGGAGTGCGGACAGTCCATTAAGCAGGCTGCTGCGCGAGGACAGCAAGCCGGACCTGAAGAAATGGCTGTGGGGCCAGCAACTCGCTGACGTACTGCATGAATTCCCGGTGGAGCTTTCAGCGCGGGAACTCGTTGGCATGCTCAAGCGTATGCAGCCGCGTTTGTACTCGATCGCATCGAGTCCGAAGGCACATCCTGACGAGATACATCTGACCGTGTCGGCGGTTCGGTATAACAATGGCCGGCGTCAACGCAAGGGCGTGTCCTCGACCTTTCTCGCCGATCGTGCGGTGGATGTCAGCGTGCCGGTGTACATCCAGAAATCGGCGCATTTTCGTCTTCCCCATAGCGGCGATGCACCCATGATCATGGTCGGCCCCGGCACGGGCGTTGCCCCCTTCAGAGGCTTCCTGCATGAACGCCTCGCGCGAGGCGACACCGGCCGCAACTGGCTGTTTTTCGGCGAGCAGCATGCGGCCACGGACTATTACTACGGCGATGAACTTGACGACATGCGCCGCAAGGGTCTGCTGAACCGTCTTGATCTTGCCTTCTCGCGCGACCAGGCCGACAAGATCTATGTGCAGGATCGCATGCGTGAGCATGGCGCGGAACTATGGGCGTGGCTTGAGGCCGGCGCGCATTTCTACGTCTGCGGCGACGCAAGCCGCATGGCCCGCGATGTCGACGCAGCGCTCAAGTCTGTCGTTGCCCGGCACTCGGGCATGAGCGACGACAAGGCTCAGGAATACGTCAGTGAGATGGTAGGGGACAAGCGTTATGTACGGGACGTGTATTGAGTTTCGCGTGAAAGCCCCGCGATTTCGTTAACCGCGCAACTGCTGCGCGGCTATGTCTTCAAGCGAGCGCCCACGCGTTGGCACGCCCATCAGCACCACCGCTGCCGCACCGACCAGCAGCACGAACGTGGTTGCGCCAAACACGCCTGGAAAACCCAGCAACGGATACACATATCCGACCAGGATAGGGGCGGCGATCGCGCCTAGCCGGCCGATGGATGACGCCAGGCCCGTCCCGGTCGCGCGGACATCGGTTGGAAAAACTTCGGGCGTGTACGCATAGACACCCGCGTACGTGCCGTTCATGAAGAACGACAGCAGCACGCCGGACAACATGATGCCCGCGTCGCTGCCCGTGAGCGCGAGGCCTAGTGCGGAGACCCCTCCCAGCACCATGTACGACGCAATGGTCGCCTGCCGGCCGATCTTCTCATTGAGCCACGCGCCTGAGAAATAGCCCGGTATCTGCGCAAGGTAGATCACGAGCGAGTACGAGAAGCTGCGTGTGATCGTCATGCCGTTCTGCACAAGCAGACTCGGAATCCAGGTGAAAAAAGCGTAATAACTGAAGGTGATCGACAACCACATGAGCCACGTCATGGCGGTGATGCGCGCGAGCTTGCGTGACCAGAGCGCCTTCACATTCGCGAGCACCGAAGCGCGTTCGGCTGCAATGGGAACCTCCGCCGCGGCTGCAGCATCGGTTTCCGGCAGGGGTTCGAGTTTCACGCCTGCGGCCATCAACTCGGCTTCCGCCTTCGCGACGATCGCCTCGGCCTCGGCGTGCCGCCCGCGCGCGACCAGCCAGCGCGGCGATTCGGGCAACGCGCGCCGCCACCAGAGCAACATCACGATCGGCAGCGCGGTGATCACCATGACCACGCGCCATGCGTTCGGGGCCAGCGGGATCACGAAATAGCCGAGCAGCGCAGCCGCCACGAAGCCAAAAGAGAAGAAGCCGGCCAGACTGCCCGTGAATGAACCGCGATACCGCCGTGCGACAAACTCCGACAGGAACGGTGCAACGATCGCGCTTTCCGCACCCGTGCCGAGTCCGGCCACAATGCGTGTCGCGAGAAAAAACGGCCAGTCGTGGGCGGTTGCGCTGGCCAGCGACGCGACGCAGTAGATCACCAGTGCGACCATCATGACGCGGCGCCGGCCGATCAGATCGCCGAGAATGCCCGCGAGCATCGCACCCAGGAAATAGCCGATGAACGTGCCGCTGCCGAGCACGCCCGTTTGCACGCTGCTGAGAGACCATTGCGTGCGCAGCACCGGCAGCAGGAACGCGAGCACGGCGGCGTCCATTGCGTCGAAGGTGTAACCGAGACCGCCCATCAGCAGCAGCCGTCGATGAAAGGACGAAAACGGCATGCGTTCGATACGGGCGGAAATCGTCGACATGGGTAACGCACCTCGCTGGCAGGAGTGAACGGATTCGGCTGGGTGTTTAAGCGTGCTCGAGTTCGTCGAAATGGATATGGCCGCCTTTCATCACCAACGGAATGTGTTCGCCCTGACCGAGCAGGCAGTCTATGGATCGCAGCGGATTGCCGTCCACGACCAGCAGATCGGCGAACGCGCCCGGCACGAGGCGCCCGAGCTTGTCGGTCATGCCGAGCACGTCGGCGCCGGTTATCGTTGAGCTTGCGATGGCTTCAGCCGGCGATAAAACCTCGGCCAGCAGCCGGAATTCATCGCTTTGCAGGCGCTGCGATTCGCCGAGCAGATCCGTGCCGAAGCCCATGCGCACGCCCGCGTGTTTCATGATCTCGAGGGACCTGAGGCCAGCTTCATGCACGTCGGCGACCTTCGCGAGGCTCGCTTCGGGCAGGCCGTATTTGCCGCCCTCGCTGGCGAGCGCTTCGTAGGTCACCAGCGTGGGGACCACGAAGGCATTGTGTTCTGCAACCAGGCGGGCGGTGGTGTTGTCGATGAGATTGCCATGCTCGATCGTGCGCACGCCGCAGCGCACCGCGCGTGCGATGGCGTCCGGTGTGTAGGCGTGGGCCAGCACGTAGTTCTGACGGCCGCGCGCCTCGGCTACGATCGCGCGGATCTCGTCCTCGGAGTATCCCCATGCACCGACGGGGTCGGTCGGCGAGGCCACGCCGCCCGACGCCATGATCTTGATCTGGTCGGCGCCCATCTGGAGTTCCTCGCGCGCGGCGCGGCGCACCTCGTCCACGCCGTCCGCTACCCGCGTGAGGGCGCCTACGCGGACACAGCAGCCGCAGGGTGCGTCCGGTGGCATGTAGTCGCTGCGCGTGCGCATGTCGCCGTGACCGCCGGTCTGGCTCAGCGCTCGGCCGGAGACGAACATGCGGGGGCCCTCCGCCAGTCCGGCCTCCACGGCCTGCTTGAACGGGTACCCTGCGCCGCCGGCGTCGCGGATAGTGGTGAACCCTCGCCGCAGCATCGCGCGCATCAACGGCACGGCGCGCAGCGTGACGAGCACGTTGGGCAAGGTCATCACACGGGGGAGGTTGAATTCGACGGCGATGACATGCACGTGGAGATCGATCAGGCCGGGCATCACCGTCTTGCCTTTCAAATCGATCACACGGGCACTGGCGGATTTGATCGGCCGGTCGGAGACTTCCTTGATTTGCCCGTCTTCGACCAGCACCTCATGGCCGGGAATGAGTTCTGGCTGCAATGGGTCCAGCAGCGCACCGTTGCGAAACAACACCGACGTCATCGCGACTCTCCTGGGAAGGTGGAATCCGGGGGGCGCGGACTGCAGGAGTGGACGCGCCAGCGTGAGCTTGGACTGCATGTGCAGCAAACTATACGCCGCGCTCGGGCGAGCACGCTAGCGTGTCATTAATTGCATAAGGAAAAGAGCGGAGGCAAGCGGCAGGGACTCCGTCATCAACAAGCTCTGCGCGATGCGGGGTCTCGCCTAGTTTTCTTTGGAAGTTGGCGCGGCGAATGCAGCACTCATGCGGTCCGTTTTATCGACTGGCCTTGCAATGCGCGAGAATCCTGTCCGGATCCGCTTGCGCAGGGGTTCTTCGTAAAACCGGAAGATCAGCAGGCTCGCCACGACGGCGAACACCATCGCGATCCAGCCATTCGATTGCCTGAATCCCGCTATATACGCGAGATAGGCAATCGGCACGTGAATCAGGTACAGCGAATAACTTGCCTCACCCAGTCTGATGAAGGTCCGTCGATTCAGCACGTTGATCACCGGGCGCTCGAGCAGTGCGAGTCCCAGGATCAACGCGGCGAACCATGGTGAGGCGAAGTAGAACGCGGGGGAAACTGGCCGCCATAGGCCAAGGACCGTCAGGGCGATCAACGCGCTGCTGACGAGCTTGATTCCTAGTGCATGTCGGCTCACGCCGTGTTCGCGCAGTTGGTGGAACAGGATGGCGGCATAGATGCCTGCGACGAATTCGAAGAGACGGCTCAACGGCAGGCCGACGACAAGAAAGCCGCTGCGCGACAACGGCAGGAAAGTTTGCAGGAACACGATCCAGAGTCCCTGCATCAGGAAGAAGCCGATGCAAGCAAATGTCAGCCACGCCAGGCGCATGGACATCATTTTTCGCAGCATGAGCGGAAACATCAGATAGAAAAACGCTTCACACGAAACGCTGTCGGACGGTCCGTTCCAGGGCTGGTTCACGGCAGCAAACGGGAACCACGCATTCAGCAATAACAACTGGCAGACCAGACTCACGCCCAATGACAGGTACACGTGATTCTTGAGCGCATACCATTGCGCGAGCAACGACGGATCGTTGCCGCCGAGCAGGTACAGCGTGGTCGGCACGCACAACGCCAGGCCAAGCAAGATGCCGGGATAGATACGTGCAAACCGCGCCTGATAGAAGGGCCGAGGGCCCTTGACCGGCAGTTGATCGCGGTAAGTAAAGGTGAGGATAAATCCGGACAGAACGAAGAACAGGGAAACGGCGGGACGACCGCCATCGACGAAATCGAAGACCTGCGACGGGAGGCGAAGCAGACCCAGTTCTGAGTAATGCGAAACAACTACCGTGATGGCAGCAAGGAAGCGGACGCTGGTCAACGCGGGCAGGGAACCGCCAGACTGGTCTATCGGCGCGCGCACTGTGCCTCCCGTTCTGCTGTTTTATCGCTTGGGCAGCGTATCACCGCGTAGGCGGAATCAATGTCCGCGAGCACTCGCAAAATGCAATTGGCGGACCACGCCGTTACTTTGGCGGCATTCAATGCCATGAAGGCGTGTAGCGAGCGAGCGCTCGAACAAGGCTATGATTGTCTTCAGACAATTCGACCGCTGCATGAGTTGCATTGGTTGCCGGTCCGGCGGCTCGCTATCTATCGATCAAAGGAGACCTGCATGAGCAGCATGGACGTTGTACAAACAGAGCGCGCGAGCGAAATCGCCCGGCGGGTGGAAGATTTTGTGCGCACCGTGGTAATCCCTTATGAACGCGATCCGCGTTGCGGCAGTCATGGCCCGAGCGAAGAACTGGTGCGGGAATTGCGCGGCAAGGCGCGGGCTGCGGGCGTCCTTACGCCGCATATCCTGGACGGAGGGGACCATCTCACACAGCTTGAAACCGCAACCGTCCTGAAGCGCTCAGGCTTGTCGCCGCTTGGGCCCGTTGCGATAAATACCGCCGCGCCGGACGAAGGCAATATGTACCTGATCGGCAAGATCGGCACTGCCGTTCAGAAGGAACGATTTCTTGCGCCGCTCGTAGCGGGTAATGCACGTTCGGCTTTCTTCATGACCGAACCCGCATCCGACGGCGGTGCGGGCTCCGATCCTTCCATGTTGCAGACCACGGCCAGATGCGACGGCGAGCACTGGGTCATCGAAGGCACGAAGGCCTTCATTACCGGTGCTGAGGGGGCATCGGTCGGCATTGTGATGGCGCGCAGCAACACCGGCGAAGACGGGGATGACAAGGTCAGGGCGACCATGTTTCTTGTCGACCTGCCGCATCCCGCTATTCATCTCGAGCGAATCCTCGACACTATCGACAGTTCAATGCCAGGCGGTCACGCGGTGGTGCGTATCAACGGGTTGCGCGTGCCGGACAGCCAGGTGCTGGGCGAAGCGCACGAAGGGTTCAAGTATGCGCAGATCAGGCTGTCGCCCGCGCGGCTGTCGCATTGCATGCGCTGGCATGGCGCGACCACGCGCGCGCATGAGATCGCGACACAATACGCCTGCACGCGCCGCGCATTCGGCAAGTTGCTGATCGATCACGAAGGCGTGGGGTTCATGCTCGCGGAAAACCTGATTGACCTGCAGCAGGCGGAACTGATGATCGACTGGTGCGCAGCCGTACTCGATGGCGGTTCGCTAGGTACATCCGAAAGTTCAATGGCAAAGGTTGCGGTGGCCGACGCGCTGTTCCGCGTGGCTGACCGCTGCGTGCAGGTCATGGGCGGCACCGGCGTATCGCGCGACACGGTGGTCGAGCAAGTGTTCCGCGAGATTCGCGCGTTTCGTATCTACGACGGCCCCACTGAAGTCCACAAGTGGTCGATCGCGAAGAAGATCAAACGCGACACGCTTTCGGCGCTTGACGGCGGCTAGCCGGCACTGAAAACCTGTCCAGGCTCGCGACCGATCAGTCGCAATCCATCCCACCTAGCCGAACAACGCGCGCGCTTGCGAGTACCCGAGCGCGCGATGCGATTCCCATTGAACGTCGTCGAAGAACTGGTTAGCGGTTGTTTCGTGCGGGAAATCGGGACTTGTGTTCTTGTATTGACGGACGTCATGAGGGGCTGCCGCGCTCAGGCGCGGTTTGATCGCGAGGATCTGGCCGGTGCGCCCGTCCGGAAACGCAACCATCAGGCGAATCGCGAGATAGTCCGGGTCTTTCGCAAATTCATCGAACGATTTCGCAATCATGCGTGGGTTCAGCCGCAAGCCATCGGGCGAAGTGATCTTGCACGATGATTCATAAATTTCGATACCGAAGTCGACGCGAACCCGCCGCGTCAGGTTAGCCAGATCGTCAAACTCGTAGGTCGGATCGCAACCGTTGTCGAGTATGACGATGAACGCCATCTGGCGGCGCAGCAATTCGTATGCGCCGGTATTCTCGAAGTGACCGCCGTCCGTCAGATACCAGCGCCGGCCTCGCGGTCCGTCGAACTGTCCGAGCAGTTCGCTGGTCAGGCAGAACTGCGTACCGAACACCTTCTCGCGAAAAGGGTGCTTGGGATCTTTGTTGTCCGGAATCGGTACGCGTGCACGCGGGTTGCTCGTTGTGCTTTGGCGAAGCGGCGCGGAGTACGTGTCCCACCAGTACCCAAGGCGAATGTTGGCAATGCCCAGCAACAGCGAATAACCCGGACGCGTCATTTGTCCAAGTCCGGTGCTCACCGCCGCGCCCGAGATCGCGATCCAGTCGCCCAGCATCATTGACTCGAGCCAGATGCCCGGTGTCGGGTGGCCGGACAGGATGTGCGAAGCGGGCGTGGAGATGTCGTTCGCGCGATTCCATTCGCATTGCAGCACGCCGAGTTTTGCGCCAACGGTCATGCCCGCCGGCCCGATGCTCATGATCATGCCGCGCGCACCACGCTGCACCAGCGACGAATTCCAGTCGATGGTCTTGTTGACCGTGGTGTTGATCAGATGCACCGGCGCGCAACTCAGGCCGTGGTAATACTGGCCCATCGCAATGCTGTCGCCGGGAACGAGCGACGTGACGTCGCGGCGGTTCGCCTGATCGAGCCGTACGCTATTGGTCGCGCCAATGAACGCACGCGTGAGACGCGTGCTGTAAAAGCGCTGGTAGGTCGAGAGATTGAGAAACTGGATGCAGAGGCCATCAATGATCGCGAGGATCAGTATGACGCAGCAGGTGGCCCCAAGGAACAGCAGGCCGTTGTGATTGGCATCCTGCAAGGCGCTCGGGAGCCGGTCGAGAAGCGCGGACTTGTCTGCATAGTGCTTCAATGCGGCAGCGACGGCGCGGGCGGCGATTGACCAGAACGTCAGCGTGAGCAATGCGGCGAGTATGGCGGCGACCGAGGCAAGCACGATCCGCGGTACTTTCATCAGCCGGTCCGTGACGGTGCTGCCCTGGGACAAAAGGAACTTGGCCGCCGCCCAGATCGCCGCACCGGAACTTGCCAGCACGCCAAGCGAAGCAGGCACGAATGAACCATCGGCGGTAGCGGTAGTGGTTGCGGTTGCGGTTGCAGTTGCAGTTGCGGCCTCGCTCGACGTCGCGAACGCGCACGCTTGCGAAGCAGTGCCCGAGCCGAAAAAATGGTGAGCGAAGACGGGCGCGCATGCGTAGCCTATCTGCCCGATCGCATCAATGGCGGCGATGGCGGCTGCCCAGATCATGACCTGGATCGGACCGGAAAAGAAGCGATGGCGGCCGAAGCGAAGCGGCGTGGTGTACGCGTTCGTCAATGCGTTGCGCAGGCGGTCCGCAAATGCGCGGCTATCGAGGCGGGACGCGGGCGTAGCTCTCGGACCGGCGCGCCATGCCATGCCCGACGTTCCCGGCGACGCGTTACGGTTCACGAAGCTCCATGCAATAGCGAACGCTACGACAGCAAGGATTTCGGTAAGGATCACGAACCATGCGCCGACGCCGATAAACGAATAAGCCCGGCCGGCCGATGCGGCCGCCGAGGAATGCACCGGCATGATGGTCCCTGGCCGATTGATCTCCACGCTGACCAGGGCGATCAGGGTCACCAGCACCAGCGAGGCGGCAGGCAATACCTTGTAGATCGGATGTGTTCCCTGAGCGAGATTTTGCGTGAGCCAGTATGCACGGCTCAACGGTGAAATGAGCAGGATGGAAACCGCCAGCGCCAGCAGGCCGGGAACCGATTTGAGCAGCGGGTGCCAATGATCGGCGAAGCTGGCGAAGTGAAAGATCGTGTAATTCGCGAGACTGATCCAGAGCAGGATGGTCAGCAGCGACACCCCTATGACATATTGCAACGCGAACCAGTTTCGCAGCGAGAAGGCAATGGATTGCAGCACATCGCTCATGCCGTTCGGCACGAGGTAGTTGCAGTTATCGCGCAGGTACGCAATGGGCGTGACTGAGGTGGGCTTGCTGGCGGATGCCTTTGGACCCAGCGTATCGGCAGCCTTTTGCGCTTTTGTCTTGAACTCGCCTGGCGGTGTTTGCGTGCCGCCGGTGCGCAAGGTATCGGGAACAAAAAGGCTGCCATAGAACGCGCCGATGTAGCTTCCGCCCGATACCGTCGATACATAGCTGAAGTGTTTCAGCACTTGCTGATCCGCCATGGCCTGCAGGACGCCGAGTGAAAATACCGCGCTGCGAATACCGCCACCCGAGATGGCGAGGCCGGGTATGCCGGCGGCATCGTGCAGGTTGCCGGAATGCTCGTCAGGCAGCGGGTCGAGCCCGACCGCCTGCCTATGACGCCGCGCTTGTGCAATCTCGATGCCGATGAAGTCCGGTGGCAACGTGGAGGAGCTATGGTCTTCGGCGTTGGCGGCGGGGGGCGCCGCTGGAAGCAAGGAACGGCGTTTTGCGGGCACACGGCGTCCGAACAAACAGGCGATGAGATTCAGCATGGCGGATTTTCCCGAAAAACTTTCGTGAGTCGGACGCTCTTAGTGCTTGGATGTGCATTCGGTGTTCGTCACGCCTAATTGTCAGAACAATGCCCGGGCTGTGTTCTGCTGTTTCCGTCATTGCGGCGCCTGACGAATGTACTGCAAAGTGTTTTACGTGTGGGCGGTTTCGCGATGACGCAGAAGTGCGTTGATCGGGATCGGGGGAATAGCGAGGGGGATGGTGAAGCCGGGCGATAGGGATTCAAGCCCGGGCGCACGATGAGCCCGGGCTTGAATCTGAAGGAAGCTGTCCTGCTTCAGCCGTTCTGCGTGCTGCTTTTGTAGCTTCCCGTGCTGGCGAATCCCTTGAGGATCAGCATCAGGTGGAAGTAGAGGCGTTTGCTGAGCCCGTAGTTGTACGCATACAGATGCGCAAGCGCGATGCTGAGGCCCTGCATGGGTTGATGGTTGCGTGCGTACACCGACACGACAATGGGCACGATCCGCTTGAGCGCCAGCTCGCGCGCAGACTCAAGGCTGCTGTCCAGCTTGAGCGACTTGAGAAAGTCGTACGCCAATACGGCCGCAGCGGTGGTGGAGCGTGCCGTGGTCTTGGACATCGAGACATCGGTCTTCCGATAAAACGACACGTATTCCTTGAGGTAATACACCTTCGTGGCTGCAATGCAGATCTGCGCGCCGAACACGAATTCGCAGCCAATGCCGTACTGCTTCCGGTAACTGATTTTCTTGACCAGATCCGCGTTGGCGAGCCAACCGTTGTTCGGCATCATCTGGATCAGGCCGGTGCGCCCCGGATTGTCTTGCAGGCCGGTCACGGCTTCCGTGCGGTGGTAATCCGTATTGAGCTTACGGCTGGCTTCCATATCCACGCGCCCGGTATCGTCCATTTGATATTGGTCGCCGAATGCGATTTCCAGGTCCGGGTGAAGGTTCCAGACGGACAGCAGGCGTTCTATACAGTCGGGTTTGAGCGCATCGTCATCGTGGATAAGCAGGATTTTATCGCCCGTCGCCCGCTCGAAAAGACTGGCGATATTGTCTGCCTGCCCAAGCGGCGGTTCATTCTTGACATAAGAGATGCGCGTTTCGTGCAAATACGTTGTATCGATCAGGTTGCGCGTACGGGTATCGCTGGAATCGTCGCCAATGACTATTTCAATGTTCGCGTGAGTTTGGGCAAGACACGAGGTGAGCGATGCCATCAGCAGTTCGGGGCGATTGCACGTTGGCAGGCAAATAGAGATCTTGGTCTGTCGCATGATGTCTTCACCGTAGGCTGAATGGTTGGATCGACCGGGCATATTCGGGTTAGACCGCGAATAGTGGCGTCGGATTATTGAAAGACTGCGTAAGGGTGGCGTTGTTGGTTTTATACGGTTGCGCATTTATTTCGTCAACGCGATTAAATGGCGATAAAACCAGATCGATTTATTTTTAATTTTTTTCCACGCAAACGCTTAAGAATGAGCGCTCGGATGCGGGGGCATTCAAGCGCTCGTGCCCAAGGCAAAAAGGATCTATTCGCCTTCGAGGTTGTAACCGCTGAACCCCATGAGCGCGGACAAGCGGCCGGCCATCTCGCCGACCATCCTGCAAACCTCGTCGAACTCGGGATTGATCTTTTTATCAATACGCTCGAGGTACGGCACGTTGACCGCGGCAATGGCGTCGCCACTGCTTCCAATCACGGGAAAGGCCATGTTGGTCACCCCGCGCATCTGCCGGCTGGGCACGATCTCATGCCCGGTCGCGCGAATCTCGTCGAGCAACGCAAGCAGGACCGCCGGCTCCACGTCGTTCTCGCCTTCCACGCGCGTATGCGCGGCGAGCATCCGCTCCCGTTCGGCAACGTCGCGAAACGCGAGCAGCACGTGGCCTGACGAGGTATCGGTGAGGCCCATCACCGCGCCGACTTTCAAGCCGAAGGACCATCGCTCGGGACTATCGACTTGCGCGATGACCGCTACGCGGCCGCTGTTGTAGATCGATAAATGGCACGACTGCCGCGTCGTATTCGCGAGATCGCGCAACAGCGGCAGCGCCATGGCGGTCAGCGACCGGATGGGCTGTTGCCGGTGCGCCATCTCGAAGAGCCTGAGCGTCAGCGTGTAACGGTCGTTGTGATCACCCTGTACATAACCGCGGCGCTCGAGCGTCACGACCATGCGAAAGATTTCGCTCACGGTGCGGCCGAGTTTCACCGATAGTTCGTTGAGCGTGTAACCCTCGGCCGTGTCCACGAGCACGTCGAGAATATCGAGTCCTTTTTCGAGGGCGGGGGCCGTGTAGCGCGGGCTGTCGGCGTTCTCGCCGGACGCGTTCCTGGAGGGTTTCAGAACTGTATTCATGGCAATGTAGTGAGCGAAAAAGAGCGCGTTGTCATCAAGCCGGGCGAGGCAGTCAAAGCGCTTGATCGCGGTTGGCAATGCGCTCGGGCAAGCCGAAGAGAATCAGCAGGGCCGCCAGGATCAGGACCGCCGCAATGGCGTACAAGCCGCCGGAGGGCACGCCGGTGATATCGACCACCTTGCCGACCAGATACGGGCTGATGATGCCGCCCAGGTTGCCGATCGAGTTGATCAACGCGATGCCGCCGGCCGCTGCCGTGCCGCTCAGGAACGCAGGCGGCAAGGTCCAGAACACCGGCAGGCAACCGATCGCACCCACCGCCGCAATCACGAGTGAGATCATGGCAAGCGTGGTGTCATGGGCGAAATACGCGCTCAGCATATAACCGATACCGCCCACGCCGACCGCCAGCCCGAGGTGCCAGCGCCGTTCGCCGCGCCGGTCCGAACTCCTGCCCAGCGCCACCATGCCGATGCCCGCCGCGGCATACGGAATGGCGGTGAGCAGGCCGATGGTCATCGGGCTGGTGATGCCGGTGTTCTTGATCAGTTGCGGCATCCAGAACGTCAGCCCATAGAGTCCCATCAGCATGAAAAGATAGATCAGCGAGAGCAGCAGCGTGCCGGGCTGGCGCATGGCGTCGATGAATTTATGCGACGTGCCATGATCCTCGCGATCCAGGTTGGCTTGCAGCACGGCCTTCTCTTCAGCGCTGAGCCATTTCGCGCTGGCAATGCGGTCGTCGAGAATGGCGAGCACCAGCAGGCCGAGCAGGGCGGTCGGCAAACCTTCGAGCAGGAACAGCCACTGCCAGCCCGCCAACCCGCCGAGACCGGCGAAGCGCGTCATGATGAAGCCCGACAAGGGACCGCCGATCACGCCCGAGATGGAGATCGACGTCATGAAAAGCGCATTGATACGTGCTCGCCGCTTGGCAGGAAACCAGTATGTGAAGTACAGGATGATGCCAGGCAGGAAACCCGCTTCTGTCGCGCCAATCACGAAGCGCAGCACGTAGAACCACGTCTCCGATGTGACGAACATCATCGCGGCCGAGGCAATGCCCCACGAGATCATGATGCGTGCGATCCAGACGCGCGCGCCGACCCGGCTCAGGATCAGGTTGCTGGGGATTTCGAAGATGAAATAGCCCACGAAGAAGATGCTGGCGCCAAAGCCGTACGCGGCGTTGGAGAGGCCCAGGTCACCCTGCATCTGCAGCTTGGCGAAGCTGATGTTGACGCGATCGAAGTAAGCGAAGATGAAGCAGACGATCAGCAACGGTACGATCCGCCACACCGCCTTTCGATACGCATTTTCTTCAAGCGCGGCGGCTTCCGGGCTCGCCGCGAGCGGAATCGATCCTGACATGGAGGTCTCCTCTTGTGTTTTTATATTCTCAAGCTATACGAATCAATCAGGATCAGTTCGACCAGCCGCCGTCGATCATGTGGATCGCGCCGGTGGTGAACGCGGATTCGTCGGAAGCAAGGTAAGTCACCAGCGCCGCGACTTCTTCCGCGCGCCCGACACGGCCAATAGGCTGACGCGCGACGAACGCGGCACGGACCTGTTCTTCGTCGAGATGCGACGCCGCCGCCTGGCTCGCGATCCGTCCACGCAGCGACGGCGATTCGATCGTGCCGGGGCAAATCGCGTTGCAACGGATGGCCTGGCCGACGAAATCCGCCGCGACGGACTTCGTCAAACCGATCACGGCCGCCTTCGAGGCGCCATAAACAAAGCGGTTTGGCACGCCTTTCACGCTTGACGCCGCCGAGGCCATGTTAATGATCGATGCCCCTTTGCCTGCCTCGATCATCGCGGGGAGGAATGCGCGAATGGTCCGGTACATGGCCTTGACGTTCAGGTCGAAGCTGAAATCCCAGTCCTTGTCCGCGCACTTGAGGATGTTGCCGTCGTGGACGTAACCGGCGCAGTTGAACAGCACGTCGAGCGGGCCGGTGGTCGCGGCGAACGCGTCGACATCGGCGGAATCCAGCACGTTCAGCCGTGCAGTGCGCAAGGTAGAGCCGGCGCCTGCCTCGCGGGCGAGTTCGGCGAGTGCGCTTTCGTCGATATCGGTTGCCCAGACGTGAGCACCTTCGGCCGCCAGCATCAGTGCGGAAGCCCGTCCAATGCCTTTTCCGGCAGCCGTCACCACGATGTTTTTGCCTTCGACACGCTTGACCATTGATGCTCCTTGTTCGGTTGTGGGTCCTTTCGATGCGGTTCCCCGCATGGGTTTCACGCTAAATTTTCACATATGAAAAGATTTTTTATAAGTAAAGGTAAACGCTGAGATAAACGCTGAGAAGCATGCGCACGGGCTTCCGGAGGGGTTTTCCGCCCGGGCCGACGGCAGGGATTGGCGTTCCGCCGGCGGGCGGGCAAAAAAGCCGCGCGAGCGAAAACGGTCGCGCGTGATACCGTTCCCCTTTTTCCAGCAAGGAGACGGCCATGCCGACCGGACGAGTAAAGTGGTTCAGC
Source organism: Caballeronia udeis (assembly GCF_001544555.2). Taxonomy (GTDB): domain Bacteria; phylum Pseudomonadota; class Gammaproteobacteria; order Burkholderiales; family Burkholderiaceae; genus Caballeronia; species Caballeronia udeis. The sequence goes on along the minus strand of NZ_FCOK02000004.1, from coordinate 195,519 downwards.
GATGCAAAGGGTTTTGGTTTCATCACCCCCGATGACGGCAGCGAAGAGTTGTTCGCCCATTTCTCGGAGATCAAGACTGAAGGTTTCAAGTCACTGCTCGAGAACCAGAAGGTGAGTTTCGATATTGGCCAGGGCCCGAAGGGCAAGCAGGCGTCGAACATCCAGCCTGCCTGAAACCCCTCCGGGTCCCCTTCGAATTGTTTTTGAATCCGCCGGCCAGTACATGCTGGTCTGCGTCGTGCGAAGCGCGGGTGTCTGACCCTGCCCCAAGCTGCCGCCGCGCGACACGGGCTGCATTGTTATCCCGCGTGCCGCTCCGGATGCCGCAGCCGCGAGTTATTGCGTCCATACGAGATGTAGATCACGAGCCCGATCACCAGCCAGACCACCAGTCGCGCCCACGTGACGAGTGGCAGGCCGGTCATTAGGAGCACGCAAAACAGGATGCCGAGGATGGGCACGACCGGCACGCCCGGCACACGAAACGGCCGGCTTGCATCGGAGTCGCTGCGCCGCAGGTAGATCACTGCGCCGCACACCAGGACGAAGGCGAACAGCGTGCCGATGCTCACCATCTCGCCCAGCACGCTGATTGGCGTGAAGGCCGCGACAATGGCAACGACCACGCCAATCATGGTCTGGCTGAGGTGAGGCGTCTTCAGGCGGGGATGAACCTGCGCGAACAATCCGGGCAGCAAGCCATCCTGCGACATCGTGAAGAAGATGCGGCTCTGTCCGTACAACAGCACAAGGATCACGGTCGTCAGGCCGGTCAGCGCGCCAATCTTGATCAGGATGGAGAACCACGTGAGGCCAATCACGTCCACGCCCCTCGCAATAGGATCGGGCACGTTCAATTCGCCATAAGGCACAAGTCCGGTGAGCACCCCCGCCACCGCGATGTACAGGATCGTGCAGATTACCAGTGAGCCGAGAATGCCGATCGGCATGTCGCGCTGCGGTTTCCTGGCTTCCTGGGCACAGGTCGATACCGCATCGAAACCGATGAACGCAAAGAACACGACCGCGGAGCCACGCAGGATTCCGCTCATGCCGAAGTTGCCGAACTCGCCCGTGTTCGCCGGGATGAACGGATGCCAGTTCGCGGGATGCACGAAGAACACGCCCAGCGCGAGAAACGCCACCACGACAAACAGCTTGATCGCGACCATGACGTTGTTGAGCCGCGCCGACTCCTTGGTCCCCATCACAAGCATCAACGTGAGGATCGCGATGATGAAGACAGCCGGCAGGTTGACCATGCCCGCCACGGATGTTCCGTCGGCAAGCTTCACCATGGTGCCGGGAGCCGCCGCCAGCCGGGGTGGAATGGAGATGCCCACGTTATGGAGCAGGCTGACGATATAGCCCGACCAACCGACCGCAACGGTGGACGCGCCCATGGCGTACTCGAGGATCAGGTCCCAGCCGATGATCCATGCAAACACCTCGCCCAGCGTGGCGTATGTGTAGGTGTAGCTGCTGCCGCACACGGGCAGCATGGCCGCGAGTTCGGAATAACACAGCCCGACAAACGCGCACGCAATACCGCCCAGAATGAACGACAGGATGATGGCCGGTCCCGCGAACTGGGCGGCGGCGGTGCCTGTCAGCACGAAGATGCCGGCGCCGATGATGGCGCCAATGCCCATTGCCGTAATGCTGAGTGCGCCCAGCGTTTTCGCTAGCGGGCGCTCGCCGCCGTCAGCACTCTTGACTATATCCGCAACGGATTTGCGCGCCATGTAACTCGTGTCAGCCATGATGTGTCGCCTCGGTTGTACGTTGGTGGGCACGAGTTGGTGCGGGCGTATTGCCCGGATCAACTTGGCGAGTCACTACGAAAAACGCTTGATGCAAGACGACTCACGTCGACTCACTTCAACGAGTGAGCGACGCTGACGGATTTAGTCTATGCCTAATGAAATTCAAAGTGAAGCTATGCAATGCCCTGATCTTGCCCCGCTCGGAGTGCAAGATCAGCGTGGCATGCGCAGTGCTACAGAGGAGGATTGAACAAACGCGTGAGCACGCGACAGGTTTGCGGCAATGCAACGTTCAACGAAGCTCGCGGAGCTTCGTATTGACTCGGTATCAGTGCTTGCGGCGCTCACGTACTGCAGCAGCAAGTGTCTGCAAGACCGGTTCGGTTTGTGTCCACGCGAGGCAGGCATCGGTAATGGAGACGCCGCGTCGCAGTGCTACACCGGGCTTCAGGTCTTGCCGGCCTTCTTCCAGATGACTTTCGATCATCACGCCGATAATGCGCGAGTCGCCGCCGCTGAGTTGCCGCGCGATGTCCTGACCTACCTCGATCTGGCGCAGATGCGACTTGCCCGAATTCGCATGCGAGCAATCGATCATCACCTGCTCACGAAGGCCCACGTCCTTCAGTGCGGCACAGGCGGCGGCGACCCCTTCGCTATCGTAGTTCGGCCCCTTCTTGCCGCCGCGCAGGATCACGTGCGCGTCCGCATTGCCGCGGGTTTCGAAGATGGCAGCCATGCCCATCTTGGTCATGCCCATGAACGCGTGGCTTGCTTGCGCCGCGACGATTGCATCCGCCGCGATCTGCACGCCGCCGTCTGTGCCGTTCTTGAAACCGATAGGGCAGCTAAGCCCGGACGCCAGTTGCCGATGGCTCTGACTCTCGGTCGTACGCGCGCCGATAGCACCCCATGCAATCAGGTCCGCGATGTACTGCGGGCTCAGCAGGTCGAGAAACTCGGTGCCCGTCGGCAAGCCGATGCCGCTGATGTCCAGCAGTAGCTGGCGTGCACGGCGCAGGCCTTCGTTGATCCGGAATGTGCCGTCCAGAAGCGGGTCGTTGATGTAACCCTTCCAGCCCACCGTGGTGCGGGGTTTTTCGAAGTACACGCGCATCACGATCAGCAGGTCGTCGCGCAGTTCGTCAGCGGTGGCCTTCAGGAGATGGGCGTATTCAAGCGCCTGGTCATGGTCGTGAATCGAGCACGGTCCGACGACAACAACCAGCCGGTCGTTGCCGCCGTGAAGAATGTCGGCTATTTCAACGCGGCTTTTTTCAACCAGCGCCTGCACCGCGAGCGGCACGGGCAAGTCGTCTTGCAGCAGCGCGGGGGAAATCAGCGGACGGACGGCACCGATGCGGACGTCGTCGATGCGGGTAGTGTCTTGCGTCGAGTCGGCACGGCCGGCCTCCTGGTCGTGAAACGGGTTGTCGAGGCGGCTCATTGGATGATTCTCCGGAAAACAAGGTGACAGGCCGGGATTATCGCATTTGAGCCGTGCTTTGGGACGCGGCTGAGACTGTGGAGCCGGTTGCTCGCACTCGGGGTTGGATTTGCAAAATCCGCTGTGTCCACGAGCGCGATTGAAACAATGGGCCGCCTGAGTCTTTAGCCTGGATCTTCATTCCGCCACCTTCCATGCCTGGCAAACCGCCGGCGAGCGGCCCCGTCACGATCAGCGCGAAGGGCTGGGACAACAGGAACAAACCGAATATGCGCCCGCGATGCCGCCGGAAACCACTGGCTCAGGTAGAACACCACGCCGGGATAAAAACCCGCTTCGGCCGCGCCAAGCAGGAACCGCAGCACGTAGAAGCTCACCGGTCCGTTGATGAGCGACATGGCTACCGTGATGGCGCCCCACGTGATCAGGATGCGCGCGAACCAGCGGCGCGCGCCGAAGCGCACCAGGAAGACGTTGCTCGGCACTTCGCACAGGAAATAGCCGATGAAAAACAGGCCCGCGCCGAGACCGTACGCTGCATCGCCAATAGCGGCATCCGCGTTCATCTGCAGCTTGGCGAAGCCGAGCGTGGAGCAGTCAATGTAGGCGACCAGATAGAGCAGAATGAGAAACGGGATGAGCTTGGCCGTCATCAGCCTGATGACGCGTGTTTCGCGATTCAAGATTTCGTCTCCGGTATCCTTTTTTAATTAAAGTAATACTAAATCTTGTCCCCATAACAATTCGGACGCTTTTACCCGCAATTTAGTCATACTATTTTGGACTTTTCGCGGTGCTTATGCTATGCGTACGTCGGTCAGGACCGAGGCTTTCTTTCACTGAACATGGACTATCGACATCTCCAGCAAGGCAAAAGCATGCACGGGCGCATCGTGCAGGATCTCGGCATGGATATCGTCGGCGGCAAGGTTGCGCCGGGTGAACGGCTGCCCGCCGAAGTGCTGCTGTGCGAGACCTACGGCGTGAGCCGTCCCGTGCTAAGGGAGGCGACACGCGTGCTGGTCGCGAAGGGGCTCGTGGTGTCGAAGCCGCGGGTGGGCAGTGTCGTCAGGCCGCGCGCCGACTGGCACATGCTAGATCCCGACGTGCTCCACTGGACGCTCAGCAGCGTGCCCGAAGGCGAATTCTTCCGCGCGCTGCTCACCGTGCGGCGCATCATTGAACCTGCTGCTGCAGCGCTCGCGGCGACCAGCGGCAGCAGTGACGACCTTGCACGGATCGAGGCGGCTTACGAGCGCATGGAAGCGGCCGCAACCGCGCCGGAATTGCTCGAGCCCGACCTGGAGTTTCATCGCGCGATCATGGCAGCCACGCACAACGACATGCTTGCGTACATCGGCAATATGCTGTCGCTCGCATTGTCCGAATCCATCCGCCTGACCAGTCGTCATCCCGATACCCACGCGCTCTCCTTGCCGAGGCACAAGGCGATCCTGACGGCCATTCAAAGCCGCGATCCGTTGGGCGCGCGGCAGGCCAGTCTGGTGCAGCTCGAAAGCGCACGCGTTGATGCGGACAGCGTGCTCGAGGACGGCGGTGCGCGCCGCGCTTGATGGCGATTCAATTTAACCAATTAGTGGAAATATAGTCAGACTATTGATGATTTAAGTCCGGGTTTACTCCGTTACCGCTCCCATTCAACGCGAAATATAGTGTGACCATTAAAAGCCTGTGAAAAGGCGTCCATTCGCGTAGACGAGGAGACGGATGTGGCTGACAAGCTCGTATCTCCAGCCGGAGTAGCAGCCGGCGCCGGCATGAATTTTCGCTGGACCGTGCTGATATGGCTGGTGGCGGGCGGCATCATTAATTACATCGACCGGGCGAGTCTTTCCATCGCCGCACCGGAAATGATTCGCGAACTTGGGCTTTCACGCACGCAGATCGGCTTGCTTGGCACCGTGTTCGCGTGGACTTACGCGGTCATGCAATTACCGGCGGGCTGGGTGATCGACCGCTTCGGCGCAAAGAAGGCCTACGCGGTTGCCATGATCTGGTGGAGCATTGCGACCTACATGACCGGCGTGGTCGGGTCGGTCAGCGCACTGCTCGTGATGCGCGCGTTGCTGGCGGTCGGCGAAGCGCCGTGCTGGCCGACCTCGGCGAAGATTACCGCCGCGTGGTTCCCGACCAAGGAACGCGGGTTTGCCACGGGCATCTGGGATTCATCGTCAAAATGGGGGCCTGCGCTTGCCCCCGCTGTGCTCGTCGCGTTGATGATCGCGTTTGGATGGCGCTCGCTCTTTCATGTGGCTGGGGCTGTCGGCATTGCATTCGCTATCGTTTTTCTTTTTCTTTATCGAAATCCCGAGCAGAGCAAGCGGCTTTCGAAGGAAGAGTTTGCTTATATAGAAGCGGGCGGAGGCGGCCGCGAGCGGTCGATCAGCAATTCAACCCACGAGTGGCGCGGATTGTTCACGCACCGCAGCGTGTGGGGCATGATCCTCGGCTACTTCTGCGCAATCTGGTTGTGGAACCTGTTCCTCGTGTTCCTGCCGTTGTATTTGCTCGATCGATTCCATATATCGTTCGTACAACTCGGTATTTACGCGAGCATTCCATGGATTGGCGGCGCGGCAGGCGAAATCATCGTGGGGTATCTGACCAAGAAGATGGTCGATCGCGGAATGGCGACGTCTATTGACGCCAAGCGCATGTGGATCGTGATCTGCGCGATTGGCGCGGCGGCGTCAGCAGTGGCGATCCCCTTCGTCAATTCCCTCGGTCTCACCATCACGCTGATGACGCTGGGTCTTGCGTTCCTCGCAGCGATCATTGGCGCGGCGTGGGCGCTGGCGTCGGACGTTGCGCCCAAGTCGATGGTCGCCTCCGTCAGCGCGATCCAGAACTTCGGCGGGTATTTCGGCGGCGCGTTCTCGCCGGTGGTGGCGGGGTTTATCGTCGATAAAACCGGCTCTTATTCGATCGCGTTGATTTCAGGCGGGTTGATTGCGGGATGCTCCGCGCTGTTTTATTGGTTCATGGTGCGCAGGGTGGTGCCGGAGCGGGGAGTGACTCAGGGGGCGTGAGATTTGATCACGTCTTGCGCCGATACCCCACGGTCGCCAGTCAATCCCCGCCATCCACGGCCGATTGTCGATCTTCCGCGAACTTCCAGCCCTCGTTCCCGTTTCCGTCGCTCCTGACGACCGGAAAAAACCTTGACGCACCCCAAAAACCAGCCTATAACCATCTCATTGGATGGTAATGGGATGTTTTTGATGATTGAGAAAGTTGAAGTACTCAGGCCGAAGGGCGGTGAGACGGAGAAGATCACGATCAACCTGGGTCCGGTTGACCTGGGGCAGATCGACCTGCTGGTGGAAGAGGGGTTCTATTCCAACCGCACGGACCTGATTCGTACGGCTATCCGCAACCAGCTGGCGACCCACGCTCAGGTCCTGAACGAAACGGTGACACGGCGCGCGCTGGTGCTGGGCATGCAGCACTTTTCGAAGCGCGATCTTGAAGCGGCACGAGAGGCGGGCGAGCGGTTCGATATTCAGGTGTTGGGACTCGCGAGCATCGCTGCCGACGTGTCCCCCGAACTGGCGCTCGAAACGATCGCATCGATCGTCGTGCTCGGCGCTTTTCACGCCTCGCCTGCGGTGAAAGCTGCATTGGCCAGCCGGATTGCTTAGTGATGCTTATAGAAAGAAAAGCAGGGAATAATGGGAAAGATAATGAAACTCAGTGAAGAATTCCTGCATTCAATGCAGGATGCAATGAAGCTGCTGCGCACGCGCGGCCCGCAGGAAGCAACGGCAGCACTGCAGCGTGCGCTTGGCGGGCACGCTCAGCCGGCACCCCAAACGAATACAGATGCGCCGGCTGTCACGTATCCGGGCACCTTCACGACGCATACGTTCAGCAACGCCGCCGGTCATCGGAACTACAAGCTTTATGTGCCGAAGCATCACAACGGCCGGCCCTTGCCGCTGGTGGTGATGCTGCATGGCTGTACGCAGGATGCCGATGACTTCGCCGCAGGCACGCAAATGAACGCGCTGGCAGAGCGCGACGGATGCATCGTGGTGTATCCGGTGCAGCCGCAGGGGGCGAACGCATCGAAGTGCTGGAACTGGTTCAAGCCCGCTGATCAACGGCGAGACAGCGGCGAGCCGGCATTGATCGCAGGCATCACGCGTGAAGTGATGTCGAAGCAAGCAGTCGACCCGTCGCGGGTATTCGTGGCCGGTTTGTCGGCGGGTGGGGCCATGGCCGCCATCATGGTCCAGGCGTATCCGGATCTTTACGCCGCGGCGTGCGTGCATTCAGGGCTGGCCGTGGGTTCGGCACATGACCTGCAGTCCGCGCTGGCGGCCATGCGGGGCGGAAAGCCACCTCGTGCTCGTCGAGCGGAAGCACCGAAGCGACCGCTGATCGTGTTTCACGGTGATGCCGACGCAACTGTGCATCCGTCGAATGCGGCTGGGCTGCTGCGTGGTTTCGGCGCTCAGGCCGTGGTGTTCGACGAGACCTCCCGTGCCGAAGCGGGCAAGCGTACGAGCACGGTGGAACGGCTGAAATCAGCGGACGGCGTTGATGCAGAGCTGTGGCTTATTCACGGCGCACCGCACGCGTGGGCGGGTGGTAACGCCAATGGTTCGTACACCGATTCAATGGGCCCTGATGCGAGCACGATCATGATGCGCTTTTTCCTCGATCATCCGTTGCAAAACTGACCCGTAGCGCAATACAGAGTGCCTGGGGATTCAAGACGAAAGGGCCAAATGAATGGCCCTTTCGTTCATCGTGCAACTCAATAGAGCCGCTCAAGCCGGCAGCGAAAAGCTCCCGATCGCTTCACGCAGCACATCGACCTGATCCTTCAGTGAATGCGCCGCCGCTGCCGCTTCTTCCACCAGCGCCGCGTTCTGCTGCGTCACCTGGTCCATTTCACCCACTGCGCGGTTCACCTGTTCAATACCGGCACTTTGCTCATTCGAAGCGTGGCTGATTTCATCGAGGATCTCGTTCACTCGGCGCACCGAACTCACGATTTCTCCCATCGTGGCGCCGGCGTTCGACACCAGCGACGCGCCTTCCTTCACCGTCTCCGTCGACGTCCCGATCAGCGCCTTGATCTCCTTCGCGGCGGTCGCCGAGCGTTGTGCGAGGCTGCGCACTTCTGCTGCCACCACGGCAAACCCGCGTCCTTGTTCACCGGCGCGCGCAGCCTCCACGGCCGCGTTCAGCGCCAGGATGTTGGTCTGGAACGCAATGCCGTCGATTACGCCGATGATGTCGCCAATCTGCTTCGAGCTTTCCGTAATGCGCGTCATGGTGTGAATGACCTGTTCAACCACGCCGCTGCCGCGTTGGGCCACATCGGCGGCTTCGCCGGCCAGCTTGGCCGCTTGCGTCGCGCTGTCGGCGTTCTGCTTCACGTTCGCCGTCATCTCGTCCATGCTCGATGCAGTCTGTACGAGTGCGGCCGCCTGCTGCTCGGTGCGTTGCGACAGGTCGGTATTCCCCGCTGCAATCTCCGATGCTCCCACGTTGATGTTCTCGGTCCCGGTGCGCACGCGCGTGACGGTTTCCACCAAGCCGCTCTGCATCTCGCTCAACGCGAACATCAGGCTGTGGGAATCGCCGTCGGCAAGCGGTACGTGCGTGGTCAGGTCGCCTCGTGCAATGCGTTGTGCCGCGCTGACAGCAATCGACGGATCGCCGCCGAGTTCGCGCTTGATGCTGCGTAACACCAGCAACATGACCACTGAAGCGAGCACGCCGAGTACGGCCGTGATTGCGAACCAGCGCAGCGCGCTTGCGTAGAACGCGGCGTCGATGTCATCCGTGTACATGCCGGTCACGACGATCCAGTCCCACGGCACGAAGTGCTTCGCGAAACTCATCTTCGGCACCGGGGCATCGCTGCCGGGCTTCGACCACAGATAGTTGGCGAAGCCGCCATCGGGCGTCGAGTTGGCCGCGTTGATGAGATTGATAAAGAGCTTGTTGCCCGCCGGGTCGGTGAAGTTCGCGAAGTTGTGCCCGTTCATGGCCGGCTTGATCGGATGCATGATCATCGTGGCCTGCGAGTCGTTGACCGAGATGTAGCCGTCCGTGCCGTAGCGCATTGAAGAAAGCACTTCAAGCGCGCGCTTTTTCGCCTCGTCTTCGGAGATCGTCTTGTTCGCGGCGAGACTCTGGAAATGCGTCACGGTGCTGATACCTTCGGCGACCAGCGCTTTCAACTGATCACGACGATCGTCCATCGTTGATGAACGGCCTTGCCATGCCCCTATGACTCCGATCGCGACCAGTCCGAGCCATAGCACGGCGATCATTGATCCTAGCTTCTGATTCAACGTCATCTTCTTCATGTTTCCGCCATCGCCTAAATTGAATCGTCTGATTAAATGCGCGGCGTCGGGCGTTGCCGAACGCTATGCCTGTCTTCTTTACGGCAAAGCGGTACCGGAATGTAGGGCTGGGATAACCCGTAGCAGTGAAACAAGCACGTCATTCGATTCATCAGACGATAAGACTGTGCGATACAGATACCTATAGGTGTGTGACCGGTTGCACAACTTCATAGCGCAACCGGTCACGCCGCTGTACTGCCAGTGGTCAGATCATGGAATCAAAAACTGCTGCGAATCCCCACTCGTCCCACCGCCTGCTTCTGGTTGCTTGAAGGATTGAAGCCCGCGATCTGGGCGACGGATGCATCGCCGGCCGCTTTCTGGAATACGCCCAGCACATACACCGATGTCTGCTTCGACAACGCATATTCAGCCGTCAGGTTGAACTGGTTGTATTTGGGCTGTGTCAAATTTCGTCCATTCGATAATTGAATCGCTATCTTTTAAGATCACGAAATTTTATTTCGGATAACTATTTATAGAGATTGGAAACAAATCAAAATTTCGCTCAACGTTCTTCTGCTTACGGTGCTGTTCGCCGCCGTCCTCACCTATGTCGCAGTCCAGATGTACCGCCGGGCTAGTGGATCGCACAGCGCGTCTTCGTCCTCCCTATCCATACCTTGCCGCTTGGATTCGGCACGCGGACGCCTGATGCGACGGGACCGATCGGCATGATCTTCATTCCCTGTTTGAACGGCCGCAGCCACTGCCATGAAGAATGGATCGAACCGCAACAGCTGGTCGACGGTACGCGCGTGTTGTATCAGACCATTCGCGAGCTGGATACGGTGCTGGCGCGTGAGGCGGGACTGTAAAGAACGGCCGCGAGTCCGTAGCGTTCACCAACTGTGAATCCTGCCGCCGCCAATTCGTTTCAGCCCGACGACGCGCCGCGCACGCTCGCGCCGGTGCCATGAGAAGCGTCGACTGATTGTTCCTCCATTGCATGCTTTCAATGCGCCGCGCAATGGCTCCCTCGATACTTCGGCGGAGCCATTTGCGCATCTGAGGGCGACTAATAACAACGCTGTCGCGTGAGGCGTAGCGTGACGCCTCTTGTCCATGACAGCCGGCCGTTGCCGTACGGCGGTCACCCCTACCTAAAAAAACGTCCGCGGTATTGATCGCCGACACTCAAGTCCGAATCCCCTGTGCCGATAAACAAACATGGCGAGCAGCCGCCGATTTAAACAGCCATCGCAAATACGTGGTGATCAATCCGGCGCTTATTCCCTTTGCGACAAAGTGTTGCGATTTTGCCTACAACGCTCCCAAACGGGCGATCCAGGCATACAGTTAAAGTGTTTTATCAAGTTCAGGTTGCGGTGCGGGAGGTTTGTCATGAAACGCAGGACAGCCAGACAGCTTGTTGCTCAACTTGCGGATTTAAAGCATCTCGCGCGGTGTAGCGCACTGAGGGCGTCGGCGCTCAGCAGGACCATAGATCAAAGCCCGGATGAAGAAACAGGGCGGCCCACGGACAGCATCAAGTCCGCGCGAAACGAGGTCGAGCAAGAGTCGTTTGCCGGAGCAGCACATGAAATCCACGCATGAATATTCGCTACGTACGCAGGTCGACAAATGGCTGGCTCCCGGCCTCTCAACGCCAGTTCGTGTCACCGAGTTCAGCCGCACACGGTCAGGTGGAAGGCGGTATGTGTGTGTAGAAACCGCATTGCCGCTTGGATCTCGCGCACTGCTTTTCTTTCGGCACGATGACGGCTGCTGGTGTGTGTTCCCCCCGGCGTCGGGTCGGCCTAACATGACCATGGGATGTGTCACCGAACATTGACCGGCGTTTTGAATGCGTTAAGGGACACACCAATAGTTTGGGATACTTATCTTATTGAACTGCTAGTATAAGAATGATGGTCACCGCGATAGCGGCGGCTAACAACGGACGACTGATAAGCGGAAAAGAAAGGGGGGTTATGGCGGAAACAACAATATCTTCATACGCAATTCCCGCTACTAGCGGAAGAGGGTAAGCCCGTCGCCACGCGCCTGCGCGTTCAAACTCCGAGCTTCCGACTTTTCCGTGAACTTAAAAGTCTAACGTTGGGAGAGTCACCATGTACATCGGGCTGCTTGTCTCACAGGTTCGGCAGGTTAAGGAGGTCCACTTTCATCCCGACGAAGAAGTGTCGGCGGAGGTCACACCCCGGCACCGGTTCGCGTTCTGGCAAAAAATCAGACACCTGTTCGGGTGAAAGCCGCTTGCGTGAGAATTGCCGATTGAGTATCAAGCGCCGCAGCCATTTTCGCGAAGCCGTTTTATCCCCATGAGGAAACGGCTTCGCAGACATCGCTGCGGCGTTCGGTTTGCGAGACAAGGTCGAAAGTCGAAGGTCGAAGTTTGCACCCCCCAACCCCCGCCATCGCAGTGACTCAGGATGCAGTCAGCGAGTCGCCGGAAACATGCACGCGCTGGCCTGTCTGAAGACCCGGGTCCGTCTGGTAGCTGAAGTTCCGGTAACTACCGTCTTCCATGCGGACTTGCACATCGTATGTGGTTGCCTTGTGCACCGCATGCTCCACCGTGTTGCCCGCCAGGCCGCCGCCAAGTGCACCGACTATGGTTGCGGCCGTACGTCCATGCCCGTTGCCAATCTGAGTACCGGCAAGACCGCCCAATACAGCGCCGCCCAAGGCACCCAGGCCCGTGGTGGGCTCAGCCGTCCTGACCGTGGTGATGGACACGACCTGGCCGGCGTACGGGTCCATAGCGGGAGCGGCGGGGAAAGCCGGTCCCGCAGGCGCGCGATTGAGTTCGTTCGATGCGTAGTTTTGCGGCGGCGGGGCAACGTGATGGTGGTGCGTCACGGGCTGAGCCGGCGCTATGCTCGGCGCTTGCGGCTGCACATTGGGCTTCAAGCCGTTCAAGGAATCGCTGGGCTGTGTATCGATGAGCGCGGGAGCGGACACTGCGGCCGGAACCGCTTTCGATGAGGGGAGAATCCCGGTCAATGCAGCGACCCCCACGCCGCTGACAACAATGACCGCTACTGCGGCGGCTGCAATCAACGGGTGAATACGGCTGCGGAGTGACTCTGAGGACTCTGACACGTTCGGATTGGCGCTCACGGCAATCTCCAGGGTGGATGCGTCCCTATACAACGCAGCCGCCGGAGTGCACGCTTACCGTCTGCTTGTGAGATGTGTAAGCAATTGTCGGACATGACGAGCGCAGGTGATAACCGCTAGCCGATGGCAGGCGCCGATCGACCACGTACGCAGCATGTAGGGAGCACGAGGGCGAGAAATGCGGTGCGCCCGGCGCGGGCACACCTCTCGGTGCGTCGGTTTAATGTCCGCTTAACGCGAGTCTGCGTTGGAAGGGGACTCGCCTATGGACTTATCCGCAGCCTTGCGCTCGCCATTGACCGTTGGTGATTGCCGCGGGTGATCTCTTTCATACTTCTCGTTCTGTTGAACGATGCGGTCCAGCGCTCTTGGACCATCGGCTTGGGCGGCAAACGACACGGCGGGCAACATCAGGACCGAAGCGGCGATGACCGCGCAGACAAGCTGTTTCATGATGGACTCCCAGGCTACGCGTTTCATGCAAGGCGTTGCGCTCGTCGAGGGACATAACGACACGAACACCCTCGCACTTCGAGCCGTATACACGGGAAATAGCCGGGCTGAGGATTGAACGGTTTTATCGTCCGTGCCGGCGTCTGTGAACAGCCGTTATCACAAGAGTAGGCGGAAATACTTAAAGAAACCTTAGCCTGGCGACCTTTGCCCGACGGTCGAATGTGCTCGACCCACGGCTTGCTGCGGGGCTCCTAACGGGCATCTTCCGCGAGCTCAGGCCGCAGCATGGGCCGGCCCAATATCTTGCGGGCCTGATCCGTCTGGGCGTGCTCGAAGGCGTCCTCGAAGTCGTCCAGCTCCTGAGCGCCGAGCCCGACTTCCGGCGTAACGGCAACTTGCCGCCAGTCCATGACTGCATCCAGGACTTCGGCCAGGATCATCTTTGCCTGCGCGTCGGTCAGTGAAAAATAGGCGCACGTATCCAGAAGCATCCCGACTGATTCGATAGGACCTGCGTCTTCAGTGAGCCAGGTCTTGGACTCTCGCACCTTGCCGGGCATCGGGTTCACGTCGAACGCAGGAGAAATGCGCCACAGGCCGTTGCCGTCGTATAGGAAACCCAGGTTCTGCAGACGGTCGTCGGTGTTGGTGATGAGCAGGTTGAAAACCAGGCGGCGCCATAGCTCCCGCGCGTCGTTGTCGGGGTGCGAGCACTTTTGCTGCATGACATCCACGATCTCCGTGTAGGCGTGGGCGTTCTGGCGCGAGGCCTGCAGCATGGATGCAGCCGACAGGTAAGGGACGCGCAGGTCGCCATCCTCCCGGTCAAACCGTTCGATGATGGCGACCGGTGCGTCATTCAATGTGACGCACCGCGCATTGGCCGTCGTAATGCCGGCTTGGCGCGCGAGTCTTAGCGCCAGCACTTCGCCCCGGGTCACGTTGACGGTGTCGTTGACGCTTGGAAACTTCCCGATGGCGAGCTTGCCGTTTTCATCCAGCACGGTGCATTTGGGCCGCATGCCCCCGAGCGAGGTGCCCTTGCCTTGCAAATAGCGCAGGTCCTCGACGGTTTCCCTGGCTGTCTCGACCGCACGCGTAGCTCTGTACATCCGCTCGAGTTCGATCATGGGCGGCGTCGTGCGCCGGCCTTCGTCAACCGTCCTCAGACAGATTCCCTCCTTGCAAAGGCGCAGCGCTCCGATGCGGCTGAAGTCGTCCACTGCGCACAGATAGTCGAGCTCGTTCAGCGGCAGCAAGCGAGGATTATCACGGCGCGCCTTGGCATGTATCCGGTTGATGACACGGCGTCCCCAGGCGTCAGGGGCGGTGTCGGCCAGTGCGAAGTGAAACACGGAGTCCACGGCGTTGGGCGCGCGACGCGGCTGGTAGCCAGGTTCGAGGGGCAGGTCGGGAGAGACTTCAAACCGGTCCGGATTGGCCAGCCAGGTTTCGTCATAGGCGAACTGCGACACTTCGCGCCGCCCCTGGCTCACGTAGTTCAGGTGACCCACGAGTGTGCCGGCGGCCCCGAGGTGAACCTCCAGGGCTGTACTGATACCGGGCTTGCCGGACCTGGCGGGTTGGGTTTTCATTGCCATGCCGTTAGAACGCTTTGGTGGTTTTCTTCGCGGTTCGCACTCGCTGCGGCAGCTTTTCGTCCATCAATGCGAGGCCGATATCGTCCTGGCCGCTGTCGAGAAGATCATTGAGCCGCTGCAGCTCTCCAAAGAAATGGAGCGCTCTCACGAGGAAGTGCAACTGCACGTGTGGATCGCCGTTCTCCATCCGCTTGACGGTATTGAGCCCCGCCCCGATGCGTCCGGCGAGCGCCTGCTGCGTCAGCCCTCTGCGGCGGCGCGCACGGTTGAGGTCTTCGCCAAGCTTCGTGAGTGTCCGTTGTACCGGGATAGGAAGCGGTTTACCAGCTTTACGGCCTTCAGAAGGGCTTTTAAAGGGTTTAATAGGCTCCATATGGGCCATTATAGTAGTTTAACGGCAATGCTGTTGAATTTAGGATTTGAGAATCCTTGTATGGGCTTTTACCTTGGGTTGTAGCCTTTGTGAGGGCTATTAATGCGGTAACACAATCTGAACGTGAACGCATGGCGAGTGCGACTGGACTTGCGTTTTCGCGGTCTTCCTCAGGTTTTGTCTCGTTCCCGGTGATGCGTGACGGTGTCGATGCTCCGCCCTGGTATTTGCCTCCACCCCCGCCGATGATCAGGACGCGCTGGCGACTCGGACGAATGCACGCACGATTGCATGTCCGGTTTCCACGCTGATCGCCGAATAGCGTTGCGTTTATCCGCGAGCAGGTTTCGCCAGTCTGAAATCAAAGGAAAACGTTATTGAAAAAAACGTGAGCGCGTGTTTAAGTGCCCGCTGAACGTCGTTTCTCTCGCTCAAACGGACCGTCACGCGACGGACCTTCGCCGCCAACGTGAATTTCAATGAACGCCGTTTTCAAGACTTTTCTCGCGCTTATCCGTCTTCCCGGTTATCCCGGCATTTCCCTCGCGATGTTCCTGTCGGGCATCGCTTCCTCATTCGCGGTGCCGTACACGTCGCTGTTCGGCGCGACCGAGGCGCACATGACGCCGGTCCGGCTCGGCATCTTCATGACGCTGACAGCGGTGAGCAGCGTGATCGTGAGTACATATCTGGGGCGTATCGCCGATCGCCGGAGCGATAAAAAACGTATCGTGTTGCTGTCCATTGCGGGATCTGCGCTCGGTTATGCATTGCTGTGCGTCACCCGCAACTACGTGTTGCTGACGATCTTCGGCTGCGTATTCCTGAGCATCGGCGCGGCGGTGTTCCCGCAGCTTTTCACGTTCGGCAAAGCACGGCTGCACGCAGAGGGCATCGAACATACCGAACTGCCGATGGCCACCTTGCGCACCACGCTGTCCTGCGCATGGGTGTTCGGTCCGGCGGTGGGTGCGATCGTGCTGGGGGTGTCGGGTTTCAACGGGCTGTTCCTGTCGGCGGCGGGTGCGTTCGCGGCGGCTGGATTGATCGTGCTGTGCATGCGCGAGCCCAAGACCTATGACACCTACGAAGCCGCCGACAAGACCTCCAGCGAGATCCCGCCGCAAGCCAAAAATGCACACGTCTATGCGGCGCTGGTGAGTTTTACGCTGATTGGCATGGGCTCGGCGATCGCGACCATCATGCTGCCGGTGCTGATCGTCGATCAGTTGCACGGCACGACCGCACACGTCGCACAGATGGTCGGTCTCGGCGCGTTTGCCGAGATTCCGATGATGCTCCTGCTCGGCGGCGCGTCGAGGCGCATCAACAAGGCGAACATGATCGCGTTTGCGTCGTTATCGCACATTGTGTATTTCGCGGGGATCGCGCTCGCACCGAACCTTTGGGTGCTCGTGCCGCTGCAAATCCTGAACGCTGTCGTTGTCGCGGTGACGTCATGTCTCGGCATGTCGTACTTTCAGGAACTGATGCCCGGCGCGCTGGCCCGCGCGACCACCCTGTTTTTTAACACCATGCGCACGGGCTCCGTGCTGGCGGGGGTGGCGTCGGGCTTTGTGGCCGCGACCTGGGGTTATCGCGCGGTGTTCGTGTTCTGCGTGATGCTGGCGTCCACCGCATCGGTCGTGCTGTTCATTTTCAACTATCAGCGCGGCGC
Source organism: Caballeronia udeis (assembly GCF_001544555.2). GTDB lineage: Bacteria > Pseudomonadota > Gammaproteobacteria > Burkholderiales > Burkholderiaceae > Caballeronia > Caballeronia udeis. The sequence continues at coordinate 178,719 of NZ_FCOK02000004.1, read as the reverse complement.
GAAGATTTTCTCCGATCCTGCCGCGGAGCCCGTTGCTCAGAGCCGCGCGGTTACCACGATCGTCGTTGTCGACGAACGACCGGAAACCGCGCCATGACATGGGTTGCTGAACCCTGATCTAAACCGGATGCCCGTCCGGCGGCGCATCGGGATGCTGCGGCTCCTCCGGCCGGTGCCCCGGCGATGGCGGCGACAGCGGGTCGGCCTCGGGGTCACGGTTCGGATCGGCGAGCGGGTCTGGAATCGGGTTGGACTGCAGGTCGTATCGTGCGGGCTGCAGGATGTTCATGGGGTTCATGAGTGGCCTCCGTCTGGTCCATCGTCGACAGTTTGTCTATGTCGTGTTCTCCAGCATAGGCGCAAGCGGGCTGGAAGGCAGGCGGCACAGGCTGCCCGTGCACATGAATGTGGCCGAGCGCCACGCGGGTAACGGTTTGCGCAACCGTCTGCACTGCACCGTCCAGTGACAATTAAAGGAGTGCCGCGTTCATGCGCGGTGGGTCCTCAAGCTACCTGCACGACCAACTTTCGCAGCCCGACGGGTGCAGGCTCGCACTTGATGCGGTGTCGCTCCGTGGGTCAACAGAGGCGAACGGCGAGGGTGCGTTTCGCGGGCGGGAAGCCATTTGGCAAGAAACAGACTCCGCACACCCGCGCAAAAATGAAAGCCGCCGGCCCGCGAATGCAGGACGGCGGCTTTCATTTTTTTACGCCCGGAGTTTCACCCTGGCGGAGACGACGACTTTTGCGGTGTCTTTCGCCAGGTCTGGCGGTGGATCAACCGTTGGACTATTAGCTTTCTGCTGCTTCCAGACCTTCGGTTTGCGGTTTGAAGGCATCGGCGCGACGGCGAATTTCTTCGGCTTCCACGGTCACGAACGTCCGGTTGTCGGCGGCGAGGGCGTTCTGGTACGAGATGCCTTCCGGTACGCGATGCAGCAGCGCGCGCAGCTCGCCCTGCGTGGTTTGTTCGACGGGTTCGTAGTTGTAGAGCCGCAGCGTGAGTTCCGTGCGCTCCTGCAGCAGGAACAGGCAAGCCGCGAACACGGCTACGCCGACCACTTCCTGGGCGCCGAAACTGAAGTCGCTCGGAATGGGCGAGAACGGCAGCATGGCGACGGCAATCACGCCCGCAATAGCCAGAGCGATGGTTGCGTAGAGGAAAAACTGCGCCCGGCCGACGATGCGATCGTGCTCCGCCTTGAGTTGCCCGGCGGATCTCGGAACGAGTGCCGCATGGCCTTGTTTTTGTCGACGTTGCTGAAGTGCTGAAAACGGAAGGGCTGCCATGGAGTCGGTTGCCTTGAAAAGCGTCGCCAGGATTGGCGCTATCCACGGGTTAACGCCAAGCTTTCAGGAAAGTTGACTCAGGTTACGTGTTGTTTCAGTTGGGTCTCAAAATGTTTCGGTGAGTTACTTGTTAGCCGTTTGGACAGCTATCGGAGGGCGGGGAGGACGGGCTCCGGCGGCAGTATTGATAGCGCGGCTTTGCAGTGACCTGTGAAAAGAGCTATTATCAGGTCTTGTTGAAGGCCATTTCGTTGGAGAAGAGCGTCATGGAAGCTATTCATGCTACCCAATCTGTGGGAATTTCGGAGCTGAAGCTCAACCCGAGCGCGGTTATCGAAAGCGCGGACGGCGGCGCGGTCGCCATCCTCAATCGCAACAAGCCGGTGGCGTACCTGCTGCCGGCAGATCATTACGAAGCGCTGCTCGATCGGTTGGAAGACTATGAATTGGCCGACATTGTCCGAGCCAGGCAGGATGAACCGATGGTTGAGGTCGACATCCATAAATGACATACAAGCTGAGGTTCAAACTCAACGCGGAGAAGGAATGGCGAAAACTTGACGCCGAGACGCGACGGCAGTTCGCTAAGAAACTGGATGAGAGGCTCGAGAACCCGAAAGTGCCGGCTTCACGGTTGTACGGAATGAAGGACTGCTACAAGATCAAGCTTCGTACCCGAGGATACAGGCTTGTCTATCAGGTACACGACGAGATTGTGACGGTTGTCGTTATCGCGGTTGGCAAGCGCGACGGCGGCGACGTGTACGACGCAGCGGAAGAACGGCAGTAGGACCGTAGCCGACCAGCACCATTGCTGATTTCGACGCGCGTCGCACGAGCGGCCTTACATGCCGCGAGCGTCAGGTCGGGATAATCGCCGAGCGCGAGTTCTTTGCGACGATCGCCGATCGCTTCAACATCTCAATGCAACCCCAGGTCCGCCGGCAAATCCACGTCCCGCAAAATGTTCGCGTCTTCAACATTGATGCGTTCCACCGCCTGCGACATAAACAGCGCCCGCGCGCCGGCATCGCCGTCAAGCGCGCTGAGCGCTTCCAGATGCATGGCGCCAAACCCCGCCGGATGCCCCCTTTGCCCGCGATAAAACGGCGCAACAATCGACGCTCCCGCGTCCAGCGATCGCGCCACCGCTTCGACCGTCTCCGGCTCGATCCACGGCATATCGCCAAGCGTCACGAGCCAACCTTCCGCGTCTTGCGTTGCACGCACCGCGGCGGCAAGCGTAGCGCCCATGCCGCGTTCGGCATCGATGGAAAACATCACGTCGCAGCCCGCTTCGTTCAACACTTCCGCCAGCTTCTCCGACCCCGGGCGCACCACGGCGACCACCCGCGACACCGCCGACAGCAAGCGCCGGGCAGACTGAAACACGACCGGCGTACCGTCTGGAAGCGTGGCCAGGAGTTTGTTATGAAGACCGCTTGGATCGAAGCGGGAACCGTAGCCGGCTGCAAGCAGAATGCCGGTCGCACTCGATGAATAACTCATGGCCGGCTTCCTGATAGTAAGAAGGTAAGAAGGGTCGATTTTGACAAGCCCCAGGATGTGTCGCAAGCCTCCAAAAAAACCGCGCGGTTTTCCCGGCAAAACGTCAGACCGTTGTTTTCGGCATGACCTTGTCGAGTGTGATCGGCAAATCGCGCACGCGCACGCCGGTCGCGTGATACACGGCGTTCCCGATCGATCCCGCCACCCCCGTAATGCCGATTTCGCCAATGCCCCGCGCGCCGAGCGGATTGATATGCGGATCGGGTTTGCCCAGCAAGGTGATGTCGAGCAGACCGATATCGGCGTTCACCGGCACGTGATATTCGGCAAGGTTGGCGTTGATGTACCGGCCATACCGCGTATCAAGTTCGCTCTTCTCGGTCAGCGCCGAGCCTATGCCCCAGACCAAACCGCCCATCAACTGGCTATGCGCGGTCTTTTCGTTGAGCAGGCTGCCGACGTCATACACCGCCACAATGCGCGGGACGCGGATCGTGCCCAGGTCGGCATCGACGTGAACCTCCGTGAACACCGCGCCGAACGAGTGAAACGCGAACTGCTGTTTCTCGTCGCCGGGCTTCGTGGTCGCCATGGCTTCGATCGGCTTGCCGCCATTGCGTGCGATCACCGCGGCAGCCGGATCGCGCTTCGATGGATCGGCGCGGCTGATGACCCAGCCGTTATCGACGGTGACATCGTCCATGGAACCCCCGCTTAGCGGCGATCCTGGATCGGCTATCGCCATTGCGATCAACTTGGCGCGCGCCTGCGCCGCCGCCTCGCGCACCGCGGGCGAGACGCTCGCCACCGACTGCGAACCGCCCGACACCGGTGCATGCGGCAACGACGAATCGCCGAGTGCGAAGTCGACCTTGTCCACCGGAAAGCCGAGCGCATCGGCGGCGACTTGCGTCATCACGGTATAGGTGCCGGTGCCGAGATCCTGCGTGCCCGATGCGGCCATCGCCGTGCCGTCCGGGAAGATGCGCGCAATAGCCGATGCCTCGCTGCGGTTTGCAGGGTACGTCGCCGTCGCCATGCCGAGACCGATCAGCATGTTGCCGTCGCGCATGGAACGCGGCTTCGGATTGCGCCGCGACCAGCCGAATTTATCGGTGCCGATCTGATAACACTCGCGCAGCGACTTCTCCGACCACGGTTTCTTTTCCTGTGGTTCCATCTCGGCATAGTTCTTCAGCCTGAACGCGAGCGGGTCCATGTTCAACTGGTAGGCCATTTCATCCATCGCGGATTCGAGCGCGAACGAGCCGCTCGTTTCACCGGGCGCGCGCATGAACGTCGGCGTGCCGACATCGAGTTTCACCAGCTTGTGCGTGGTCGCCTGGTTCGGCACGGCATACAGCATGCGCGTGACGATGGCCGAGCTTTCGTTCCAGTCTTCGAACGTCGATGTGGTCGAGATCACGTCATGGCGCATGCCGGTGAGCGTGCCGTCGTCGCGGGCCGAGATCTGGATATGCTGATCCGTGAACGGCCGGTTGCCGACCATGCCGAACATCTGCGGACGTTCCAGCACCAGCCGAACCGGCCGGCCGGTCTGCTTCGCGGCCATGGCAGCCAGTACGACATGCGACCAGGCCGAGCCCTTGCATCCAAAACCGCCGCCGACAAACGGGCAGAGCACGCGCACGTTCGCATCCGGGATGCCGAGCGTTTTCGCCACCGCGTTGCGTGCGCCGGAGACGCCTTGGGTGGCATCGTAGAGCGTGAGGTTGGGGCCATCCCAGCGAGCCAGCGTGGCGTGCGGCTCCATTGGATTGTGGTGCTCGTTCGGCGTGGTGTAGACCGCGTCGAGGCGGGTAGGCCCCTGACGCAGTCCGGCGGCCACATCGCCTCGCTGGGTGTTGATTGGCCGGCCCATCATCTTTTCCGGCTGATATGCCGTGGCCTTCGCGCGCTGATAGTCCGCATTCGGCGTCGCGGCTTCGTAACGAATCGATGCCTGGAGCTTGCGGGCGCCATCGGTTGCGCGTTCCAGCGTATCGGCAACGACTACGGCAACGGGTTCATTGCTGTAGCGTACTTCGTCGGTTTGCAGGAGCGACAATCCGCGCACAGCCGGTGGCTCCGCATTCGGTTTGCCGCCATTAGGCAGGCGCATTGCGGTTTCATGGTTCATCACGAGCAGCACGCCGGGCATGGCCTGGATGCGCGCGGTATCCATGGAAGCCACTCTGCCATGAGCGATTGTGCTCGTCACCAGAACCGCATGCGCGAGCTTGGCTTCCGGGTTATCGGCGGAATATTTCGCCTGGCCCGTGACTTTCAGAAGACCGTCGGTGCGGTCGAGCGGTTGTCCAAGAACACTCATGCCACACCTCCGGCAGTCGACACCGCGCGGACAATCGCGCGCTGCGCCAGTTCGATCTTGAAGCCGTTGTCGCGATAACTCCGCGCATCGCGAACCGCAAGCGCCGCTGCGCTACGCAACGTGTCGCGTGATAACGGCTGCCCATTGAGCGCTTGCTCAGTCGCCGTGGCACGCCACGGTTTGTGTGCGACGCCTCCCAGCGCGATGCGCGCTGTCCTCACCGTGTTGCCGTCCATCTGCAATGCGGCGGCCACCGACACAAGTGCGAACGCGTAACTCGCGCGGTCACGCACCTTCAGGTAGTGCGAGTGCTGCGCAAAGAGCGGGGGCGGCAGATCGACGGACGTGATCAGTTCGCCGGGTTGCAGCGTGGTATCGACTTCAGGATGATCTCCGGCCAAACGATGAAACTCCGCGAACGCAATCGCACGTTCACCCTGAGGGCCGTTCACGTGCACCACGGCGTCGAGTGCTGCGAGCGCGACATTCATATCGGATGGATTCGTCGCGATGCATTGCGCACTTGCACCCAGGATTGCATGGATGCGGCTGTTGCCTTCTATTGCTGCGCAGCCGCTTCCGGGGGTGCGTTTGTTGCATTGGGGAAAGCCGGTGTCGTAGAAGTAATAACAGCGCGTGCGTTGCATCAGGTTGCCACCGACGGTGGCCATGTTGCGCAACTGCGCCGATGCACCCGCGAGGAACGCCTGCGACAGCAGCGGATAACGTTCGCGAATCCACGTGTGATTCGCGGCGTCGCTGTTGCGAACCAGCGCACCGATCCGCAGGCCGCCGTCGGGCAGTTCGCTCACCGTGTTCAAGCCGGCTATATGCGTGATGTCGACGAGCTTCACCGGCCGCGCTACACCGCCTTTCATGAGGTCGAGCAGATTCGTTCCGCCGCCGATAAACGCGACCCCCGGCTGCTGCGCTGCCTTGATCGCCGCGCTCACGTCCGTGGCGCGTTCGTAGGAAATGGCATCCATGCGGCGCTCCTAAGCTTTATTGATCGCGACGGTTTTCACCGCGGCGACAATGTTCGGATAGGCGCCACAGCGACAGATATTGCCGCTCATGCGCTCGCGGATTTCATCGTCGGAGAGTTGGGGCGGACGGTAGCGGACATCGGCGGTCACGGCGCTGGCGTCGCCCGCACGGAATTCGTCTAGCAGCGCGGTTGCCGAACACAGTTGGCCGGGCGTACAGAAACCGCACTGGAAGGCGTCGTGATCGATGAAAGCCTTTTGTATCGGGCTGAGGCTGAGCGTCTGCGCGTTGGCGAGTCCTTCCACGGTCACGATCGATTCACCCTCGTGCATGACGGCGAGCGTCAGGCACGAGTTGATGCGCCGGCCGTTCGCGATCACCGTGCATGCGCCGCACTGGCCGCGGTCGCAGCCTTTCTTTGTGCCGGTGAGGCTCGCGTATTCGCGCAACGCGTCGAGCAAGGTCGTACGTGCTTCAAGCTGCATGTCGTAAGCATGGCCATTGATGGTCAGCTTCACGGGCATGAGCGGCGCAGCAGTGACGGGCGCTGACGGCGGCGGTGCGGATGTCGCTGCCGGTTGCTGCGCATGAACTCGCGGCACGGCGGAAACGGTCGCCGCTGCCGCCGCGGATTGCAGAAACCTGCGGCGCGACGGTTTTATTGCTTCGGATGATGCGGTGTCTGGGTTGCTGTTACGGGGGACGTTGATGTGGCGCATGGCGATATGAAGCTCCTCGCTCGATCGAGTGAGCGCTGTGTTTGGCTGGACGCGTCGGAGGAGTTGGCGTGTCTGGCTAACCGAGGCGCTGACACCATTCGCCTGGACCTTGCGGAGTGCAAGCCAATGAGGCGAATGGCGACCGAGGGAGTCTGCAAATCCAATGCCATCGATGAGGGCCGCGCGCTTACGGTGTTTGCCGCTCAGGATTGCAGGTAAGGGCTACATTCATCGGTAAATCGGGGTGGTTCGCAGGGGTTTGCAGTGGGTTGAGTCGGGCTCGGCGCTGTTCGATCAGGTTACCGTGGGCTTACTTTCATTGACTTTGTACAGTCAAGTCATTCTCAACACAGCCAGAGTGTGTACTTGCCAAAAATAACCAAATAGGTTATTGTAAATAGATGGAAAAAGGCGTCCCGCATTGCAAGCTGTCTCTCATCATCGCCTTGATCGAAGCGGGTAAAGTCCGCTCAACCGTGTCGGCGCTCGCCGGCGGAGCCGCGCTGGGCTTCGACTTTGAGGGAATCATCGGCGTGGTCAAAGCGCTGCTGTCAGCCGACTTTTATAAAAGCATGACTACGCATGCCGATCACCGCATCTGGCAGGACGTGTACCAACCCACTACCATCGCTGGACCGGTTTATCTGAAACTGACGGTGGTTGATGACGTCCTCGTCGTGTCCTTCAAGGAGCTATGAACATGAAGTGTCCAATTTGCGCGGCGGCGGAGCTGGTGCATGACACGCGCGATGTGCCATACATCTACAAGGGTGAGTCGACCGTCATTCCGGAAGTGACAGGCGATTTTTGCCCCGCTTGTAGCGAGGCTATTTTTGATTTATCCGAGTCGACGCGTGTCAGTGCTGCGATGCTCGAATTCAACAAGCAAGTGAACGCATCAATTGTCGATCCGGCTTTTATTGCGAGCGTCCGTAAAAAGCTTGCTCTGGACCAGCGCGAAGCCGCTGAAATCTTCGGTGGGGGCGTCAACGCGTTTTCGCGCTATGAGAATGGTAAAACCAAGCCACCGTTGGCCTTGGTCAAGCTATTGAAGATACTGGATCACCACCCTGATTTACTCGACGAGGTAAGGGCGGCTTAAGCAGATGTTTGGCCGCACTAGCCAGAAATGCAAACTGCCACCGTAAGGTGGCAGTTTGCATTTCGCATCAGTAACGCTTCAGCCTTGCTTACAAATCGCTCGGATACGGCGCCTTGAGCCACTTTGTCGAGAGCTTGTTCAGCGTGCCGTCGTTCTTCGCTTTCAACACGGCTGCATCCACCTCCTTCAGCAGGCGCCCCTCACCCTTGTTCACGGCGACATGATCGGGTGAACTAAAAAGCGCGAATTTCTGCTCGGGCGCGATCGGCGGATTACGCGCAATGATCGTCGCACCGACGTCATTACCCACCACCATCAACTGAACCTGCCCCGACAGAAACGCTGAAATAGCGCCGTTGGGGTCGTCGAAACGCTTGATTGTCGCGTCCGGCGGCGCCACCTTCGTCACGCTCAAATCTTCCAGTGTTCCGCGCGCCACCGAAATCGTCTTGCCTGCCAGATCCTTTTCGCTTTTAACCGGCAACGACTTCGGTCCGAACACCGCGAGATAGTAAGGCGCATACGGCCGCGAAAAATCGAGCACCTTCTCGCGCTCCGGTGTCTGGCCCACGCTCAGCAGCACGTCGGCCTTGCCGGTGGCGAGATAAGCCATGCGGTTTTCGCCGGTGATCGGGACAAGGTCGACCTTCACCTTCATCGTCCTGGCCAGATAGTCGGCCATCTCAATGTCATAACCCTGCGGTTTCATGTCCGGACCGATCGAGCCGAACGGCGGATAGTCCATGAATACGCCAACCCGGAGCACGCCGTTTTTCTGCACGGTATCGAGGGCGTCCGCGTGGGCGAAAGTGGCCGTGGCCGCCAGGGGCAGGGCGAAAGCCGTAGCCACGAAGAGGCGCCGGGAAAGGCGGGAGAAGCGAGTCGTCATGATGGTGGCCTTGAGCAGAAAATTCGGGGAGCGGGAGGTCGCTAACCACTCGACATCCCGGAGCGCTACGTGACCGTACGCGTGAAAGCACTCTAGGCAGGCCAAAAACCCGCAACAATCGAAATATGCTCATGCCAGCCATGATCGGCGTGCATGGCTTGGGGCGCATTTGCCGATGTTATTTGATCAGCGCCAGCGCGTCCCTGAAACGCGGATGCCGGCAGCTTCCCAGCCAGCCGAAGATCGTGCTTTCCGTGGTGGTGGGAAGCGCTCCTTCGCGCTGCGCTCTGGCCAGCGCGATTGCCTTATTCTCCGGGGTGCGTGAACCGACGGCATCGGCAATCAGTTCCACCGTGTAGCCGAGCTTCAGCAAGCCGCTCACCGTCAGCAACACGCACACATGCGCTTCGCAGCCAGCCACGAACAGCACCGAGTCGTTTGATGGCAACGCCGCCACGAAGTCCGGGCACAGCGTTGCGTCGAACGTATCCTTCTCTATCACGCGATGCCGCTCGCTGATCAGGCCAGCGACGCTCCGCCCAAGCCCACGTGGATTCTGCTCGGTGACAAGCACCGGGATATCGAGCAGATCAGCCGCTTTCACCAGCGTCACGCAACGCTTCAACACGGCCGCGCCGGTGTCGATATGCGGCATCAGTTTCGCCTGCATATCGATGACGACAAGCACCGGGTCAGGCTTCACTTTCCATGATCCGGTCAATCAACCGGGCGTTTTCACCCGCCGATCCGATGCCTTCATGCTTGGCCATCGGAATGAAAAAATGCGTCTTCACGTTCGGCAGGTCTGCACGATCCAGCCACTCCGTCAGATGCCGGGTGAGCCTTTGCGCAGGTACATCGATTTCGGCGCGCAACGCGGGCGGCAACTGACCGAGATACCGCGCTTCGGTCTGATACGGCTCAGGCGCAACGCACAACGCGTCGGGACGGCCATCGGGATCCGCGGGCAGGCGTTGCAACGCTTCGCGCAGCAACGCGACGCCCAGACCCTGGCCGCGCCACTGTTTCCTCACCTCCCACGTGCTGATGTACACCACCCGGTGCGTATTGAACACGCTGCACAGCCGCTCCGGCCCGAGGGCTTCGGTAGCGGCGAGCGCGAGGGACAGCATCTCGCCGGAATAGGTGTCGAGGACATACACCAGGTCCGCGCTGCTGTGGATGGGCGGCACTTTCACGAGTTTCAACTCGACCGCCGCCGCGACAATATCCGTACCCGCCTCATGAAATACGGCGAAAGCCGTGCCGAGCCGCTCGTCGTCGACCTGCGGATATTCATGCCGATACGTCATGGTCAGCAGGAACGGGCCGATTTTTTCCCGATAGGCCAACGGCTTGTCGACGTCGTAATCGCTCGTGCCCTCCAGTCCGTACGGGTCGTAGTCCTGCGCGGCCGCTGCGGCCGCTGCAGGCGCCGGATCCGTGGCCGTTTTCAACACCACGGCCGGCCGTCGCGACTTGGGCACCAGGTCCTCCGGCAAGCCTTCCCAGCTCAGGCGAAGAAATTCGCGAGCGCCGCGATAGTGCGTTTCGAACAACGACGCGATCGGCGCCGTTTCGAACGGCGCAAGAATGCGCTCCGCGGATTCCATTGCCCGATCCATCAACTGATCGGCTTCGGCGGGATCGGGTACGTGCCGCGTGCCATCGCTGTCTGCACCGCCGTTTTCCACGTGTTGCTGGCGCGCGAGTTCGAGCCATGCGTCTGCCGCGCGCTCCGCCAGAAATCCTGCTGCAATCTGATAACCGGACAGCACGATCGACTTGCCGGTTTCTCCAAGCGGGAACACGTACTCGTCGGTCATGACATCCGCAACGTGCACGTTTTTGTAATCCTTGCGTGCGGACGGCGCGTTTTCAGCCGCGTCATAGCGTTCGTGCGACAGCACGTAGGCGGCGAGATCGGGAGCGCCTGGCACCGCATGCGGCCCGGTCGCGGTGGAAACAGCCGCGCCGGAGGGGAGCAGAGCCAGCAAGGATAGGTGCTTCATGAGTGCCATCTCCGTCTCGTGGGGGTGTCATCGTAGCAAAAACGCGTTTTTTTGTACGACGCAACGCCGATGCGGCGCGCAGGTTGCTACCACGCGGATTGCTCGAACGATTTGTTGCTGCAACTGCTGCCTGATGGCAGCGTCCTGCATGCCATCAGATGACAGATACCAGATTATAGGGAGGCCGCGATGAATGGCATCAATGATCAAACTCGTCAGGAAGTACGACACGAAGGTGGTTGCGCTTGCGGGGCATGGCGCTTTACGGTATCGGCGCAGCCGGACCGTGTCGGTCTTTGCCATTGCATGACGTGCCGCCGCGTGCACGGTTCGGCGTTTGGCGCGTACGCGGTGTACCCTGAGGAACAGGTCACCATGTCGGGCGCGACCAAAGCCTGGCAAAGTTCCGCCGATGCCCGCCGCCACTTCTGCCCGGTCTGCGGGTCGGTGGCCTACATGGCGTATGTCAACAATGACGAGATCGACCTGCCGATTGGCGCCTTCGATGAAACCGGCTTCCTCGATCCCACCTACGAACTCTGGTGCATCCACCGCGAGCCGTGGCTGTCCGGCGCCGGACGGCGCGAATATTCCGAAGACCGTTCCTGACGAGCGCACCGGGTTGCCAGACCACCACATGACCGCGCCTTTTTTCACCATTGGTCATTCGACCCGTCCGCTGGCGGAATTTACCGGTTTGCTGAAGGAAAGCGAGATCGACATGCTGGTCGATGTCCGCAGCATTCCGCGATCACGAACCAATCCGCAGTTCAACCTGGACAGCTTGCCGGCTTCGCTGAGTACGGAGGGGGTGGGATATGTGCACCTCGAGGCTCTGGGCGGGCGGCGCGGCAAGGGCAAGATGGACCACCCGTCGAAGAACACCTACTGGACCCATCCGGCGTTCCGCCATTACGCCGACTACGCGCTGGGTGAACCCTTCCGCGAAGGCCTGGAACAACTGCTCGACCTCGGCCACACCCGACGCTGCGCGATCATGTGCTCGGAAGCAGTGTGGTGGCGGTGTCATCGGCGAATCGTGGCGGATTATCTGCTCGCACGAGGTGAAACCGTGCTGCACATCATGGGCCCGCACCAGGTCAGGCCCGCGACACTTACGCCGCAAGCGCAACCGCAAGCAGACGGCACTGTGATCTATCCGGAATCCGGCACGACGGTGGGAGCGACCCCGACTTGACCGTCTTCTTGCCCTCAATGCACAAGCAGAAGGCAATCGTTTGCCTATGCTGGAACTGTGCCCATTGCGCCGTGTCGGATATCAGGCTGAAGCAAGCAAGGGGTCCCCCGCAATTGAGATCATCGTTTGCCGGTCATCTCGAACCCCGAATCCGCGCGACACGAATTTTCCCGTAACAGCAAGGAACCGCGACCCATGAGCAAGCAACCCATAGCTGGCAGCGACAAGCCGCAACCCGAAGGCGCTCGTTGCCTCGGTGCATGCAACCCGGACGAAAAAATCGAAGTGGTGGTCATGCTTCGGCGGCAAAACGAGGACGCATTCCGGCAGTTGATGCAAAAGATCAACAGCGGCGCTGCCGACGCCGTGCCGGTTTCACGCGAGGAATTCAGCAAACGCTTCGGGGCATCGGCGTCGGATGTGGCCAGGACGGAAGCGTTCGCGAAGGCGCACGGCTTGACCGTAGTCCGCGCCGATCCGGGCGCGCGCAGCGTGGTGCTCTCCGGCACGATCGCCCAGTTCAGCACGGTGTTTGGCGTCAAGCTGGAGCGCTTCGAGCATCACGCGATCGGCGAGTATCGCGGGCGCACGGGACCGGTGAATGTGCCGGAGGACATGAAGGACCTGGTGACCGCCGTGCTGGGTCTCGACAGCCGGCCACAGGCGCGCCCGCATTTCCGCTTCCGGCCGCCGTTCAAGACGGCGCGCAGCGAATCCAGCACGTCATACACGCCACTCGATCTCGCGCGGCTCTACGACTTCCCCGGCGGCGACGGCAGTGGCCAGTGTGTCGGCATTATCGAACTGGGCGGGGGGTATAACGAAAGCGACCTGAGCGCCTATTTTTCGCAACTGGGCGTGGCCCAGCCGAACGTGGTTGCGATCGGCGTCGACCAGGCGAACAACTCGCCGTCCGGCAACCCGAACGGGCCTGACGGCGAGGTGACGCTGGACATCGAGATTGTCGGTGCGATCGTGCCGGGTGCGCGCATCGCGGTGTATTTCACGGCCAACAGCGACGCGGGTTTTATCGACGCCGTGAACCGCGCAATCCACGACGATACCAACAAGCCATCGGTCATCTCGATCAGTTGGGGCGGGCCGGAAACCAACTGGACGCCGCAGTCGCAAAACGCCTTCGATGAAGTCCTGCAATCGGCCGCGGCGCTGGGCGTGACGGTGTGCGCAGCTTCCGGCGACAGCGGTTCCGGCGACGGCGCCGCGAACGGCGATCATGTCGATTTCCCGGCGTCGAGCCCGTACGTGCTCGCGTGCGGCGGGACGCAACTGTTGGCATCGGCGAGCGGGATCCGAAGTGAAGTGGTGTGGAACGACGGCGACCAGGGCGGCGCGGGCGGTGGCGGCGTGAGCGCTGTGTTTGCGCTGCCGGTCTGGCAGAACGGCCTGAGCGTCACGCGCGTCAACGGCGCCAGGTCGGCGCTGACCAAACGCGGCGTGCCCGATGTTGCCGGCGACGCGTCGCCGCTCACCGGCTACGATGTGATCATTGGCGGGACGCAGACGGTGGTGGGTGGCACGAGCGCGGTCGCGCCGCTATGGGCCGGGCTGATCACCCGGATCAACGCGGCGGCGGGAAAGCCGGTGGGTTTCCTCAACCCGAAGCTGTACGCTGCGAAGACCGCGGGCCACGACATCACGCAGGGAAACAACGGCAGCTTCGAGGCGACGGCGGGTTGGGACGCCTGCACGGGGCTGGGCAGCCCGGACGGCGCGAAAGTCGCGGCTGCGCTGAAGTAGCGGTTGCAGGTCCGGATTGGTTGAGTTGACGCAGTTGAGTTGACGTAGTTGAGGTTGGTTGAGTTGTGACGATGGGCCCAGGCAAGAATTCCAACAACACCGGCAAGGGAGCAATCATGACGAACTCCGGTTCAGCGGCAAATACATCTTCAGGCACGTCTGCAGGTACTTCTACAACAGCGCCGGATCAGCCTTATTTCGATCCCACTCCCTATGGCAATGGCCCCAATGATTCCATCGATGCCAGCCTGACCGACGAAAACGCCGCCATCACGCAGCATTCGGTCGTCATAGGCGGCAAGCAGATCGACTACACGGCGACGGCCGGCCATCTTGTGATTGTCGATCCAAGCAGTTCTAAGCCCGACGCGAAACTTTTTTACGTCGCGTTCACGCAGAATAATCAGACAGAAGAATCGCGCCCGGTCACGTTTTTCTACAACGGCGGACCGGGATCGTCGTCGGTATTCGTGTTGCTCGGATCTTTCGCCCCCCGACGCATCAAGACCTCGATGCCCTCGTTCACTCCGCCCGCGCCCTACCAAATGGAGGACAACCCGGACAGCTTGCTGGACAAGAGCGATCTCGTGTTCATCAATCCGGTCGGCACGGGTTATTCGGCGGCCATTGCCCCGAACAAGAACATCGATTTCTGGGGCGTCGACCAGGACGCGAACTCGCTCAAGCAATTCATCAAGCGCTACCTGACGAAAAACAACCGCTGGAATTCGCCGAAATTCCTGTACGGCGAATCGTACGGCACCGCGCGCAGTTGCGTGCTTGCGTACCTCTTGCACGAGGACGGCGTGGACCTGAACGGCGTCACGCTGCAGTCGTCGATTCTCGACTACACGCAATCCGGCAACCCCGTGGGCGCGCTGCCGACGGCCGCCGCCGACGCGTGGTTTCATCGCAAGCTGGGGGTGCATCCGCGTCCGACCGACCTGCTGACGTTCGCCGAGGAAGTCGCGCAGTTCTCGCGCACGGATTACATCGCGGCGTTGCGCAAATTCCCGCAGACCGACAACGACACGGTGGAGAAACTGTCCGAATACACGGGCATCGACAAAGTCACGTTGATCGCCTGGAGTCTCGACGTGGCTTCGTACGACAGCCAGGGCAACTCGCTGTTTCTCACAACGCTGCTGAAGTCCAAAGGCGTGGCGCTAGGCTCCTACGATGGCCGCGTGACGGCGATCTCGACGGGCATAGCGGGCAAGATCGATCCGAACTCCGGCGGCAACGACCCCACCATGACGGCCGTGACCGGCGTGTACACCGTCATGTGGAACGAGTACCTGAACGAGCAGCTGAAGTTCACGTCCACGTCGTCATTCACGGACCTGAATGACCAGGCGTTCGCCAACTGGGACTTTCATCACACGGACCCGACCGGCGCGCAGAAGGGCGTAGACGCGCAGGGCAACATCATTCTCTATACGGCCGGCGACCTGGCTGCGGTGATGGCGCTCAACATCGACCTGAAGGTGTTGTCGGCAAATGGTTTCTACGACTTCGTGACGCCGTTCTACCAGACGATAATCGACCTGCAGCAAATGCCGCTGATCGATAAAACCGTGAGGGAGAATTTATCGGCGAAGTTTTATCCGTCGGGACACATGATCTATCTCGACGGCCCTTCGCGTACGCAATTGAAGGCGGATCTGGCGAAGATGTACGAGGCAGCGACAACGGATCATCAGGCAATGAGCCGGATTCGCGCACTGCAGCAACGCAAGGCTGAACTGAAATAGCAGGCCATTAGCGAGGGTTGGATCACGGCGTCGGCGGGAACACAAGTTGCGAATGGATGAACGAGCGCATATGGAATGCGTCACTTCAATTGCACACTGGAGTTCCCCCGATGCCGACCTCGAAGAAGAATGGTGGCGCAACTGCGCCGTCGAAAAACGCCAGCGCAGTTGCGCGGACACCCTCGCAAAACAACACCAACACGAAGCTTGACAGTCTTGAGCAGTTCCGCTCGGACGCGACGAATCAAGCCCTGACGACTAATCAGGGCGTCAAGGTTTCCGACAATCAGAACACCCTCAAGGCCGGTCCTCGCGGACCTTCGCTGCTCGAAGATTTCATCATGCGTGAAAAAATCACGCACTTCGATCATGAGCGGATTCCGGAGCGGATCGTGCATGCCCGCGGTTCGGCCGCGCATGGCGTGTTCAGACCGTACAAGGCGCATAGCGACCTGACCAAGGCCGCGTTCCTGCAAGACCCGGACAAGGAAACTCCGGTGTACGTACGATTCTCGACGGTGCAGGGATCACGCGGATCGGCAGACACGGTGCGCGACGTTCGCGGCTTCGCCGTCAAGTTCTACACGGAAGAGGGAAACTTCGACCTGGTCGGCAACAACATGCCTGTCTTCTTCATCCAGGACGCCATCAAGTTTCCCGACTTCGTTCACGCGGTCAAACCGGAACCGCATAACGAAATGCCGCAGGGCGGCTCAGCCCACGACACATTCTGGGACTTCGTCTCGCTCGTGCCGGAGTCCGCGCACATGGTGTTGTGGACCATGTCCGACCGCGCCATTCCACGCAGCTTGCGCACCATGGAAGGATTCGGTATCCATACGTTTCGTCTGGTGAATGCCGAAGGCCGAGGGAGGTTCGTGAAATTTCACTGGCGTCCGACCATCGGGTCGGCTTCGCTCCTGTGGGACGAAGCGCAGAAGCTGGCCGGCAAGGATGCGGATTTCCACAGGCGGGATCTGTGGGAGGCGATTGATATGGGCGACTATCCGGAGTGGGAGCTGGGCGTGCAGATCGTGGAAGAGGACGACGAGCATTCGTTCGACTTCGACCTGCTCGATCCGACCAAGATCATCCCGGAGGAAATCGTGCCGATCACCATGCTCGGCAAACTCACCCTGAACCGCAACCCGGACAACTTTTTCGCGGAAACGGAACAGGTGGCGTTTTGTCCCGGGCACATTGTGCCGGGCATCGATTTCTCGAACGATCCGCTGCTGCAAGGCCGTTTGTTCTCATACACCGACACGCAGATCAGCCGCCTGGGTGGTCCGAACTTCCACGAAATCCCGATCAACCGCACTATCGTGCCAATGCACAACAATCAGCGCGACGCGAAACACCGGATGACGGTGAATCGCGGTCAGGCGTCGTATGAGCCGAATTCCATCGATAACGGCTGGCCGAAGGAAACTGAACCCGCCGCAGCGGGCGGTGGTTTCGAAACCTATCCGGAACGCGTGGATGCCGTGAAGATCCGGCAGCGCAGCGAGTCCTTCGCCGACCATTATTCGCAAGCCACGCTGTTCTGGAACAGCATGACGAAACCGGAGAAGGATCATATTGTGGGCGCGTATTCGTTCGAGCTGAGCAAGGTCGAACGCAAGTTCATCCGCGAACGCCAGCTTGGGATTCTCGCGAATATCGACAGTGAACTGTGTGCGCGGGTTGCCGGGAATCTCGGTCTGCCAGCGCCGAAAGCGACTGCAAGCGCGGCCGAACTGGGCAAGTCGTCGCTGGCGGAGTCGCCGGCGCTGAGCATTGTCGCGAAGACCAAGCCGTCGGTGAAGACGCGCAAGGTCGCCATTCTCGCGGCCAAGGGCGCGGATGTCGCCACGATCAAGGCGATCAAGGAGGCGCTGGCCGCTGAAGGCGCGCATGCAAAGGTGGTGGCGCCGCAGCTCGGCACGCTGGGCGACGGCGTGGAAGTCGATGCAACCATTCTTGGTTTGCCATCGATCATGTTCGACGGCGTGGTGGTGGCCGGCGGCGCGGCGAGCGCAAAGATCCTGTCGGAATCCGGCGATGCCCGCCACTTCGTACTTGAATCGTTCAAGCATCTCAAGGCTATCGGCGCAGTGGGCGACGGCGAGGACGTGCTGGCCGCCGCGCATTTGCCGACAGATGACGAGGGCGTCAGCGTGGGCAGTGACGTGAAGAAGGTGATGAAGGCATTTATTGCCGCGATGTCGAAACATCGCGTATGGACGCGGGCTGAAAAGGCGGAAAGCGTGCCGGCGTGATCGAGGGTGACTGGTTGAGCCGCTCAATCAGCCGATTAATCAGCCGATTAATTTCCACGGAGGATGACATGGTCAAGACAGCATTGTGGGTCCGGTTGGAAGCCAAACCCGGCAAGGAGAAAGATGTCGAGGCGTTCTTGCTGGGTGGCCTGGCGCTGGTCGAGCAGGAGCCCGCCACGACTGCATGGTTTGCGCTGAAGTTGAACGCAAGCACGTTCGGAATCTTCGATGCCTTCCCCGACGAAGCCGGTCGCGATGCGCATCTTTCCGGCAAGGTCGCCGAAGCGCTGATGGCGAAGGCGGATGAACTGCTTGCTTCGCCGCCGCAGATCGTGAAGGTCGATCTGCTGGCAGCGAAGCTGCCGGGCTGAACGCACGCGGCATGGGTGTCACCTGCTGCTGCGTTGAGTGCAACGCCGCAGCAGGCCTACCGACTCATTTCAGATCAATCATTTCAAAGCGGGTTCAATGATGCTCGGGGAAGTCCGCGCGGGGTTTCGGCGTGGCCGGCATCTTCGCGTATTCGAACTCCGGCAATGCCTTGATCGCGTCCTTTGTCGCGCCCGCCAACACAATCTTCCCGCCGACTATATCGAGTTGCTCGATAGGAATGGCGACGTCGTGATGCGAGACGCCGGCAAACTGGCTGGCCGCAATGATCGCAAACGACACCGACTTGTCCGGCGCCACGATGATGTCGTGGATCACACCGACCCGCGCACCGTTCTCGTTGACCACCGGCTTGTTCAGGATGGATTTCTTGATGCTCCAGCCGCCGAGGATGGCGGTGGACTCCTGCACGCTGATACCGAGTGGCTGCGAGCCGGCAACTTGCGCCTGCGAAGGAAGGGCGACTTGAGCAAGCGCTGCCGCGAGTAGCGCTGCGATGAGTTTCGTCTTCATGTGTGTCCTTTTGCGCGAGTGAATGAACGGGCATGCGGGACGCCCATGCGGGTTCAGGTTGGAAAACCGGAGACACGCTTGCGCCGGCCGCAGGAAAAACCATCGGCCGACAGCTCATGACTGATGGTCGTGGGTGGTGCGTTACACGACTAAGCTAAGCGAAACGGACGGCTTGATACGAGTGACACAAAACACGTTGGGAAAAACGAACGAACAGGGTCATGCCGACAATGAACTTCGGCGTTTGACCGGTCAGGTTGAATGTGGCCTTGTCCGGATGGTTCGCCTGAGCGATGTGACATGAATGTGTCTTGTATCGCAATGAGCGAACTGATTGGGTACGGCAACAGAACCTTGCTGAATGGTAGCGGTGAAATCAGTTTCTGTCAGAGAAGGCCCAACCTGGAGCCTGGCTAGCGGGCAGGACCTGAGATGGAACGCGGCTCGCATGCCTGTCGAACTGTAAAGTTTGGATGGCGCTTTTTGTAAGATTTGGAGGCGAGGTTTAAATGAAGAGGGCCGCTGCATGGCGGCCCTCTTTATCAACTCAATTTAACTAAAGCGTTAATTTTCACTCGATCTCTGGCGGATCATGTCCGTCGGATTATTGATATCGAGCTTAGTGTCCGAAGTACACCGAATGTGTTCCGTCGGGTTGCGCCATCGGCATGCGCATGCCGGCCGCGGACGAACTGTCTGTCGGCGAGCCGTAAGAGGTCGCCGTGACACCACGGTTCGCTTCCACGCGTTGCTCTGCTGCCTGGGCCTGCGCCGGGTAGGTCGTGTGATCGCCTTCGACGTTATAGCCGGATTGTTCCATCTGAATCAGATCGGCCTTGACTGCAGGGCGGCTTACCGTGTCTGCATCTTGCGCATAAGCGAATGCCGGTGCGCCCAGCGCGCAAGCCAGCGCCATTGCGGGAACCAGTGACTTGAACATGATGGAATCTCCTCGGATCTTGTGGGTCGAGTTTGTTCCAGGACCGGTGAGGTCATGCCGAACAATCTCAACACTGAAGTGTAGGTAAGCAAGCGTTGCTGCATTAGCCGCGAATCTGTCGAAATATTGTTGTGCATCTCGCAATAATGAATGCACTGGATCGGTGCGGTGAACCGTTTGGTTAATTTCTGGGTTAATCGAGGCTCCACGAGTCGTCGCGCGTTCCCACACCGGGCCGAGTGATTGTGTCGTTTAGGTGGATCGATCGTTTCAGCTTATTCAATTGGCGTGGCCGCCTGCATTTGCGACACTGGCGCTCCTATCAAAACAGGCGTGTCCGGCGTCGTCGCGCAGGCAATCACTCAATGAATTCGCTAAGGACACACGCAGCGACACCAATTGCCGCAGTGTTTCGCCAGGCACTCTTGTTCATCTGTCTGCTCGCGCTTTCCGTTGCAGCCCATGCCTCCACGCTCAAGCCGTTTATTGTTGGCGCGGTGCCCGGCGCGTTGCCGCCGATGGAAATGAAAGACCTGAGCGGATCCGGCAACAGCGTTCGCGGGATGTCCGCCGATTTTGCTCAGCGTATTGCCGGCGCGTTGAAAAGGCCGCTCGAATGGAAGACCTTTCATGACCGCGCCGCCATGATCGACGCATTGCGCCGCCATGAGATCGATGCCGCCACCAGCGCGACGGGCAATGACTCCGGTCACGCGTTGCTCTACAGCCGCCCGTATGTGGTCACCAAGCAGGTCTTCGTCGAACGCCGGGTGGCTGACCCGCATACCGGGCGTATCGCTTATGTCGGGCAGCAGACTTCGGTGCAGCGGCTGCACCGCGCTTATCCGGCGCTGTATCCGGTCGGATATGCCGATACGCTGAGCGCATTGCTTGCGGTGTCGCAGGGAGATGCAGACGCGTTTGTCGGCGATCTCGTCACGGCCGGTTATACCGTCGATCACCTCGATCTGATCAACCTCACTCTGTCGGGTTTCACCCCGTTCGACGAAGCGGGTTACAGCTTTGCTTTCGCAGCGGACGCACAGGGCGAACAGTTGCGTCAGCGCGTGGATGCGGCGCTGGCTGCGCTGCCAGAGCGTTTTGCGCTGGAAGTGGGCGCCCGATGGGCTGCCGCGTCGGCCGTGACATTTACCCGGCCACTTACGCTGGACGACGCGCAGCGTGCGTGGATCAAGGCGCATCCGGTGATCGACTACACCACCTATGCCAACGCCGCGCCCATGACCTTCCGCGATGCAAGCGGCGAACCGGCGGGCCTGTCCGTCGATGTGCTCGCTGCTATCGGCAAGTTGACGGGGTTGCGGTTCGAAGGCCGCTTGCGTGCTTCGACAAACCAGGTCATGGGCGATATACGCAATGGCAGCGCAATGTTGATTGCGCATAGCGTGAGTAACGGCGAGGTTCCGCCGGAAGTCGCGGCAACCCGGCCCTACGGCGAAGGCGTATTCGTGATCCTGACGCGCGTGGGCGCGCCGGCGCTGCGCGATGTGCGTGCGCTCGCCGGCAAGCGTATTGCGTTATGGCCCAATCACCCGATCATCGCGATGCTGCGCGAACGCGTGCCGTCGGCGCGGATTGTTGCGACCTCGCCGGTCGATGGCCAGTTCGAAGCCGTCGTGAAAGGCGAGGCGGACGCAACCATCGCCGACCTTCCGTTCGCCAACTATGCGGTTGGCGACGCGTATCGCGGCAAGCTTGTCATCACCGGCGCGTTCTCCGAGCAACCCGTGCCGTACGGCTTTCTTGTCGCGCGAAACCAGCCGATGCTGCTCACGATCCTGAATCAGGCGATCGAACACATGCAGCCGACGGAACTCGATGCCATGCGCCGTCGATGGGTGCTGGTGAACCATCCGGAGAGCCTGTGGGAACGGCGGCGTCCGCAGGTTCTTCTTGGCCTGCTGCTGGGTGGGCTGATGCTGGCGCTGCTGACCGGCTGGGCGGTGTCGTTGAAAGCGCAGATCGCGCGCCGGCGGGCGGCCGAGCATGCGATGCGCGTGGCGAAGGAAGAAGCCGAAACCGCGAACCGCGCGAAGTCGACGTTCCTTGCCGCCATGAGCCATGAAATCCGGACGCCGATGAACGCCGTGCTGGGGCTTCTGGAACTCGAATTGCGTAGTCCGGGGGATCGCGCATCGACCGAGCGAGCGCTTGGCACTGCGCATCAGGCCGCCCGCGATCTGCTCGGCATGATCGACGATATCTTCGATATGGCGAAGATCGAAGCGGGAAGGCTTGTGTTGATACCCGCGCCGCTGGAACTGGGTGGATGGGTGGACAGCGTGGCGGCGATCTACGAGCAGGCGGCGCGCAGCAAGGGTATCGCGCTGGTGGTGCGCATGCGGGGTGGCCTCACGCATGGGCATGCATGGGTGATGGCTGATGCGCTGCGCCTGAGGCAAGTGCTGGGCAATCTGTTGTCGAATGCGATCAAGTTCACGGAGGCGGGACACGTGACGCTCGAATATGCGGTCGGGGCAGTGAAGAAGGGTGACGAACATACTTCGTATTGCGAACTGTTGCTGACGGTCTGCGACACCGGCATCGGTATTGCCGCGGATCAACAAGCGTTGCTGTTTGAACCATTCGCGCAGGCGCGTCAGGAACGGCCCGGCCGCTTCGGCGGCACGGGTCTCGGTCTCACCATCTGTCTGCGCCTGATGACCCTGATGGGTGGCACGATTCGCTTATCGAGCAGACCCGGGCAGGGCAGCCGCTTCACCGTGCGAGTGCGCTTGCCTGTAACCCGCCCGCCGGTCGAAGGCCATGCGCCGGCGCTCATCCCCGCGCTCGATACAGGTGATTTGCAGGGCCTGCGCGTACTCATTGTCGACGATCATCCGGCGAATCGCATCCTGCTGGCGAGCCAGTTGAGTACGCTCGGTTGCGTGATCGAAACCGCCAACGACGGAGAGGCGGCATTCGTGCGCTGGGACCGGCAGCGGCAAGAGGGCGCGCCGTTCGACCTGATCCTGACCGATTGTTCGATGCCCACGATGAGCGGCGAGGATCTCGCGCGTGCAATTCGTGCACGTGAACAGGCGCTGCTGCGCATGAACGCCGATGTGACGCCGACACCGATCGTAGGCGTCACGGCAAATGCGCAGGCCGAGGCGCTCACGCAAGCGCTGGCTGCGGGAATGACGTTGTGTCTGGTCAAACCGCTTGGGCTCGACGCGCTGCACCGGGCGCTGGTGGTTGCCCTGCATGATGGACAGGAGCCGAAGGCCGAGGCGCCGGACGGTTCCTTGCTCGCGGCATCGCGTGTTGCACCCATGCATATGCCGACCGCATCGACTGGTTCTGCGGGGCGCTCCAGGCCGGGTCGTGGGCATGCCGTTGCCTATGGCCCCACGCAAAACTTCCCGGCTAACATTGTCGTTCGCCGGGCGGTGTTGCCTGCACCCGGCACGGCCCCCGAACCTGATCAACTTGCCACCCCCGCCACGGTTCCGCGTTTCAACGCAGACCAGCTCAACAGCTTCGGCGATCAAGCCGCCGCGCTGGTCGACGCACTTAAATCGGCGAACCGGCAGGATCTCGATGAGGCGCGCCGGGCGTTCGCATCGGCGGACTTCCAGCGTCTGCTCGAACTTGCGCACCGGATGAAGGGCGCTGCGTTCGTGATCGGCGCCACGTCTTTCTCCGATGCCTGCCTGGACCTGCAGCATGCATGCGTGATAACGCCGGGACAAGGCTACGAGACCGCGGCGATCCGCATTGCCTACGCCCGTTTCCACGCCGAAGCGACAGCACTCGATACGGCGCTTGAGCAGCACCCTGCCTAAGTCCGCCACGAGGCTTTTACGGTCGCTCGGCGGCGAGCCACCCCCGCTTGCATCCCGCTTGTTCCCGCGTCTTGATTAATGTCCGATTCCGTTCCGGGAACGCGCATGTGTTTTAATTAGCCCCTCCTCTCGCTCCGACACTTGGCCGTTGCGTTTCTGGCGCGGCCCGATCGCCGAATGAATAGAAGGCTTCTTTCGCATTACCGTCACCGCCGCCACAGTCGCCGGCGTGTTGCCGCCGTATGGTTCCTGCTTGCGTTCGCCGCCGGCAGTGTGCCGGTTCACGCGCAAAAACCCGAGCTGCTGGATCCGCGCGTCACCCAGTCGACCATCGTGGACACCATCTGCCGCCCCGGTTATGCCGACGACGTCCTGCCTCCCTTCGACACCTTGCAGCGCCAGAAGCAGCAACTGCTGAGCCAGCGCCATGTGGACCCGCAGAGCGCCTCGGACTACGCGCTCGATCACCGCATGCCGATCCTCCTGGGAGGCTCCCCGACTGCCGCGGCGAACCTCGATATCCGCCGCTGGGACGGGCGTGCCGGGCAGCGTCGCAAGGAGCGGCTGGCGGTGTTCCTGAAGCGCTGTGTGTGCACCGGCGACATGCCGCTGGCAGACGCGCAGGCGGCCATGTCGGGCGACTGGCCGAGCCGTTTCCGCAATCTGTCGAGTCCCACGTGCAACGGGGGGTGAGCGGATGCTGGTTCGCCCCCGGTCATCAGCGCCGCCCCGAACGGCCCCTCATCCCATCGTGAAGGTATCGAGCGGCTGATTCGCCTGCGCCTCGCCGGCGAAGCGTCTCGCCAGCTGGTCGTGGAGACGGCGGGCTTCCTCGAGTGTCAGGTCGATCCAGTACGGGTCTCCCGCGCCGTCGTTCAGACGCTCGGGCGGAAACTGGATCTCCAGCACAATGCCTTTCTTGTAGCCCATCGATCAACACTCCGCGCGGTCGCAGAAAAGAACAGGCGTCGATCTTACCGGGCCAGTCCGTCTTCATTGGCGCGCGGCGAGGAAAAAACAGTCTCTTGCCGATGGTTCAACGAAGCGGACCGGCGCCGCAAGGCCTGAAGACGTTGCGTCTGCGACAAGTTGTCACGCCGTGGGCAGCGCTGCCCCGTCAATCAGATGACTGACCACGCGCTCGCCCAGCGCGGGCCCGATGCTCATGCCCACGCCGCTATGCATGTACACACCGGTCACATTCGGTGGGGCCCGCAGGACGGAAAATGGTGCGCCTGACGTCCCGGTGCGCGCGCCATACACCCCTTGCCATCGCTCGACGACCTGCAACGTACTGCCGAGCGTGTATTCCGCTAGACCCAGCAGGAGTTCATCAATAGCCTGCGCATTGAACGGCGACGGATCGTCACCGTAGTCGTGCGAATCCCCCACGATCAGATCCCCTTCAGGCGTCGGGCTCGCCAGCAGATGAATGCCGTGCTCGAGCAGCGCGGGTTCCCGCGCCGCCACTTCCGCATGCAATGCGGCGGCTTCGGGAAGGTCCGAGAACGCGCCGTAATGCAGGCAGCTCAGCCCGGTCAGCACGGCGTGATCGAGGGCGAACGGGATGGCCGGCCGCACGCGCAGCATCTGCAACCGGCAGACGCGCGGCGCCAGCGCGGCGAGTTGCGGCGCGAGCAGCGACAGATAATCATGTCCCGCGCAAACCACCACATGCTCCGCGCGCCACGGGCCCGCAGTCGTCTCGATCCGGCCGCCATCGACGTTCTGCACGAGCGTGCCGAAGCGAAAATCGACGTTGTACGTGCGCCGCAAGTAGTCGATGAGTGCAGGCACCGCTTCGCGTGAAAACACTTGCAAGTCGGCGCGTCCATGCAGTGCCGCACGATGTTTCCGGAAGCGGCCGTCGTAGAGATCGTCGAGCGCGGCGCGCGAAAGCAACGCGGTCTCGTAGCCCGCCGCTTCGGCACGGGTCGCCGCGAACGCCTCGATCACCTGTGCCTCGGCCGCGCTGCGGGCGAACATCAGCGAGCCGGAACGCCGGACATGCAGCGCCGCGCCGGCTGCCCAGTCGAGCCATATTTTCCGCGACGCCTGCGCAAGCGCATGCATCGCGCCCGGCGGCTGGCCGGTCACCAGCACCATGCCGAAATTGCGGATCGATGCGCCCACCGGCGTACCGCTGCGCTCGAATACGGTCACGCGCAAGCCGCGTTGAGCGAACGCACAGGCATGCGCCAGCCCGAGAATACCCGCGCCGACAATCGCGACATCGGTGTGAACAGGAGTATGCGTTGTTGTCATGATCATCCGTGTGGCGGCCTTCGCGTACTACAATACGCGCGGTCCCGTGTTTATCCCTTTGCCCGTTCATTCATTGCCGGCATGCCCGGCCGTACTCGATGCTCGCCGAACAACGTCATCAATACATCCTGTCGGAGTTGTCGAAGAACGGCGCGTTGTCGGTCGCCGAGCTCGTCCGCGCACTCGACGTGTCGCGCGAGACCATCAGGCGCGACCTCAACGCTCTTGCCGAGCGCGGCCTGATCGCGACCACCCATGGCGGTGCGCTGTCCAACGACCGGCGGGAGCCTGATCTCGACGTGCGCGAAGCGGCGAACGCAGCCGCCAAGCGCGCGATCGGGGAACGTGCCGCGCAACTCGTACCGGACGGCGCGTCGGTGATCATCGACTCGGGCAGCACGACCCAAGCCGTCGCGCGCGCACTGGGCGACCGGCACCGCTTGATGGTCTACACCAACGACTGGCGCATCGCGCTGCTGCTCGGCCGCCACAACGACAACAAGGTCACGCTGTTCGGCGGTGAGCTCTCGGACAACGAGGACGCGGTATTCGGGCTGGACACCGTCCAGCAACTTTCGCAATATCACGTGGACTTCGCATTTGTCGGCGCGGGCGCGATCACGCCCGAAGGCTTCCTGACCGACTACTCGCGTCTCGCCGCCGAAGTGCGCAGCCGCATGATCCTGGCGGCGGGCGCGGCGGTTATCGTCGCGGACAACTCGAAGTTCGGCAACGTCACGCCCGTGCGTATCCGCGACTTCGAGAAGGCGCGTTACCTCATCACCGAAGTCGCGCCCGACAAAGCCATGCGCCGTGCCATCGCCGCGCGCGGGCCGGAGCTGGTGATCGCCTGAGTGCCAGGGGTTCACGTGTCGCGGCGCTTGTTTCATGCTGCCAGACGCACGTGCAGCGTGCCCAGCGCCCGCCCGATGGCCGCTACCGCGTTACACATTTCGTTTGCATCGATGGCTCCGATGCACCCCACGCGGAAGGTCTCCACTTCCGTCAGCTTGCCCGGATAGAGCACATACCCCGCCTCGCGCACGGCTTCATAAAAACGCTTGAAATCGTAGGCCGGATCGTTCGGCGCATGGAACGTGACAATCACCGGCGCTTGCACCGCAGCATCCAGGAACGGCTTGAAACCCAGCGACGCCATGCCGTCGATCAACGCCGAGCAATTGTTACGATACCGCGCGCCACGCGCCGGCTGCCCCCCTTCCGCGATGAACTGATCGAGCGCCGCGCGCAACGCGGCGACCACATGCGTAGGCGGCGTAAAACGCCATTGCGTGGTCTTCATCATGTACGCGTATTGATCGTGGAGATCGAGTGCGAGCGAGCGCGAATTGCCCGCCGATGCTTCCAGCAGCGCGCGCCGCACGATCACGAAGCCCATTCCCGGCACGCCTTCGAGACACTTGCCGCTGGCGGAAATCACCGCATCAATGCCGCCCTTCGATACATCGATAGGCAAGGCCCCGAACGAACTCATCGCGTCGACGATCAGGCTCTTGCCATGTTGCTTGCACAGCGCCGCAATCTCGTCGAGCGGGTTCAGCAAGCCTGCGCTTGTTTCCAGATGCACCTGCGCCACGTGCGTAATGCGCGGCTCGCGGCGAAACATCTCTTCGATCCGCGCGACGCTGGCCGGCTCGTCATCGCGAAACTTCAGTTCTACTGACGCCACGCCCAACCGCTCGAGTATTTTCAGTAAGCGTGTGCAGTACGCGCCGTTGTTCGGCACGAGCACGACCGCATCGCGCGGCACGAGCGAGCCGAGCGCGGCTTCCACGGAAAACGTGCCGCTGCCTTGCATGGGGACACACACAAAATCTTTTTGGCCGGACACGATCGTGAGGAGATCGCGGCAGATGTCGCTTGTCATCCGGTTGAAAGCCGCGTCCCAGGAACCCCAGTCGCGCAGCATCGCCTGACGAGTGGCAGGCGAGGTTGTCAGTGGGCCAGGGGTCAGCAAAATCGGGTCGCTTCCGTTGATCACGTTTTTCTCCATTCATAGCTTTCAAGCGCCGTTTCGATGGCTTCGTCGACGACTTCGCATCGTTCGGCAGGCATGAAATAGTCTACGTCGTATTTTTGGCGAAATGTGTTCTTTGTTGGAAAAATGTGGCATCGTCATGTCGCTGTCATGAAGTTCTGTGATTCTTCGTTCGGGCTGCTGGCGGACTGAAATTCGGGATGCCGCACCAATGAATCATCAGACGCATCGGACTTAAAAGAATCGAGCCGATGTTTAGAAAAACGTGCCAAACGTGCATCTAACCTCACGCCACCTGGTTGTATCCGCTATCCCGGAGAACTAGCACCATGACGAAAAATCGCTTTCCCGCATCCCGTTTTGCAAAGCGCGTGTTGCCGGCCCTGGCCCTGGCCGTGGCCGCTTTCGCGAGCGTTGTGACCGTGCCGGCTTTTGCTGCCGACGCAGTCGTGCTGTACAGCGCCGACGGCCTGGAAAACCTGTACAAGGACGTACTGCCGGCCTTCGAAAAGAAGGAAGGCGTGAAGGTCAATATCGTGATCGCGGGCAGCGGGGAAGTCGTGAATCGCGCGACCGTGGAGAAGGATTCGCCGAAAGCGGACGTGCTCGTCACGCTGCCGCCGTTCATTCAGCAGGCCTCGCAAAGCGGCTTGCTGCAGCCGTACCAGAGCGTCAACTACAAGAACGTGCCGGCGATTGCCAAGGCTGCGGACGGCGCCTGGGCGACCTTCGTGAACAACTATTTCTCGTTCGCGATCAACCCTGAAATCACGAAGACCGCACCGAAGACCTTTGGCGATCTGCTGCAACCCGACTTCAGCGGCAAGGTGGCTTATTCGAATCCCGCCACCGCCGGCGACGGCATGGCCGTGATCATCCTGACAAGCGCGCTGATGGGCGAAGACAAGGCGTTCGACTACCTGAAGGACCTGGAAAAGAGCGCAAAATTCCACACCAAGGGCACGGGTTATCTCGACGTCCTGCTCTCGCGTAACGAGATCGCGTTCGCCAACGGCGACCTGCAGATGGACCTGGACGACTCGACCAACGGCGGCCTGTCGCTCAAGCCGATCTTCCTCTCGGCCAAGCCCGGCGAAGCACCGACCACGTTCCAGTTGCCCTACGCAATCGGCCTGATCAAGGGCGGCCCGAACCAGGCTGAAGGCAAGAAGCTGGTGGACTACCTGATGTCGAAGGAAGTGCAGGCGAAGGTGCCGGATATCTACGGCATTCCGGGCCGCACGGACGTACCGCTGGCGGGCAAGAACGGCGAGACGGTCAAGCAGGCAATAGCCGGCGTGAAGCTGATTCCGGTGGACTGGAACCAGGTGATGGAGAAGAAGGCTGCGTGGACCACGCGCTGGAAAAACGACGTGATCGGCAACTCCGACAAGCAGCTCGAGGTCGTCAAGCCGAAGTCCTGAGCGTCTGAGCTTCAATCTGCCTTGACCTTCGGGCTCGTCCTGTTTTCCCCAAGCTTTCAAGGATGCGAACCGTGAACACTTTGACGCTGGCTCCGGCCGCTCGTGAAGCCGCCGCCGTGGATTCAGATCAGCATGCGCACGGCGGCGTGCGTATCGACCGGCTGAGCGTGCGCTTCGGCACACGCACCGTGCTCGATGACCTGTCATTGACCATCGAGCGCGGGGAGCTGCTGACCGTGCTTGGCCGCAGCGGATGCGGCAAGACCACGTTGCTGCGGTTTATCGCGGGCTTCATCGAGGCGGACGGACTGGCGGGGACGTTGACGGTGGCGGGGCGTGACCTCACGCACGTGCCGCCGTTCAAGCGCAATCTCGGCTTGCTGTTTCAAAGTTATGCGCTGTTTCCGCATCTGTCGGTGTATGACAACGTCGCGTTCGGTCTGCGGGCGCGGCGTCTGAAAGCAGGGGAGATCGCACGGCGCGTAGCCGATGCGCTCAAGCTCGTGCAGCTCGGCGACGCGGGGCACGTGATGCCCGCGCAGTTGTCGGGCGGCATGCAGCAGCGCGTGGCCCTGGCGCGGGCGCTGGTGATCGAGCCGGATGTGCTGCTGCTGGACGAGCCGCTGTCCGCACTCGACGCCAACCTGCGCGCCTCGGTCCGGACTGAACTCAAGGCGTTGCATGAGCGTTTGCCGAACCTGACCATCGTATGCGTCACGCATGACCAGGACGACGCGCTCGTGCTCTCCGACCGCACGTTGCTGATGCGCGATGGCCGCATTGCGCAACTCGGCACGCCGCGCGAACTCTACGACAACCCGAAGGACGCGTTCGTCGCGCGCTATCTTGGCGCGGCGAACCTGTTGCCGCCGTCCATCATGTTCCCCATCGGAGACGCCCGACATGACGATCGCGAGCATGTCGCGTGCGTGCGTCCCGAGTGCCTCAAGATCGTGCCGCTTGGGGATGCCCAGCTGCACGGCACTATTACTTCGGTGGAGTGGTACGGCGCGGCCCTGTCGGTATCGGTCATGATCGACGCGCTCCCCGATCAGCCGGTGCTCGTCACCATGCAGCGTGCCCACGGCCCGATGCCCGTGAAGGGCGCGCGCGTTTCCCTACGCCATGAGGTTGACGATGTCGTCCTTATCAGTGAGTGAGCATGTAGTCGACGACGTCGCGCATACGGCCGCGAAGCGGCGTCGCGAACGGCTGGCGCAATGGCACCTGTGGTTCATTCTCGTTGTTATTCTGGGTCCGCTGGTCATCTATCCGCTGCTGCAACTCCTGATTCTCAGCATGAGCGGTGCGCATGGCGTGAGCTTTCATGCCTACACCGCGTTCTTCAGCAATCCCGAGACCAGTGGGGTGGTCGGCACAACGCTCGGCATCCTGTTCGCCAGTGCGACACTCGCTTCAGTGCTCGGTGTGCTGCTCGCTGCCATGCTGTTTTTCAAGCCGTTCCCCGGCGCAAAGCTCGTTACTCGATTTCTCGAATTATTCGTTGCGTTCCCGTCATTCCTGGTCGCGTTCACGCTGATCTTCTTATATGGCTCGCAGGGGTCGGTGAGCATCGGCTTGCAGCGGCTGTTCAACCTGCAGGACCCGCCGCTCAACTTCTTGTTCGGTATTGGCGGCGTGATTCTTGCGGAAGTCGTGTTCTACGCGCCGTTCGTCGTGCGCCCCACGCTCGCGTCGTTCGCGACGCTCGACACGCGCCTGATCGAAGCCGCCAAGAGCCTTGGCGCGAACGGCTGGATGGTCGCGTTCAAGGTCATCCTGCCGCTCGCGTGGCCCGGCATTGCGGCGGGCACGATCCTGTGCTTCCTGCTGACGCTCAATGAGTTCGGCATTCTGCTGGTGCTCGGCAGCGCGCATCTGATCACATTGCCGATGGCCATCTATAGCTCGGCCACGGTCGACCTCGACTTGCCGACGGCAGCCGCCGGCGCTGTCGTCATGCTGGCGATGTCGCTCTCGTTGTATGCGCTCTACAGACGAGTCAATCGACGCACGGGAGGCCGTAATGGCAACTGATTTCACGCTGCCCGCCACGACTTCGAAGCCGCATTCGCTGAAGCGGATTGGCGCGTGGGCATTCACGGGTTTTGCCGCGCTGCTGTGCTTCTGGCTGTTCGTGTTGCCGGTGATCGTGGTCGCGCTTTCGAGTGTGGCGTCGCACTGGTCGGGGACCATCTTTCCCGACGGTTTCAGCATGCGCTGGTTCGAACGCCTGAGTGGAAGCGACTTCGATGCATTGACCACGAGCCTTGAAGTCGGCTTCGGCGTCGCGGTGCTGGGCACCGTGCTTGGCCTCTGGCTTGCCTTGGCTCTGGAAGGCCGCGACCGCCGCGGCGTGGGCGCGTGGGTCGACACCATTGCGATGATGCCCAATGGCGTGCCGAGCGTCGTGCTCGGGTTGTCCGTGTTGATTGCGTACCACAAGAAACCGCTGGACATCTCGGGGTCGGCGGCAATCGTGGTGCTGGTGCAGCTCGCGCTCGTGCTGCCCTTTTGTTATAGATGCGCAGCCGCTGCGCTGCGCCCCGAACTCACGATCCTGCGCGAAGCGGCAGCCAGTCTCGGCGCGCCGCCTTCGATGGTCCTCTCACGCGTTGTCCTGCCGCAGCTTGTCCCCGCGATCCGCGCGAGCCTTGCACTGGGGTTCGCTTTATCGCTGGGCGAACTCGGCGCGACGCTGACCGTCTATCCCCCGGGTTTTGCGACCGTGCCCATCGTGGTGGTCGGGCAGGTGAACCGCGGTTATTACTTGCCGGCGTCGGCGCTTTCGCTGATCTTGCTGGCCGTCTCGCTCGCTGCATTGTTGCTGATCGCGGCAAAAGTGCCACGGCGGCGAATGGTCTGATCCAGCCGGGTCCCGCCGAAAATCCCATTTTTCGGGACCGGCTTGCGGCGAAAAATGTGGCAAATATTGGTGTTGTGCATCAAAATATGGAATCTTGTGCCTGGCAGTAACGGTTAGCAAAACGGGTTGGCAAAACGCTGGTTCACCACGGAAAGGAACTTCATGTCCACGTCCACCGAAATGTTTATGGAAGTTAATGGCCGCGCTTATGGTCCGGCGCGCGCGCTGACCGTGGTCGTCTGCGTCGACGGCTGCGAATACGATTACCTGGAAGCGGCCGTTGCGGCGGGTGTCGCACCGTTTATCGGCACGATGCTGCATGGCGGGTCCGCCTTTCGCGCGGACTGTGTGATCCCGTCGTTCACCAACCCCAACAACTTGTCTATCGTGACGGGCGTACCGCCTTCGGTGCATGGCATTTGCGGCAACTACTTCTACGACCCGCAGGCGAACGGCGGCAAGGGTGCCGAAGTGATGATGAACGACCCGGCCTACCTTCGCGCCGGCACGATCCTCGCGGCTGCGGCTCAACGCGGCGAGAAGGTGGCCGTGGTCACGGCGAAGGACAAGCTGCGCCGCCTGCTCGGCTGGCAACTCGACGGCATCTGTTTCTCGGCGGAGAAAGCGGACGCGGTGACGCTCGCGGAGAACGGTATCGAGAACGTGCTGGAACTGGTCGGCAAGCCGGTGCCTGACGTGTATAGCGCCGGCCTTTCCGAGTTCGTGTTCGCGGCCGGCGTACGGCTTGCCGAGACGCGCAAGCTCGACCTCATGTACCTCTCGACGACCGACTACGTGCAGCATAAATGCGCCCCCGGCACGGACGGCGCGAACGCGTTCTACGCGATGATGGACGGTTATCTCGCGCGCCTGAACGAACTCGGCGCGGTGATCGGCCTGACCGCTGACCATGGCATGAACGCGAAGCACGACGCCGCAACCGGCGAGCCGAACGTGGTGTACCTGCAGGACTGGCTGGATGAAGCGCCGGACGTCCCGAATGCGCGCGTGATCCTGCCGATCACGGATCCCTACGTGGTCCACCACGGCGCGCTTGGTTCATTCGCAACCATCTACCTGCCGGCTTCTGTCGATGCCAAAGCGTTGGCGGCGCGCATTGCTGAACTGCCGGGCGTGGATATCGTGCTCGACAACGCGGCGGCTTGCGAGCGCTTCGAGTTACCCAACGATCGCGTGGGAGATCTTGTCGTGGTGAGCCGGCGCGACACGGCGCTTGGCACCCGGCGCGCGGAGCATGACCTGTCGGGATTGACGGTACCGTTGCGCTCGCATGGCGGCGTGTCCGAGCAGGAGGTGCCCTTGCTGTTCAATCGCCCAACCGATGGCTTCGAGTCGAAGCGAGAAGGTAAGCGCCTGCGCAACTTCGACGTCTTCAACATCGCGTTGAACCATCTGGAGCTTGCATCATGAGCGCCGTTCTTGCGGTTGAGCGGCAAGCGCTGCGGGTTGAAACGCTGCGCCTGAAGGGCGAACGTGCGGCGCGTGCACGCACTATTGATGTTTTCGATCCTTACACGAACACCCGCGTTGGCACCGTGCCGATGGCAAGCGTCGACGACGTGCGCGACGCATTCGAGTACGCGGTGAATTACCGGTCGACGCTCACGCGCTATGAACGCTCGCAGATTCTGGAACGCGCCGCTGCGCTGCTTCGCGAGCGCACGGAAGAAGCGTCGGATCTTATTTCGCTTGAGTCCGGTTTGTCGAAGCAGGACTCGCGCTATGAAATCGGGCGAGTGGCCGACGTGCTCAAATTCGCTGCAATGGAAGCGTTGCGCGACGACGGCCAGAGCTTTTCCTGCGATCTCACCCCGCACGGCAAGGCTCGCCGCGTGTTCTCACAGCGTGAGCCGCTGGCCGGCGTGATCGTTGCAATCACGCCGTTCAATCATCCGATGAATCAGGTCGCGCATAAGCTTGCGCCGGCTATCGCGACGAATAATCGGGTGATTCTGAAGCCGTCGGAGAAAGTGCCGTTATCGGCTTACTACCTTGCCGACGTGTTATACGAAGCCGGTTTGCCCGCCCCCATGCTGCAGGTTTTAACGGGCGACCCGCGTGAGATCGCCGTGGAACTCGTCACGAATCCGCATGCCGACCTTGTCACTTTTACGGGTGGCGTGGCTATTGGCAAGGAGATTGCGGCGAAGGCGGGGTATCGGCGCGTGGTGCTGGAACTCGGCGGCAATGACCCGCTGATCGTGCTCGACGACGCCGACCTGGACCGCGCGGCAACGCTTGCCGTGCAAGGCTCGTACAAGAACTCCGGACAACGCTGCACGGCGGTCAAGCGTCTGCTGGTGCAAAAGGGCGTGGCTGCCCGGTTCACGGAACTCGTGGTGGAAAAAACGCTTGCGTGGACTTATGGCGATCCCTTCGATCCTGCCAACCAGATGGGCACGGTGATCGACGAGGCCGCAGCCAAATTATTCGAAGTCCGCGTGAACGAAGCGGTGTCCAAGGGCGCGCGGCTGCTCTGCGGCAATCACCGCGATGGCGCGCTGTATTCGCCTACGGTGCTGGACCGCATCGATCCGTCCATGACGCTGGTGCGTGAGGAAACCTTCGGGCCGGTGTCTCCGATCATTGAGTTCGATACCATCGACGACGCCATTCGTATCAGCAACGGCACGGCATTCGGGTTGTCGTCCGGGGTATGTACAGACCGGGCAGACCTGATCACGCGCTTCGTGAACGAACTGCGCGTGGGTACCCTGAACGTGTGGGAAGTGCCGGGTTACCGGATCGAGCTGACGCCGTTCGGCGGCATCAAGGACTCGGGCCTGGGTTACAAGGAAGGCGTGCAGGAAGCGATGAAAAGCTTCACGAACCTCAAGACCTTTTCGTTACCCTGGGGCTGAATCATGGCGCTTACGCTTACTGACATCCGGCATCTCTTCGATACCTACGGCGCCATTGCCTATAGCGGTGAACCGGTCACGCAACTCCAGCACGCGTTGCAGACGGCGGCACTGGCCGAGGAAGCGGGCGCTGACGAAACACTCGTGGGCGCGGCGTTTTTGCACGACCTGGGCCACTTGCTGAATCTCCAGGGCGAGACGCCGAGCGAGCGGGGTATTGACGACCTGCACCAATATTTCGCGCTGCCGTTCCTGCGGCCGTTGTTCGGCAATGCCGTGCTCGAGCCGATCCGCCTGCACGTGGACGCGAAACGCTGTTTATGTGCCATTGACGACGGCTATTTCTCGACACTATCCGCGGATTCGGTCCGTAGCCTGAAACTGCAAGGCGGCATATTCAGCAAGGAGGAGGCGGACGTTTTTCTGTCCAAACCTTTCGCGCAAGACGCGCTTTCATTGCGCCGCTGGGATGACCTCGCCAAGCGCCCCGAGCGCGTTACGCCCCCGCTCGACCACTATATTCAGCTAATCGAAAGGCTGGCGGAAAACCACCGCGCGGCGGCATGAATCCGCGTTCTAACGGGACAATGATCAGGAAACCAAAATAATTTAACAATTCTGTTCCGGGATCAGCCGGGCTGTTCACGATGACGGAAATGCGACAAAAGGACGGACTGCCGGCGGCTGTCGTGCCGATTCCACGGCAGCTGGGGGCCATTACCAAAAAAATAAAAATAGCGTAACCTGCCTGTTCACCCGGCCCCGTCCCGCTTGACAGAACGCGGCTCGCACCTAGCGCGTTGTCCAGCGATGCATTTCTGGAGAGTTCGATGACATCCGTCGACCTGGAATTCGAACAGCTGAACAGCACCGTTGATGCGCTCAGGCGCTCCATTTCCAACCGTCTCATGTACGGAGTCGGCAAGGACGCAGTCACCGCGCAGCCGCGCGACTGGCTTCATGCAGCGGAACTGGCGGTCCGCGACCGGCTGGTGGCGCGCTGGATGAAGACCACGCGCCAGCAGTACGAGCAGGACGTCAAGCGTGTCTACTACCTGTCGATGGAGTTCCTGATCGGCCGGACCTTCACCAACGCGTTGCTGGCGCTGGGCATTCACGACGAAGTCCGCGACGCGCTCGCAGGCTTGGGCATAGATATCAATACGCTCGAGAACCTGGAGCCGGATGCGGCGCTTGGCAATGGTGGCCTGGGCCGCCTCGCCGCGTGCTTCCTCGACTCCATGGCAACCGTGGGCATTCCCGGTTTTGGTTACGGCATCCGCTACGAATACGGCATGTTCCGGCAGACCATCGTGGACGGCAATCAGGTCGAAACCCCCGATTACTGGCTGCGCGCGGGCAATCCGTGGGAGTTTCCGCGCCCGGAAGTGAACTATGTGATCCATTTTGGCGGTAGTACGGTACGTCACGGCGACCGGACCGAATGGATCGACACGGAACACGTGAACGCCATGGCGTACGACACCGTGATCCCCGGATTTGCCACGACCGCAACCAATACATTGCGGCTCTGGTCGGCGCGGGCGACCGATGAATTCGACCTGTCCGCGTTCAACCAGGGCGATTACCGGCGGTCGGTTGAAGCGAAGAACACGTCCGAACACGTGTCGCGCCTGCTATATCCGGACGACTCCACGCAGGCCGGCCGCGAACTGCGTTTGCGCCAGGAATACTTCTTCGTGTCCGCGACGATGCAGGATCTGATTCGCCGCTATCAACGCACGCACACGCATTTTGGGCGGCTGGCGGAGAAGGTGGCGGTGCACCTGAACGACACCCATCCGGTGCTGGCCATTCCCGAGTTGATGCGTTTGCTGGTCGATACGCATCACCTGCCGTGGGACAAGGCCTGGAAGCTCGTGCAGCAGATGTTCTCGTACACGAACCACACCTTGATGCCCGAGGCGCTGGAAACCTGGGACGTGGAGATGCTGTCGCGGCTGTTGCCGCGCCACCTTGAGATCATCTTCGACATCAACGCGGATTTTCTCAAGCAGGTGGGTGAAAAATTCGGGCGCGATGTTGACCTGATCCGCCGCATTTCGCTGGTGGATGAATATGGTCAGCGGCGCGTGCGCATGGCGCATCTGGCCATTGTTGCAAGCCACACGGTGAATGGTGTGTCGAAGCTGCATTCGCAGTTGATGACGCAAAACATCTTCGCCGATTTCGCGCGCATGTATCCCGAGCGGTTCACGAACGTAACGAACGGCATCACGCCGCGACGGTGGTTGTCGCAGGCGAGTCCGACGCTGTCGTCATTGATCGATGAACGGCTTGGGCCGCGCTGGCGGACCGACTTGTTCGAGCTGGCCCGGCTGCGTGAATGGCGCGACGACCCCGAGTTCACCAAAGCCTTCCACGACGCGAAGTTTGCCAGCAAGGTGCGGCTGGCTGCGCGCGCGAAGCTTGAGACGGGTGCGATTATTGACCCGAACGCGCTGTTCGATTTGCAGGTCAAGCGGATTCACGAATACAAGCGCCAGTTGCTTAACATCCTGCATGTGATCGTGCGCTACAACCGGATCCGCGAGCAGCCGGAGAAGGCGTGGACACCGCGCGTGGTGATGTTCGCCGGCAAGGCGGCGTCGGCGTACAAGATGGCCAAGACGATCATCAAGCTGATCAACGACGTGGCGGAGAAGGTCAACAACGACCCGTTGATCGGGGACCGGTTGAAAGTCGGTTTCATTCCGAACTATGGGGTGAGCGTGGCCGAGCTGATCATTCCGGCGGCGGATTTATCGCAGCAGATTTCCATGGCGGGGACCGAGGCGTCAGGCACGGGCAACATGAAGCTTGCGTTGAACGGGGCGTTGACTATCGGGACGCTGGACGGCGCAAATATTGAGATTTGCGATGCCGTTGGCCGCGAGAACATGTTTATCTTTGGGCACTCGACTGAGGAGATTGACGCGCTGCGGGCGACTGGATACAGGCCGCGTCATATCTACGAGGAGAATCCCGAACTGAAGATGGCGCTTGACCAGATTCGGCTGGGGCATTTTTCGCCGGACCAGCCGCATCGGTTCTATGACATCTTTCATACGCTGGTGGATTGGGGCGACCACTACATGGTGCTGGCGGACTTTGAGAGTTTCGACAAAGCGCAGGCGGACGTCGACGCGAAGTTTCTCGACAAGGAAGCGTGGACGCGCAGTGCGATTGAAAACGTCGCCGGGATGGGGATTTTTTCTTCAGACCGGACCATTGCGGAATATGCGAAGCATATCTGGCATGTGGAGCCGCTGTCGGTGACGTCCTGAGCCTGCTGCAAGTTTGCCTCGACCTGTAACCCCCGAGAGCTTCTGCTGCCGATATCCGCCCTGCAGAAGCTCTCAATCTCCCGTCACACCATGTCCTCCCCGGACAGGCCACATCAGGCCGTCGATCTCAGCGCGCGGCCAGGGCGCGCACGCGTATCGCCCTCTGCTTCGCTCAATATCCTCGCCCCTTTCATCAAGCCGCGCTCACCGGCCGGACCGCCCGCGTCCGGCCGTCATACGGATGGACGGACTGCCGGTTTAACACTGCTGCCAAACCAATATTGGTAATCGTTTTCCATTCATAGAACCTTTATAGGCATTGAGCCTAGTGAAAATGACTGGTCAAGTTTGTAAAGCTTTACGCTTTAATTTTTTTCTACTAGCATGGTTGTACGCGCTCAGACATCAGCTGTTTCCTGGCGACAGGACGGTCGTCATCCCAACGGTGATTGGCTCCGATCATCCTCGTAAACGATTACCACCCAACTGAGGCAAAGTTGATTGGTAGGGGTGAGCGAAGTCCGGAAAGTCGCCTTGAGCCCGCGGAGCGTTAAGGGAAGTGTTAATTCGTCCATATTCCTTGGAGTCCATGACCACCATGAAGAACACGCTTATACCGGCCCCTCGCCGCGCTCCGTCCGCCCAAACGCTTCGCCCGCTGCTCAAGGCTGTGCTGGCTCTGGTTTGTTTTACTACAGGCATGAGCAGCCTGGTTGTTCCCGCTCACGCGGCTGATCCAACGACTTTCCAGTCAGTGCGCAAAGCGGGCGAACTGCGTTGCGGCGCTGCGCTGGCGCCTCCGTTTGTCGTGCGTGATGCGAAGACTGGTAGTTATACGGGTGCATTCAGCGACCTGTGCCGCCGCTTCGGTGAGGACGTTCTGAAGGTCAAGGTGAAGTTTGTCGATACGACCTGGGACAACATGATTGCCGGGTTGCAGACCGACAAATGGGATCTGGCCATGGCGATCAATCGGACGCCCGTGAGGGAGCAGGTGATCAACTTCTCGACGGCCGTCGTTCGTAACGATACGAACTTCGTGTACAGCCATTCCGATGTAAAGGTGCCGAAACAGATCAAGTCGGTCGCCGATATCGACAAGCCCGATTTAATTGTTGCCGTCGTGCAGGGTACGACCGACGACAAGGCGATCAGTCCGGTGCTTAAGCAGGCGCAGATCCTTCGTCTGCCCGACGCCGACAGCACCCGCCTTGCGCTCATGTCGCATCGTGCCGATTTTCTTGCCGACCAATCCGATGCCAACCTGATCTTCCAGGCGGCCCATCCCGACTGGGCGGAGATCTACCGGCCGGACCCGCCCTTCAATCTTCAGGACGTGGCCTTCGGAATGAACAAGAGCTACACAAGCGCTGACCTCAACGAGCTGAATCAATTCATCCAGCAGCAAACCAAGAGCGGCTTCGTCAAATCCAGCGTCGAAGCGGCCGTGAAGCAGGCGGCGCAGTCGGTAAAACAGTAGCCGGTTTTTTCCATAGACAGCCAGACAATGAGCAACGACATGGAACAGGTCATGAAAGTGAGCCGGCTGATGAAACATGACGCCGATGCGCGCCCGGCAGGATGGCAGGAAGGGCATGTGCCGGGCCGCCCGGCCTTGCAAGCGGGCACGCAGCCACTTGTCAGCATCAAGGGCTTATCCAAGCAATACGGTCCTACGGTAAAGGTCCTCAAGGGTCTCGATCTGGATATGCAGCACGATGATCGCCTGGTGGTGATCGGACCGAGCGGAGGGGGAAAGAGCACGTTGCTGCGTGTACTGATGGGGCTTGAAACTATCGACGGTGGCACTGTCGAGTTCAATGGCAGCCCCTATCTGTCGTTTGACGAGGCAAACCAGCGCACACGCATGGACCTGGGCATCCGCAAGCAGATAGGGATGGTCTTCCAGAACTACACGCTCTTTGCTCACCTGGACGTCTTGCGCAACCTGACGCTCGCGCCCTGCAAGGTGAAAGGCGAACCGCGGGCCGAGGCGGAACGAAGGGCGACGTCACTTCTGGATCGTTTCGGACTGGCAACTAAAACGCGCGCCTATCCCGCACAGCTCTCAGGCGGCCAAAAGCAACGCGTTGCGATCGCACGCGCCTTGATGCTGGACCCCCGGCTCATGCTGTTCGACGAGGTCACATCCGCGCTGGATCCCGAACTGGTTGCGGAGGTCGAGACTGTCATCCTCGAGCTGGCTTCGCAGGGAATGCCCATGGTCATGGTGACGCACGACATGTGGTTTGCGAGGAAAGTCGCGTCCCGCATCGTGTTCTGCGCGGACGGCGTGGTCGTCGAGTCAGGAACGCCCGACGAAATGTTCAAGAACCCAAAACACACCAGGACCCAGGAATTTCTGAACAACGTCCTGCATGTGAACTAGGAAAGAGCCGTGAACTATTCTCTGGATTTCTCCTGGATCTCCTCGGGACTGGGTCTTCTGTGGCACGGCCTGGCGGTTACGCTCGTGATCGCGTTATGTGCGAATGCAATAGGCGTGGTAGCGGGTTTTGCTGTCGGGATGCTGACTCAAAGCAAGTCACGGCTTGTCCGCCTGCCGGTCTCGGCGTTCATTGAGTTCTTCCGCTGCACACCGGCGCTGGTCCAGGTGGTCTGGTTCTTCTACTGCGTGCCGATAATCTTCAACGTGTTTCTCAGTCCCATGGTAATGGGCATTCTCGCCATTTCTTTGAACCTGACAGCGTTCAATGCCGAGGCGTACCGGGGCGGCATCCAATCGGTTCCGCACGACCAGCACGACGCCGGTGTCGCACTGGGCTTCTCGCCCTTTCAGCGCACGACGCTGATCGTGCTTCCGCATGCTTTTCGCGTGGCGCTGCCGGTTCTTGTCACCAATGGCATCTCGGCGTTGCAGCAGACGTCGCTGCTCTCGGTGGTGGCGATCCAGGAGTTGATGTACCGAGGCAAGCAGATTGCTTCGGATACCTATAGGCCATTGGAGGTTTTCACGACGATCGGCATTTTGTACCTCGTTGTGTCGGTGCTCGTTGCGCAGGCGTTGCGTGTGATCGAGCGCAAACGGTCCTTCGGCTATTCAGCGGCGTAGCCAGTCATGAAATTCAATTTCGTGTTCCTGCTGGGGTATATCGAACCATTGCTCGACGGGCTCGCGCTTACCGTCAGGCTGACCCTGGCGTCCGCGATCGCCGGCATCGCCGCGGGATTCGCGACGAGCCTCGTACGCACCTACGGCCCCGGCTTTGCTCGCGCAATAGCGATCGGTTATGTGGAAGTGTTTCGAGGGACACCGCTGCTGGTCCAGTTGTTCTGGTTCTTCTTCTGCCTGCCGCTTTTGCTTCATGTAAACATCAGCGTAGGCGTCGCATCGTTTGCCGCGCTTAGCTTGTACATGGGCGCAATCACGTGCGAGACCTTCCGCGGGGCGCTGATGACCATCAAGAAGGAAGAACTGGACGCGTGCGTGGCGCTTGGACTGAGCCGCATGACACGCGTGACGCACGTTGTCCTGCCTCTCGCTTTTATCCGTTCGATGCCCACCTTGCTCTCGAACATAGTCAGCCTGTTCAAGGAAAGCGCCCTGGTCTCCGCGCTTGGCATGGCCGACCTGATGTTCGTCGGCCAGAACATTGCGAACACCAGCGCCCGGCCGGTGGAAGTCCTGACGACGACGGCGCTCATTTACTTCGTGGTCGCGTATCCGCTGACGCGATGCGTCGGGCATATCGAACGAAAGGTACTCCAGCGGTTCTAGTGGCTAAATGTTTCGGGAGCGATGCAGATGAAAATGAAGCGAATGGTGAGTGTTGTGGGCATGCACACCGGCGGCGAGCGCAACGACGTGATCACCGGCGGCGTTCTCGACGTCCCCGGGAAAACGATGTTCGAGAAGATGCGATATCTGGAAACACAGGCTGACGATCTGCGCAAATTCTTGCTGCAGGAGCCGAGAGGGACAGTGACTCAATGTATCAACCTCGTGCTTCCGCCCTGCGACCGCCAGGCGGACGCGGGATTCGTGATCATGGAGTCCGAGCATTACCCGCCCATGTCGGGCAGCAACACGATCTGCACGGTAACCGCGCTGCTGGAGACGGGCATGTTGCCCATGCAGGAGCCATACACCGACCTGACGCTGGAGGCGCCCGGCGGCCTGATAAAGGTTCGGGCCGAGTGCCGCGACGGCAAGTGCCTCAATGTCCGCTTCGCCAATGTGCCGTGTTTCGTGTTCGGACTTGATCTTCCGCTGGAGGTGCCGGGTATTGGCACGCTGACGGTGGATGTTGCTTATGGCGGAATGATCTACGTGCTTGTCAACGCGGCGGCGTTTGGTTTTTCCATCGTTCCGGATGAAGCCGCCGATATGGTCGAAGCAGGCGAGGCGATCAAGGCAGCGGCGGCGGTGCAGATTCCCGCGGTGCATCCGGAGAATCCGCAGATCCATACGATCAACCAGACCTTGTTCGCCGGGCCTCTCGAACGCGGACCGGACGGCCTTTCGTCAAGGAACGGCGTGATCGTCTCGCCGGGCCGCCTCGATCGTTCGCCGTGTGGCACGGGAACCAGCGCCCGGCTGGCGGTTCTTCATGCACGTGGCCTGATCGAGCCGGGCGAGCGGTTCGTCCACAAATCGATCATCGGCTCTGAATTTACCGGTGAGATCGTCGAGACGCTTACGGTGGGTGGCAAGCCGGGTATACGCCCCGCTATTTCCGGCGGCGCGTGGATCACGGGATTTCATCAGTACGTGCTTGATTCATCGGATCCCTTTCCAACGGGCTACACGTTAAACGACCTCTGGAAGAAAAGGGCTTAGGGGCGTTGAAGCAACGCAAGCCGGGATCGTCGTCGCGGGTGCCGGTTGCGCAGAGGGACGCGTTTACGCGCATGCGCGTAAACGTTTTCCATCGCGGGACATGCAAGAGTTTCCCGTATCGCGGTGTTCATTTTTGAACTGGAGATTGAGATGATCGACGACCTGATTGAACGTCATAACGAGGCACCCGCAGAGGTCGCCGGCACGGGCAGGTATCTGTACGTGCATCCCGGGAAGGAAGAAAGTTACTGGCAGCCGCAGCCGGCGAACGGATACGCGTCGGTCCATGTCGGGCCGCACCTGGTGCCGATGGACCGTCAGTTTGCGGTTGGCACGCAAACCCTGCCGCCGGGCGGCGTTGTTCGCCTTCACTCTCACACCGATAACGAAGAGGTGCTGCACTTCATCTCCGGCGCGGGCAAGGCCGAACTGGACGGCAAGGAGTATCGGCTCGAACCTGGGGTGACGCTGTTCCTCGGCAAACTGCGCAAGCATAGGTTCATCAACGATGGCGATGTCGATCTGCATTGGGTGTGGTTCTTCGTGCCCGCGGGACTCGAAACCTTCTTTCGCGAGATCGGCCGGCCGCGCACGCCGGGCGAAGCTGCTCCAGCACCCTTTGCACGTCCGGCGGACGCGGCACAAATCGAGGCCCGAACCGTGTTCACCCAGCCTGGCCAGAGCAGCAAGAGGCCGGGATGACCGAAGGCCGTACAAATTCAGGCATCCACTACGAAGCAGCCGGCAGTGGCGAGGCCCTCGTGTGCATCTCCGGGCTTGGCGGTCTCGCATCCTTCTGGCGCCCGGTTGCCGCGTTGCTGGCGGACCGCTATCAGGTGATCTGTTTCGACCATCCGGGAGTTGGGCGTAGCGTCAGTGACGCGGACCAGCGCATACCAGCGATCGCGCAAGCCGCTCTGGACGTGCTCGACGC
Source organism: Caballeronia udeis (assembly GCF_001544555.2). Taxonomy (GTDB): domain Bacteria; phylum Pseudomonadota; class Gammaproteobacteria; order Burkholderiales; family Burkholderiaceae; genus Caballeronia; species Caballeronia udeis. Next base: position 134,798 of record NZ_FCOK02000004.1, on the reverse strand, counting down.
CGAAAGCGTGATCCATGCGCATTTTATTGGGCACTCCACGGGCAGCCTGGTGGTACAGACGCTTGCGCTCGATCATCCGGGCCGGTGCGGCAAGCTTGTTCTGAGCGGCGGCTGGGTGAAGCCGGACCGACGCTTCAGGGATCTCTTTGATCTGCGGCGGCGGATGCTGGAGAAGCTGGGTACGCGCGCCTATTCGGCGTTCTCGCGGCTAGGCGGTTATGACGCTCAGTGGTACGAAAAAAATGTGGCGTCGTCGCCGCTGCAGTTCGACGGCGACGATGAGTTTGACAAGCAGACAGTGATCAATCGAATCGAGATGTTGCTTGGGTATGACCGCGCCGACGAACTGGCAGTGATCGACAAAGAAACGCTGGTCATGGGTGCACGCGACGATTTCATCGTGCCGTTCCATCACTCGGAAGATCTCGCGCAACGCATTCGGAACGCGACGCTCGTCGAGGCTCAGGGCGGTCATTTTTTCCCACAGGTCGATCCACAAGCGTTCGCATTGCGGATCGGCACATTCCTGGACAGATGACTCATGACGATGCCGGAGCTCAGCGGACACTCGGCGGTCCCCGTGGATCGCGACACAAATTTTGCCCTGGATGAACGGATCGCGATCGTCGGTATGGGTGCGATGGGAAAGCGCGTTTTGGCCACGTTACGTGAACGAGGCGTCAGGGCTCGCCAACTGGCCTGTCTCGTTCCCGCTCATGAGGCGGGCTCTCTCAACATGCAATCAATCGGGATCGAGGTTTTCCATGACGTCGCCTCTCTTGTTTCATGGAACCCGACGCTTTGCGTCGAGTGCGCGGGCCACGCGGCAGTGGATGAGGCGGTCATTCCGCTTCTTGAGCGTGGAGTCGACACCATCCTTGTTTCGCTCGGCGCGCTGGCGTCCGCGCCGCTGCTCGAGAAGATCAATCGCGCGATGACACTCGGCGGTTCGACGCTGACCTTGGTATCCGGCGCGATTGGGGGCATCGATGCATTGCACGCGGCGCGCATGGGAGGTCTCGACTCAGTCCGCTACACCGGACGAAAACCGCCTCGTGCATGGCAGGGCTCTCCGGCAGAAGCACAGTTCGATATGCTTACTATCGACAAACCCACGGTGATCTTCGAAGGCACGGCCGGCGAGTCGGCAAGGCTATTCCCGAAGAACGCCAACGTCACTGCGGCGATCGCGCTGGCTGGGATCGGCTTTGAGAGAACGACGGTCACCATGATGGCCGACCCGGGCGTCGACAAGAACGTGCATGAAATCGACGCGGTCGGCGCGTTTGGCCGCTTGTCGATTCGCCTCGAAAATAATCCATTGCCGGATAACCCCCGAACGTCATGGCTTGCTGCAATGAGCATTGAGGATGCGGTTATCCGCCGTCTTGAACATTCAATTTAATCTTGTGAGAAAAGAAGATGCGACTCGAAGGAAAAGTAGCTGTCGTGACGGGTGCGGCGGCCGGAATCGGAGCCGCCACGGCAGCGTTGTTCGTCAAGGAAGGCGCAAGGGTGGTGGTCGCGGACAACAACCTCGAGCAAGCTGAGAAGGTCGCGCGCGGGCTGGGTGAAAACGCGCTTGCAGTAGGTGTGGACGTCACGGTTGCGTCGCAGATCAAGCGCCTCATTGCCGCGACCGTAGCCGAATTTGGCGGACTCGACATCCTGGTCAACAATGCGGGTTACGGTATTCGCGGCAGCGTCGTCAACACGGATGAAGAGGACTGGGACAAGGTGATCGACGTGAATCTGAAAAGCGTCTATCTCTGCTCCAAGTATGGGATACCGGAGATTGAAAAGCGGGGCGGGGGGGCGGTAGTCAACATCTCGTCGACCGCCGCCGTGTGCGGCATTCCCGATCGTGCGGCCTATGTGGCAGCGAAGGGTGGGGTCGCCTCGCTCACCCGTTCGATGGCGCTCGACCATGCGGACAAGAACATTCGAATCAACAGTATTGCGCCGGGCGTGATCTGGTCCAACTACTACGAAAAGATGCTCAAGGAAGTTCCTGATCCCGACGCGTTCGTACACGGATTGAAAGCGCGTGCGCCAGTGAACCGGATGGGCACGCCGCAGGAGATCGCCACGATGGTCTTGTTCCTGGCGTGCGACGAGTCTTCGTTTGCGACCGGCGGCATGTTCACGGTCGATGGCGGTTATACAGCACGATAACGCCGCTCGTTGGAACTTGCGCGGGTACACCGCCTGTGCGGTGAGCGGGCGGCGCTTCCTTTATGCGGCTACTTCACGCGACTGCTTTCGGTGTTGTACTCGTGCAGGCAATGCGGGGGACACTCGTTGACTCCCGCACGATCAGCTGAGTGTCCAGCCGCGCAGGCGTGACTTTGCCTCCATGCGTCAGGGCGCCGATCAGCGATCGCGCCGCAAGACGCCCCATCTCCGCGGCAGGAACAGCGATGGTCGTCAGCGCCGGGGAGAAGATGGTGGTGTAGTCGTCGTCATCGAATCCGACAACAGACATGTCTTCCGGCACCCGCAGGCCAAGCCGTCGGCATTCTGCTATCGCGCTGAGTGCGAAGACATCGGCGTTACAGACGACTGCGGTGACGTCCGGAAACTCATGATGGATCTGCCGCATTGCATCCGCCCCCTGATGCGTCGCCGAGCCGTAGCTTTTCTCGATGACATGAGCCTTGTCGCCCAGTCCTTGAGCCTGCATGGTTTTCTCAAAGCCGCTGAGCCGGGCTTGTTGCCGATCGTTTCCTTGCAGCGGACCTGCGATCATCGCCATCTCGCGATGACCCAGCCGGATCAGGAATTCGACCGCTTGCCGGGTTGCCGCGAAGTTGTCAAAGCCGATGGACGGTACGAGGTCATCGTCGTTGTAGGAGTAGGTAGTCACGCAGGGAATCTGCTTGTCGGCAAGGTAGCTTTGCAGCTTGGGATCCACCATCTTCCCGACCAGTAACAACGCTTCCGCGCCGCGTTCGACGATCCGCTTGACTGCATCGAGCATGTTTCGGTTGTCGAACCCGTTCGTCACCACGAACACGCTGTAACCCGCCAATGTCAGTTGCTCTTCGAACGCATGCGTCAGCCGCGCGAACATGGAGTAGTCGAGTGATGGAATCACTGCACCAATGATGAACGATTTGCGAAGGCGTAACGCCTTGGCTGCCGGGTCGGGGCTGTAGCCGAGTTCCTTGGCCACGGCCAACACCTTCTCCCTGCTCACCGCGCTGACACGATTGGGGATGTTGAAAGCGCGCGAGACCGTAGCGACTGACACGCCTGCCGCCTTCGCGACGTCAAACACGTTGATGTTGGGTTTGGCTTTCTGTCTGTTCATGGCTCGACGAAATAGGTCGAAGGATCACGTTCCTTCTTCGTAGTGCCGGGTTAGTTTAGCACTCGGCGCTATAAGTGGAAAACGATTACACCATGATGTTTGAAAGGGGCCGGTGTTCACGCGGACGGCCTGGGATCTCCGGAAACAACTCCCGGCGGCATGGGTAGCGCGAGCAGATCGCCAAGCCAAGGTGACCGCCGGATCTGAGGTGCTCGTGATGGAAGAGCCCTTCGGCTCACCAGACCCGGTCAGGGCCAGCCGGACTTTCAGGCAGACTTTCAGCGCCGCAGCGTGAACGTGGTCGCATGCCCGAGCGTCGCCTGTTCAAACCGCGAAGTCACCACGCCAATCACATCGCTCAACGACCGCGACGGCACTTCAACGTGCAACGTGACGCATTCATGCCGGCGATCCGTCGCCACGACCTGCATGCGTGCTTCGCCGCCCAACGCCTTCTGCAAAACGCGCCGCGGCCCGCTGGAGTCAAGCCCCGGCAGGATGAGATCAAAGGCAACTACTGTTTGAAGTTTTCGCGCGGCCCGAACGAACGGCTGGGGCACAGGAACAGAAGAGGAACGGACCGGGGAAGCAACGCTTGCCTGAAGCATCGGGAAGTGCGCCGTCTCGCGACGGGCGGTGGTGGGAACAACTCCACTTTAGCGAGCGGCGCATTAACAAGGGGCATGGATCGCTGCGGTCCGCGTAAAGAAAGCGTTAACCGGGCATGGGCGCAGACGGGGGGGCAGAGGCAGGCGCCCCCGGAATGCCCTCGCGCACCAGCTTCGCGACACGCTGCGCAAACTCCTCGTCCTTCGTCGTGAACACCTCACGCTCGCCTGCCGGCGTGGTCACGTACATCCGGTAGATCACGTCCTGCGTAATCCACGACAAATACCCCACCACCGCAATCATCACGCCGAGCAGCAACGCCGGCCCCGAGCCGAGAATTCCACCCGTCACCGCGACGATCAGGCCGATCACGCCCAAGCCAATAGGCAAGGGTTTTTGCCGCGGCACCATCACCACCGTTGCGCCGAGCAAATCGCGTAACGGAAACAACTGGCCCGACGCACTCAGGCCAGCACGGGCAAATGTAATACCTCGTTCGTTGAAAGGGAGATTCTGTTGCATGGTTCGAAGTCTTGCCGGCGGGAAGAAAGGCGCAGATTAACAGACCCGCCCGACACGCCGCATCCAGCGGATCGTCGCACCAGAGTCGGGCGGATCCCCCCGGATCCCGCAAGCGGAAGCGGCCCGTTACATTTCGATACTTTCTTGTGCACGGTTGAGGTCGATTCGGACCCGGTTCGAGCGTCTAGTGGATGCAGCGCCTAACCGGAGACATTGATGAAATTCCTGTGCCTTATTTTCTTTGACGAACGGATGCTCGACGATCTTTCGAAACGGCAGTACGACGCATTGGTCGACGAATCCCTGGCGTATGACGAACGTTTGCGCGAGAGCCGCCATTTTATCGCGGCACAGGCGCTGCAGTCCGCCAGGGAAGCGGTCACGCTCAGGGTCCGTGGCGAGCATGTCTCGATCACGGACGGCCCGTTTGCCGAGACGAAGGAGCAGGTGGGCGGCTTTATCCTGGTCGAGGCACGAGACATGAATGAAGCCATGCGCGTGGCATCGGGCTTTCCCGGCGCGCGCCTGGGCGGAGTGGAAGTGCGTCCGGTCAAGGAGTTGCGCGCGTCATGGTCGGACGCATGAGTTGCACAACCTGAAAGGAGCCAACAATGCCAACGCTATTGAAAGACAGTCACGCGTTCAGCGGCTTTGCCGTGAAGGATCTGGCCGAAGCAAAGGCGTTCTACAGCGAGACGCTGGGCCTGAAGGTGACCAGCGGATCCATGGGCATTCTCAAGCTGCATCTGGCAGGCGGGAACAACGTGCTGGTCTATCCCAAGGCCAATCATGTGCCGGCGACGTACACGGTGCTGAATTTTCCGGTCGACAGCGTGGACCAGGCAGTCGAGACGCTGAGCGCGCAGGGTGTGCGTTTCGAGCACTACGACATGCCGAGTCTCAAGACCGATGCCAAAGGGATTTGCCGCAGCTCCGGAGGCCCGGTGATTGCCTGGTTCAAGGACCCGTCCGGTAACATTTTTTCGGTACTGGAAGAACGATAAAGCCACTGGCTACGTTCAAGCTTCCATTGTCGACTCACTGGAAACCAGCCGCAATTCGTCCGCAATGATTGCAATCAGCGCTTCCGCCGCCGCGCTCAACGGGCGTCGCGGATGGCTGATCCGCACGATATGGCGCACGATCCGCGGCGCAAGGATGGGATAGGCGCGCAGCGTGCCATGCCGCACTGCGCGCTCAACCACGATGCGCGGAAGGATCGTCGCAAAGCGCGTGCTTTCCACCAGCCTGACGATCGTGCTGAGCACGTCGATCTCGAAGCGCGGTGCGAGCAATACGTCTTCGTGCTGGGCGGCGGTATCGAGTACGCCGCGCAAGCCATGGCGCTTCGTGGGCAACACCAGTTCGAGTTCAGGAAGCTGCGCAAGCTCGATGGCGTGCGGCAGGTCAGGGCCATGCACGGCGCTGGTGACCAGCACCATCTCTTCATCAAGCAGGGGTTGTGAGTCGAGCGACAGCCGCGAGCGCGGTTTGTTGATCAGCGCGGCGTCGAGTTGTCCCCCCGATACCCAGTCGATAAACGTTGCGCTGTAACCGTCGGACACGGTCACTTCCACATGCGGGTAGCGAGCGTGAAACCGCGACAGCGAATCTGCCAGCACGCTCTCCGTCACCGACGCAATCAAGCCGATCGATACGTGCCCGGTCACCACTTCATCACGCTGCACCAGTTGCTGGCGCGCGTGCGCGAGGTCACGCATGATCGGCAGGAACAGGCGGTACATCAGGCGTCCCGCCGCGGTGGGCGCCATGCCGTGTGCGCCGCGGTCGAAGAGTTGCTGATGCAGTTCGTCCTCCAGCTTGGCGATCTGCATGCTCAGGGCCGGCTGCACGATGTTCAGCCGCTTGGCCGCCCGCGTGACCGAGCCATCCTCGAACAGCGCGATGAAATACTGAATCTGCTTCAGGTCCATTTCGGGTCCATTTCGGTCGGCTCGGTTCAGCTCAGTTCATTAAAGACAGCGGATAGCGGCCCGGCAGCAGGCCATCAGTAAGTCTAATGAGGGAGCAATTATTTATCAGATTCCCGGCCGGCGGGTAGTGCGCCCAAGTCCCATGCTATTGATATTCCACTAACGAAACACTTACATCGGGGCAAATACGGATATCACGGGTACTGATCGAACGCATCAAAAAACAGTATTAGAAGTTATATCGCGTTCTCGTTACGCTTCATTTCAGAAATGATGGAGACGCAGATGAACCAACGTGACGCCGCAACGAACGGTACCGCATCAACCCAACCCGCGCCGAAATTTGCCGGCGCGCTGTCGCTGCGCGGCTGGCTCGCCCACCTGTCCGCCACCGGCCGTCTGGCGACTATTGCCAGGCCGGTTTCCCTGAAACACGAACTCGCGGCAGTGGCGAAGCGGCTCGACGGCAAGCAAGCGGCGGTGTTCCTGGCGCCCGGCGGTCACGCCATGCCGGTGGTCAGCGGTTTCATGTCCCGGCGCGCGTGGATTGCCGAAGCCATGGGCGTGCCCGAGAAAGACCTGCTGCAACGTTTCCGCGATGCAGCCGACCATCCGCTGCCGTGGAAGGAAGTGCCCGCTGGTGAAGCAGCCTGCCAGCAGGTCTTGCATACCGACGACATCAACCTTCACGCGTTGCTGCCGATCCCCACTCATAGCGAACACGACAACGGTCCGTACATTACGGCAGGGCTCGTGATTGCGCGTAATCCCCGCACCGGCGTGCAGAACGTCTCGATCAACCGTATCCAGGTTCACGCCCGCGATCGCATGGCGATCCTGCTGCTGCCGCGCCATCTGTATGCGTTCCAGAAGGCAGCCGAAGCCGCTGGCGATGCACTCGATATTGCGGTGGCGATCGGCGTCGATCCGCTGACCATGCTCGCATCCCAAGCCATTTCTCCCATCGATTTCGACGAACTGGAGATTGCCGGCGCACTGCACGGGGCACCCTTGCCGGTCGTCAAATGCGTCACGAACGATGTGCGCGTACCGGCGTTCGCGGAGATCGTGATCGAGGGTCGCATCCTGCCGGACGTGCGTGAAGCGGAAGGACCGTTCGGTGAATTCCCGAAGTACTACAGCGCTCAGGAAGCGCGCGAAGTGATCGAGGTGACGGCGGTCACGCATCGGAAGAATCCGGTCTATCACACGATCGTGCCAGCCGAAATGGAGCACTTGCTGCTGGGCGGAATTCCCCGCGAGGCGACGCTTTTATCGCACCTTCAGCGCAGTCACCCCGGCGTGACCGACGTGCATCTTTCGGTAGGCGGCGTGTGCCGTTATCACCTGTGGGTGCAGTTCGCGAAGAAGCGCGAGGGCGAGGCGAAGAACGTGATCCTGTGTGCATTCGGCGCGCATTACGACATCAAGCAGGTCGTGGTGGTGGACACCGACGTAGACATTCATGATCCAGCCGAAATTGAATGGGCGGTCGCCACGCGGTTCCAGGCGGACCGCGATCTTGTGTTGATCGAAGGCGCGCAAGGCTCGCCGCTGGACCCGTCGACAACCGTCGGTCATCCCGACGACGCACCCCCGCATCTGCAGGGCATCAGCACGAAGATGGGTCTCGACGCCACGCGGCCGGTGATGTATTCGGGCCATGTGTTCACCCGCGTGCGGATTCCAGGCTACGACGCAGTCGACCTGGAAGCGCTCGTCGCCGCCGACAACGCCGGCTTCGACAGCTATCTGAGCGACAGGGAATGAGCGCCGATCAAAAGCCGCGCCTGGTCGTCGGCATTTCAGGGGCGAGCGGCGCTGTCATCGGCGTGCGGCTGCTTGCCGCGCTGCGCCGGATCGGCACGCACGAGACGCATCTGGTCGTGTCGGCGTCGGGGGCGGTGACCGCGGCGCAGGAGCTTGGCATCACGCGCACCGATCTGGATGCGCTGGCGGATGTCGTGCATAACATACGCGATGTCGGCGCATCGATTGCGAGCGGTTCGTTTGTGACGAGCGGCATGGTCGTGGCTCCGTGTTCGATGAAAACGCTGGCCGCCGTGGCCAATGGTTTTGCCGACAACCTGCTCACGCGCGCAGCCGACGTCATGCTGAAAGAGCGGCGCCGGCTCGTGCTGGTGGCGCGCGAAACGCCGCTGAATCTTGCGCACTTGCGCAACATGACCATGGCGACGGAAATGGGTGCGATCGTGATGCCGCCGGTCCCGGCGTTCTATGCACATCCGAAGACCATTGAAGACGTTGTCGACCATACCGTCGGCCGGATTCTCGATCTGTTCAGTATCGAGCACAGCGAAATAACCCGGCGCTGGAGCGGTCTTGCCGATGAGTTCGGCACCAGGCGCAACGAAGGAGCAGACGAATGAATCAGCGCGAACAGACCGGTTTCTCCGGTGCCGACGCGCGCGCACCCGAAGCGGTCGAACTGGTGCAGGAGGCGCTGCCGCCAAAGCCCAGAACCACTCACGTCGGGAAGTCCCTCGAACGCTTCGAGGACCCCGCGATCCTGACTGGCCGCGGCCGCTATGGCGACGACTTGGGGATCAAGCCGGGCACGCTGCACGCAGCGGTCCTGCGCTCGCCGCACGCCCATGCCGAGCTGATTTCCATCGATACGACGGCCGCGCTCGCATACGAAGGCGTGCGGGCGGTCCTGACGCGTGACGACCTCGCTGCGTGGTCCCGGCCGTTCGTGGTCGGCGTGAAGTCGAAGATGGAGCAGTGGGCGCTCGCGACGGATCGCGTGCGTTACGTCGGCGAACCAGTGGCGGTGGTGATGGCACAAACGCGTGCGCTGGCCGAAGACGCACTCGACCTGATCAAGGTGGAATACAAGACGCTGGACCCGGTCACGTCGATAGAAGGCGCGCTCAAAAGCGATGCACCCGTACTGCATGCGAACGTCCAGACCAATGTGATCAGCGACCGCAGCTTTCGCTACGGCGAGCCCGAGGCGGCATTCAGGAACGCGCCGCATCGCGTGAAGCTCGAAGCGCACTATCCGCGCAATACCTGCGCGCCGATCGAATGCGGGGTGGTCATCGCCGAATATCTTTCGGGTGACGAAGGGTATGACGTGACCTCGAATTTCATGGGGCCGTTCTCGCTGCACGCGGTGATGGCGCTCGCGCTGAACGTGCCGGCCAACCGCCTGCGTCACAAGGCGCCGCGCGATTCGGGCGGCAGCTTCGGCGTGAAGCAGGCGGTGTTCCCGTACGTGGTGCTGATGTGCCTGGCCTCGCGCAAGGCGAACGCGCCGGTGAAATACGTGGAAGACCGGCTTGAACACCTGAGCGCGGCGACCTCCGCCACGGCGCGATTGACCACGCTCGAAGCGGCCGTGGAAAACGACGGCCGGATCACCGCGCTCAACTACGACCAGATCGAGGATTGCGGCGGTTATCTGCGCGCGCCCGAGCCTGCCACGTTTTATCGTATGCACGGCTGTTTAACGGGTGCCTATGCCATTCCCGCGCTGCTGGTGCGCAACAGGGTTGTACTGACCAACAAGACGCCTACCGGCCTCGTACGCGGTTTTGGCGGTCCACAAGTTTATTTCGCGCTCGAACGCCTGGTGCAACGCATCGCGATCGAGTTGAAGCTTGATGTGCTCGACGTGTACCGGCGCAATTTCGTTCCCGCCGATGCCTTCCCTTATCGTGCGGCGGCGGGCGCATTGCTGGACTCCGGCAACTATCAGGAAGCGTTGAGGCGCTCGCTCGCCGAGGGCGGTTACGACGAGCTCAAGGCACGCCGCGAAGCCGCGCGCAAGGAAGGCCGTTTATACGGCATCGGCTTTGCGGCAATTGTCGAACCGTCGGTATCGAACATGGGCTACATCACGACCGTGATGCCCGCTGAGGCACGCAAGAAGGCCGGACCCAAGAGCGGCGCGATTGCGAGTGCGACGGTCAGCGTCGATCTGCTCGGCGGCGTGGTCGTGACGGTCGCGTCGACACCGGCGGGGCAGGGCCACATGACCGTGTGCGCGCAAGTGGTGGCGGATGTGCTCGGGCTCGCGCCGCACGAGATCGTGGTGAACGTGGAGTTCGATACGCACAAGGACGCGTGGTCGGTGGCGGCGGGCAACTATTCAAGCCGCTTTGCCGGCGCCGTCGCGGGCACGGTGCATCTTGCGGCCATGCGGGTGCGGGACAAGCTGGCGCGCATTGTTTCGTCGCAGCTTGGCTGCCGGCCCGAGGACATTTGCTTCGAGGACGGCCGCGTGTATGCAAAGGGCGCTGAAGACCGCGCAATGCCCTTTGGCCGCGTCGCGAGCAACGCCCCGCATTGGGCGCCCGCGTTACTGCCCGAAGGTGAAGAACCAGGGTTGCGGGAGACGGTGTTCTGGACGCCGGAAAACATGGATGCGCCCGATGAACAGGACCGCATCAATACATCGGCGGCATATGGTTTTGCGTTCGATATGTGCGGCGTTGAGGTGGACCGCGCAACGGGGCGCGTGCGGATCGACCGCTATGTGACCGCGCACGATGCCGGCACGTTGCTGAACCCCGCGCTCGCCGACGGCCAGATTCGCGGCGCGTTTGCGCAGGGACTCGGCGCGGCGCTGATGGAAGAGTTCCGCTATGGCGCCGACGGCAGTTTCCAGTCCGGCACGCTCGCCGATTACCTGATGCCGACCACGTGCGAAGTGCCCGATCCGGTGATCATCCATCTGGAGACGCCGTCGCCTTTCACGCCTCTTGGCGCCAAGGGACTGGGCGAGGGCAACAACATGAGCACACCGCCATGCGTTGCGAACGCGGTGGCCGACGCGCTCGGCGTAGATGACATCCGTTTGCCGCTCACGCCTTCGAACGTGATGGCGCTGATCGGTATCGACGACCCTGAGCCTTCGCGGCCCGAGTTCCGCGAGACGCAGCAGAAGCGGCCGACCCTGCCCGGCGGCAAGGCGCTGACCGCGCAGGGCAGCGTGGATCTCGCTGCATCGCCGGAAGCGATCTTCGCGGTGCTGCTCGATCCGGACGCGCTCGCCAAGGTGATCCCCGGTTGTCATGCGCTGGAAGCTACAGGCGAGAACGCGTACCGCGCGGATGTGACCGTGGGCGTGGGCATGATCAAGGCGCGCTTCGAAGCGGAGATCACGCTGTCAGATCTCGACCCGCCGCACCGGTTGCGGCTGGCCGGCGCGGGCATGTCGTCGCTTGGCAGCGCGCGCGGTAATGGCCTGGTGGAGCTCACGCCCGTTGCTACCGGTACGCGGCTTACCTACGACTACGAGGCACAGGTCTCGGGCAAGGTCGCAGCCGTGGGCGGACGAATGCTTGAGGGCGCGGCGAAGGTCGTGCTGCGCCAGCTGTTTGAGTCGCTGGGACGTCAGGCGGCGGGCAAGCCCGTAAGAACCGGCGGTTCGTGGCTCGGCAGGCTCGTTGCACGCTTCAGGAGGAAGTCATGAAACCGGCGCCATTCGATTATCTGCGCGCCGCTTCCTCGCACGACGCGCTCGAGGTCCTCGCCCAAATCGGCGAAGACGCACGCATCCTCGCGGGTGGCCAGTCGCTGATGGCCGTGCTGAACATGCGGCTTGCGCAACCACGGGTGCTGATCGATATCTCTCGTACCGAGGATCTTGATCGCGTGGGTATCGACGACGGTCATCTTGTGGTGAGCGCGGCCGCCACACAAGGCAGTGTGGAATGGCGTCCGTCATTGCAGAACGAAGTGCCCTTGCTCGCGCTCGCGTTCCCGCATATCTCGCATTTTCAGATCCGCAATCGCGGCACCGTATGCGGTTCGATTGCGCATGCCGACCCCAGCGCGGAGCTGCCGCTGGTGCTCTCGGTACTGGGTGGCGACGTGATGTTGCGATCGAAGAAACGCAAGCGCGTGCTCAAGGCCGGGGATTTTTTCCAGGGCATGTTGATGACTGCACGCGAGCCCGACGAACTGGTGGAAGGCGTTCGGTTCCCGTTGAAGCGAGCCGGCGAGCGATACGCCTTCACCGAATTTTCAGCCCGCCACGGGGACTTCGCGGTGGTCGCGTGCGCCACCGTGGTCACGGATACATCGATCAGGATCGCGGTCGGCGGCGTGGCGGACCGGCCGGTGGTCGAGCAATGGCCAAGGCTGCACGGCGATGATTTGCGCGCCGCGCTGAACGACTTGAGCTGGAAGCTGAATGCGCAGGACGACACCCATGTCAGCGCAACTTACAGACGCCATCTGGTGCGGCAACTCGGATGGCGCGTGATAGAGGAGGCAAAGTGAGCAAGACATCATCCACCACGCTACAGCGCGGTGAGCGCCGGCGAATCACCGTGACGCTCAACGGACGGGAGCGCGCCGGCTATTGCGAATCGCGCGACCTGCTGTCCGACTTCGTGCGTCATGAACTGGGCGCGACCGGAACGCACGTGGGTTGCGAACATGGTGTGTGCGGCGCGTGCACCGTGCACGTGGATGGCGTGGCGGCACGGTCATGCCTGATGCTGGCGGTGCAGGCAGAGGGGCGCCGGGTGGACACGGTCGAAGGTCTCGCACCTGACCAAACGCTTGGCGATCTGCAACGGGCGTTTCAACGTCATCACGCATTGCAGTGCGGCTTCTGCACGGCGGGCATCCTGATGTCGTGTGCGGACTATCTCAAGCGAGTCCCCGACCCGACGGAAACGCAGGTACGCGAGATGCTGTCGGGGCATCTGTGCCGGTGTACAGGCTACACGCCGATCGTGGCAGCGGTGCTGGATGTAGCGGCACAGCGTAATGAGTGCAGCGACGGGAGCAGCAAGGAGAGCAGCAAGGAGAGCAGCAAGAAGGAGCCGGAGCATGCTTGATCTCGGCCGGACCTTTTTGCAAAGCGTTGAGCGCAGCCCCAACACGCTTGCCCTAGTGGATGGAGACGTCCGGCTGACTTATGCGCAGTGGCACGAAACCATCCTCAAGGCAGCCGGCGGTTTGCGCAGGCTGGGTCTCGTACGCGGCGACCGCTTGCTCGTGGTGCTGCAAAACCGCTGGGAAATGGCAACGCTGCATTGGGCCTGCCAGTTCGCGGGCATTGTCATGACGCCGTTGAACTGGCGCGCGAAGCCGGAGGAACTCGACTATTGCGTGACCGATGCGGGTGCGAAAGCGGTCGTATTCGAACCGGTTTCCGCCGATGCGGTCTACGCAAGCGAGGCGGCGCAGAAGCTGCCGCGTGTCGCGTTGGACGATGCCCTCGGCACGACTTCGTTCGATGCGTTGCTGAGGGGGCATACGGCGAGCGGCACAACGGAAGCCACGGCCGAGGACGTATCGCTGATCCTCTATACCTCCGGCACAACGGGCAAAGCGAAGGGCGTGCCGCGCCGTCACCGGCATGAGCGCGCTGCTGCACTCGCGCACGTGGCGCAAAACCTCTACCGCTACGGTGAACGCACGCTTGGCGTCATGCCGCTGTATCACACCATGGGCGTGCGTTCGCTTCTCGCCATGGCGCTGGTCGACGGCCTGTTCGTTTGCATACGGCGCTGGAACGGGCCCCAGGCGCTCGAGTCGATCAGCTCGTTCGAACTCACGTGCCTGTATCTCGTGCCCACGCTTTATCACGACCTGCTGGCCGCTCCCGGCTTCGCGGGCGCAAACATAGCCTCGGTGACCAAGCTCGGCTTTGCCGGCGCACCCATGAGCGACGGCTTGCTGAAACGCCTGTCGGCTGCATTCAAGCCCGAGCTGTTCGTGAACCACTACGGATCATCCGAGGTGTACACGTTCAGCATCGACCAGGACGCCACACGCAAACCGGGCAGCGCGGGACGCGCGGGTATCAACACACGGTTGCGCGTGGTGAAGCTGGATGCGGTCTCGTCGGCCGATCTCGCGGCCGTGCACGAGGAAGGCCAGATCATTGCGGACCTGCTCGGCGACGAAGCATTCGAAGGTTACTGGAATCGTCCGGACGCGAACGCGAAGTCCTTGCGCGACGGCTGGTATTTCACCGGCGACACGGGTTTCTTCGACCAGGACGGTGACCTCTTCGTGAGCGGCCGGGTAGACGACATGATCATCAGCGGCGGAGAAAACATCTCGCCCGTGGATATTGAATCGGTGTTGTCGCTGCATCCCGCCGTGGACGAAGCGGCGGTCGCGGGCGTGAAAGACGAGCGTTGGGGACAACGCGTGGTCGCGTTCATCAAGCGTCGTGACTTCGTCGATGCCCGTACGCTCGACGCCTGGTGCCGTGAGTCGGATCTCGTGAATTTCAAGCGCCCGCGCGACTATGTTTTTGTCGACGAGATTCCGAAGTCGCCAGTCGGCAAGATTCTGCGCCGCAAATTATCCGCAGGCGAATATGACATCGACACCACGAACAACCCTACTGAAACAACGAAGGAGTAACCGATGACTGACTTGACCCATCGCGGCCAGACGCTGTTGCAGGACCTGGACGGCTTCTCGATCGAAGTCGATGAAACCCGCGAGCGTGCCGACATCATCTTGCATCGTCCGCCGCTCAATGTCATTTCCATGCACGCACGCGACCAGTTGCGCGCGGCGTTCGAAGCGCTCGACGAAGATGAGCGCGTGCGCGTGATCGTGGTTCGCGCCAACGGCGAGCATTTCTCGAGCGGCGGCGACATCAAGGGTTTCCTCGAAGCATCGCCGGAACATGTGTCGAAGCTGGCGTGGAATATCGCGGCGCCCGCTCGCTGCTCGAAGCCGGTGATTGCGGCGAACCGCGGCTTCTGCTTCGGCGTGGGCTTCGAGTTGTCGCTCGCCTGTGACTTCCGCATTGCGACCGACACGACCTTCTATGCACTGCCGGAACAGAAGCTGGGCCAGATCCCGGGTTCGGGCGGGTCGGCGCGCCTGCAGCAGATGGTGGGTATTGGCAGGACCAAGGACATTGTGATGCGTTCGCGCCGGATCCCCGGCAAGCAGGCGTACGAGTGGGGCATTGCGGTGGAGTGCGTCGCGGACGCGCAACTGGAAGCCACGACCGATGCACTCGTCGATGAACTGCGCGCGTTCTCGCCACTCGCACAACGCACGGCCAAGAAGCTGCTCAATGACACGGAAGATGCGCCGCTCTCGATTGCTATCGAACTTGAAGGGCACAGCTATAGCCGGCTGCGTACATCGGATGATTTCCGTGAAGGCGTGGAAGCATTTCACAGCAAACGCAAGCCGGTGTTTCGAGGTAGCTGAAGACTGCAGCACACCATAAGCAACCCATCTTGCATGGGACCGCATCAAAATTGCATGGGACCGGAGTAAGTGCGAAAGCACCAACTCCGGTCGACCGCATCAAAATTGCATGGGACCGGAGTAAGCGCTAAAGCGCCAACTCCGGTCGACAAGGGAGACGGGCATGGAGGCGTTCGACTACGTGATCGTGGGCGG
Organism: Caballeronia udeis; assembly: GCF_001544555.2. GTDB lineage: Bacteria > Pseudomonadota > Gammaproteobacteria > Burkholderiales > Burkholderiaceae > Caballeronia > Caballeronia udeis. The sequence continues at coordinate 119,051 of NZ_FCOK02000004.1, read as the reverse complement.
CGGGTCGGCGGGGTGCGTGCTCGCGCACCGGCTGTCGGCCGTGCCGTCGTTGCGTGTCGCGTTGATCGAAGCGGGCGCGGATACGCCGCCGGGACGAGTGCCCGAAGCGATCCTCGACAGCTACCCCATGCCGGTGTTCTGCGGCGACACCTACATCTGGCCCGCGCTGAAAGCGCGCGCCACGAAACAGGCGGCCGAGCGAGTGTACGAGCAGGGCCGCGTGATGGGCGGCGGCTCGAGCATCAACGTCCAGTCGGCGAATCGCGGTTTGCCGCGCGACTACGACGACTGGGCCGCGAACGGTGCGGCAGGTTGGAGCTGGGACGACGTGCTGCCGTACTTTCTCAAGCTCGAACGCGACGTGAATTTTCCCGATGCCGAGTTGCATGGCCGCAGTGGACCGGTTGCCATCCGCCGCATCATGCCGCACGACTGGCCGCCTTTCTGCCATGCATTCGCGAACGGCCTGCGCAAGAATGGACTGCCCCTGTTGGAAGACCAGAATGCGGAATTCGGCGATGGTGTTTTCCCCGGCGCGTTCTCGAATCTCGACGACCGGCGCGTGACCACCGCGACCGCCTACCTCGATGCGACGACGCGCAAACGGCCGAACCTGTCGATCTTCGCGAACCTGAACGTCGAGCGCATTGTGATGGAAGGTCTCACGGCGAAAGGGGTGACAGCGATCGCGGCCAATGGTGAGCGTGTGCGATTCGACGCGCGTGAGGTGATTGTTGCGGCCGGTGCGTTGCAGTCTCCGGCCATGTTGCTGCGCGCGGGTATCGGCGGCATGGCGGATCTCGATGCACTCGGCTTGCGTTGCGCGATCGACCTGCCCGGTGTGGGGCGCAACCTGCAGGATCATCCGTCCCTGACGTTCTGTCACTTCCTTGAACCCCGGTTCAGGATGCCGCTCACGCGGCGCCGCGCAAGCATGACGGCTGCGCGCTTTACATCGGGCGTCGAGGACTGCGATACCTCCGACATGTATTTATCGAGCGCCACCCGCGCTGCGTGGCATGCGCTGGGCAACCGCCTCGGCTTGTTTTTCCTCTGGTGCAACCGGCCGTATTCGCGCGGCCGCGTGCAACTGGTTTCCCCTGACGCCGCTGTCGCACCGCGCGTGGACCTGAACCTGCTCGACGACGAACGCGACACCGCGCGCCTCGCCGCGGGCATCTGCTTGCTGGCGAACGTGGTTGAAGCATCAGGCCTGAACCGTGACCCGCGCGACTTCTTCCCGGCTGCATTTTCGCCGCGTGTGAAGGCGCTCAGTCGCGTGAGCAAGACCAACGCGTTCGTGACGTCGCTGCTCGGCGCAATGCTCGATACGCCTGCGCCGCTGCGCCGTTTGCTGATCGAGCAATTCTTCACACGCGGCAAGGACATGGCGTCCCTGCTGGCCGACGAGCAGGCGCTGCACGCGTTTATCCGCGCGAATGTATTCGGCGTATGGCACGCAAGCGGTACGTGCCGGATGGGTCCGGCGAGCGATCGCCATGCTGTGGTCGATACCCAGGGACGCGTGCACGGCGCGCAAGGCTTGCGCGTGGCGGACGCCTCGCTGATGCCGCGGCTGCCTTCGGCCAACACCAACATCCCGACCATCATGATCGCCGAGAAAATCGCCGACACGATACTGAGCACACAAGCGGGTTCTGGCGCGCAAGCGCAGCACCGGCACTCAATGCACTCAACCATTTCTTAACCGCCAACGAGAGCACGGCAGTCCGACGTGCCTAAAACACGGCGCCATTCAAGAGAGGGCGCCGCGACCTTCAAGGAGATGACAATGTCCGTAGCAGCACAGGAAAGCGCCGCCGCACCCGAAGTAAACACGCGACAGGTGATGGGCGCAGTAGTGGCGTCATGCCTTGGTTGGGCACTCGATCTATTCGATCTGTTCGTGCTGTTGTACGTGGCTCCCGTGGTCGGCCGGCTGTTCTTTCCGTCCGAACACGCCATGCTCTCGCTGGCAGCGGTCTACGCGTCGTTTGCGGTGACCCTGCTGATGCGTCCGCTCGGCTCCGCGTGGTTCGGTTCCTACGCGGACCGGCACGGCCGCAAGGGCGCGATGATTCTCGCCGTGGTCGGGGTGGGGATATCGACTGCGCTTTTCGGCGCCTTGCCTACCGTTGCGCAGGTCGGTCTGGCAGCGCCGGTCCTGTTCCTCGTGTTGCGGCTGGTGCAGGGGGTGTTCGTGGGTGGGGTGGTAGCGTCCACGCATACCATCGGCACGGAATCGGTTGCGCCGAAGTATCGCGGCGCGGTGTCCGGGCTCATCGGCGGTGGCGGTGCGGGTCTGGGCGCCTTGCTCGCTTCCATCGTATTCCTGACCATGTCGTCAATCTTTCCAGGCGCGCTCTTTGACGCATGGGGCTGGCGTTGCATGTTCTTCACCGGGATCATCAGTTCGGTGCTCGGGCTGTTTGTGTTCAACAGCCTCGAAGAGTCGCCGCTGTGGAAAAAGCTGGCGGCGGAGAAGGCCGCGAAGGCGGCATCACGCGATATGTCCGCACCGGTGGAAGTCATTCGCTCGCCGATCAGGACGCTGTTTTCGCGGGACTATCGCGGCATCCTGTTCGTGAACCTGCTGCTCACGATTGGCGGCGGCAGCGGTTATTACCTGACCTCGGGTTACCTGCCGACCTTCCTGAAGGTGGTCAGCCACGTGCCCAATGGCGCCGCCGCTGCCATCCTGATGATAGCAAGCGTGGGGGTACTTGCTGCATCGGTGGCGGCGGGGCACCTGAGCACGTTCATCGGCCGCAAGACCGCGTTCATCTGGATCGGGCTGGTGCGCCTGTTCGCGCTGCCTGCGTTGTTCCTCCTGTTGCCCACCGCGCCAAGCATCACGATGATCGGCGTTTATGCGGTCGTGTTGAGCGCGCTCGGCAGCGCCGGTTATGCACCTATCCTGATCTTCCTGAACGAGCGTTTTCCGACTGCGATCCGCGCGACCGGAACGGGGCTCTCGTGGAATATCGGCTTTGCAATTGGCGGCATGATGCCGACCGCTGTCTCGCTGGTGGCGAAGGACCCCGGCGAGTTGCCGATGACGCTTGCGATCTTCGTTGGCGTGATCAGCGTGATCTTTCTTGCGGGTGCGTTCATCGTGCCGGAGACGCTCGGCAAGCTCGAGAATCGTCTGGCGCGTGCGGGCTGATGTTTCCTGAACTGACCTTGCGGCTCAACGGGACGCGGCGGTCGTGGTCACGCGACGGATGTTGTCGGTGATGATTTCAATGAGTGCATTCGTCGCGGCGCCAATCGGCCGCTTCGGGTGACTCACGCACACGATATGCCGCACGATTCCCGGAGACGCAATGCGGTAGGCGCGCAGCAGGCCGTCATCCACCTTCCGCTGGACAACAACGCGCGGCAGGATCGTGGCCACGTTGCTCTGTTCGACGAACTGCACGATCGTGTTCAGCAGATCGATTTCAAACTTCGGCTTGATCACAATGTCCGCGTTGAGAAGCGCGGCATCCAGCACGCCGCGCAGGCCGTTGCGCCGGGTGGGCAGCACGAGTTCCAGGTCACCGAGTTCGGCCAGGTCGATTGCATCGGGCATCGGTCGTCCGTGGATGACGCTCGTGACCAGCACCATCTCTTCGTCGAGCAAGGAGCGCGTGTCGAGCGACAGACGTCCGCGCGGCTTGTTAATGACCGCGGCGTCCAGGCGCCCGGTTTCGACCGCATCAATCAGTTGCGCGCTGAAACCGTCCGCCACCGACACTTCCACTTGCGGGAACAGCGCGTTGAAGGTGGCGAGCGATTCGGGCAGCACGCTCTCGGCTTCCGACGACACCATGCCGAGCGCCACGCGTCCGGTGACAATCACATCACTGCGGCTCAGTTGCTCGCGAGCGTGTTCGATATCGCGGATGATCGGCACGTAGAGCCGGTACATCAGGCGCGCGGCTTCGGTCGGCGTCATGCCATGGGGGCCGCGCTCGAACAACGGCTGATGAAGCTCTGCTTCGAGCTTTGATATCTGCATGCTGAGCGCCGGCTGAACGATGTTGAGCCGCTTCGCCGCGCGCGTGACTGAGCCGTCTTCGAACAGCGCGATGAAATAGTGAATCTGCTTCAGGTCCATGAACGGCGGCGGGTGATCCAAAGGACGAATGAGACCATAACCCTCCGCCCGATGCCAGCATGTTCGGGCGTTCATGAGACGACGCGCTCTGGCTGCGCAATGCGCAAAAAGCGTTCTGACGAGAGCGGCCAAGCGAACGAATCAGGGATTACCCCTATCAGCGATAGTGGTTTGCTTGTATATCGTGTTTTTACGAAATATACTTCGTTTCATTACGATTCCACCTAAACCGTTTTTCATGGATATCGACGCCATTCACAAGGCCCTGGCCAACCCGGTGCGACGCGAGATTCTCGTGTGGCTCAAGGAGCCCGAAGCTTATTTCAGCGAGCAGGAGTTGCCGCTCGCGAATGGCGTGTGCGCGGGCCAGATCGACGCGCGTTGCGGCATGTCCCAATCCACGGTGTCGGCTCATCTCGCCACGCTTCATAAGGCGGGCCTGGTGAGCTCAAAGCGGATCGGGCAGTGGATATTTTTCAAGCGCGACGAAGCGGTCATCCAGGCTTTTCTTGATCAGCTTCGTAACGGCCTCTGACCGGTGAGCTTGTCCATCGTGTTCCGGTTGCCGGATTCCCTTAGAACCTATTTAGGAATACTTTCAAATGCCCAATCTTTTTGACCCGCTCAAAGCCGGTGCCTTTAATCTTCGCAACCGCATCATCATGGCGCCGCTGACGCGTCAGCGCGCAGGCGTTGAACGTGTGCCAAACGCATTGATGGCGCAGTATTACGCCGATCGTGCAGCGGCAGGCATGATCCTGAGCGAAGCGACGTCGGTGACGCCGCAAGGCGTGGGTTACGCTGAAACGCCGGGGATCTGGTCGGACGAGCAGGTCGAAGGCTGGAAGCTTGTCACGAAGGCGGTCCATGACGCGGGCGGCACGATCCTGCTGCAACTGTGGCACGTCGGCCGGATTTCGGACCCTATCTTTCTCAATGGTGACCTGCCGGTGGCGCCGAGCGCGATCGCGGCGCAAGGGCACGTGAGCCTGGTGCGGCCGCAGCGTGAATTCGTGACGCCGCGAGCACTTGAGCTCGACGAAATCCAAGGGGTGGTTGAAGCGTTCCGAAAGGGCGCCGAGAACGCGAAGCTTGCCGGCTTTGACGGCGTTGAAGTGCACGGCGCGAACGGTTATCTGCTCGATCAGTTCCTGCAGGACAGCACGAACAAGCGCACGGACATCTATGGCGGCCCGATTGAAAACCGCGCTCGCCTGATGCTCGAAGTAGTTGATGCATGTATTGAAGTCTGGGGCGCTGACCGGGTCGGCATGCACCTCGCGCCGCGTGCCGATTCGCACACCATGGGCGACAGCGATCGCGCGGCGACGTTTGGTTATGTTGCACGTGAGTTGGGCAAGCGCAAGATCGCTTTCATCGCAGCACGTGAACGCGTTGGCGAGGATTCGATCGGACCGCAGTTGAAGCGGGCCTTCGGCGGCGTCTATATCGCTAACGAGAAGTTCACCAAGGAAAGCGCGCAGGCAGCGCTTGACCGCGGTGACGCCGACGCCGTTGCGTGGGGGCAGTTGTTTATCGCCAACCCGGATCTCGTGAAACGCTTCGAGAGCGATGCCGCGTTGAACGCGCCGATCCCCGAGACGTTCTATGCTCGCGGCTCGGAAGGGTACACGGACTACCCGATGCTCGAGACAATGGACTAAGCGCTCTGGTCTTGGCTTGCGGCAGCCGGTGGCTCCATAAGGAGTCACCGGCTGTTTTGTCTTGAGAGTCTTGCCCCGGAGAACCTCAGGGCAGACAGGCCTTGAGATACCTTGACGTATAGCTGCTGGTTTTCCCCCGCTTCACCACGTCTTCCGGCGTGCCGCTGACCACCATTTTGCCGCCTTCCTCGCCTGCGCCCGGTCCCATGTCGATGACCCAGTCGCTTTGGGCCGCGACCCGCATGTCGTGCTCGACCACGATCACGGTGTTGCCCGCATCGACCAGACCCTGCAATTGAATCAACAGGCGGTCGCTGTCCGTGGAATGCAGTCCGGTCGTGGGTTCATCCAGGATGTAAAGGGTCTCGCCCCGCTGCGCTCGCTGCAGCTCGGTCGCCAGCTTGATCCGCTGCGCCTCGCCGCCGGACAGTTCCGTGGCCGGCTGGCCCAGGCGCAAATAACCCAGTCCAATGTCCCTGAGTACGGTCAGCGCGCGCATGATCTGCGGCTCGCCGGCAAAGAAGGCGCATGCGGTGTCCACGGTCATCTGCAGCACGTCCGCAATGTTCTTTTTGTTCCATTCGATCTCCAGCGTCTCCGGGTTGTATCGCGTTCCCCCGCATGTTGAGCACGGTGCATACACGCTCGGCATGAACAGCAACTCGACACTCACGAAGCCCTCGCCCTCGCACGTCGGGCATCGGCCCTTCGCAACGTTGAACGAGAAACGGCCCGCGTCATAGCGCCGCCCGCGCGCCGTGGGTGTCTCCGCAAACAACTTGCGCACATGATCGAACAGACCGGTGTAGGTCGCGAGATTCGAGCGCGGCGTGCGTCCGATCGGCTTCTGGTCGACCCGTACCAGCCGCCGGATTCGCTCCATGCCGGCCGTTATTTCGCCACCGGTCGGAATGTCCTCGGCATCCAGCAACGGGTCGCTTTCCTCGTCCGTATCGGCCACGATCGGCCGTCCAAGCCGGTCTGCAACCAGCTCCGGCAGCGCCTGACTGACCAGGCTCGATTTACCCGAGCCCGAAATGCCCGTCACGGTCGTGAAGCAGCCAAGCGGGAAGGCTGCCTCCAGGTCCTGCAAGTTGTTGCGCGTCACGTTCTCAAGACGCAGCCAGCCGGTCGGCGTGCGCTTCGAACGCGGAGCCGGCCGGGAGTCGCCAAACAGATGCAGCCGCGTTTGCGATTCCTCGATGTCCGCCAGGCCGGCAGGCGGTCCGCTATAGACAATCTGGCCGCCCGCCGTGCCCGCAGCCGGGCCCACATCCACCAGCCAGTCCGCCCGGCGCATCATCTCCAGGTCGTGCTCGACCACGAACAGCGAATTGCCCGCGGCCTTCAGGCGCAGCAACGCGCTGAACAACGCTTCGCCGTCGGCGGGGTGAAGGCCGGCAGAGGGTTCGTCGAGGACATAGATCACCCCGAACAACTGCGATGCGAGTTGCGTCGCCAGCCGCAGCCGCTGCAACTCGCCCGACGACAAGGTCGGTGTGCCGCGGTCCAGCGCAAGATACCCCAGGCCAAGATCGATCAGCGTGGTCAGCCGTTCGAGCAACTCGCCTGCAATTCGTTGCGCTGCAACCTGCTTTTCCCTGGATTGATTCGTAGTCCGTCTGATATCGGGGGAGGCCTTGTGTTCCGCTCCGCCAGACGCGACCCGTCGCTCGACGGCCGCCCGCATCTCGTCGCGGCTCAATATTTCACCTGCCGACGCTGTTCCAGGCTCCGGCGTCTCGCCGCGGGCAATAGGGCGCAGCACGTCCGCAACCCGCGCAAGCGGCATCTGCGAAAACTCGCCTATATCGAGTCCCGCGAAGGTCACGGACAGCGCCTCGGGCTTCAGGCGCTTGCCATGACACGACGGACACGCACTGCTCACCATGAAACGAGACACGCGCTTTTTCATCAATGCGCTTTGCGTGTTGGCGAACGTGTGCAGCACGTAGCGCCGCGCGCCGGTAAACGTGCCCTGGTAGCTCGGCTCCGCGTGGCGCTTGAGCGCGGCTCGCGTCTCTTGCGGCGTCATGCCGGCATACACGGGAGCGGTTGGTGTCTCGTCCGTGAACAGGATCCAGTCGCGGTCCTTCTTCGGCAACTCGCGCCACGGTGTGTCGACATCGAACCCGAGCGTGACCAGGATGTCGCGCAGGTTCTGGCCATGCCACGCCGGCGGCCACGCGGCGACGGCACGCTCGCGGATAGTCAGCGAGTCGTCGGGCACCATCGATTGCTCGGTCACCTCGTAGACACGCCCCAGGCCGTGGCAGGTGGGGCAAGCGCCTTGCACCGTGTTCGGCGAGAAGTCTTCGGCGAACAGCATGGGTTGTTTCGCCGGGTACGTGCCGGTGCGCGAGTACAGCATGCGAACGAGGCTGGACAGCGTGGTTACGCTGCCCACCGACGAGCGCGCGTTGGGCGTGCCGCGTTGCTGCTGCAGCGCGACGGCGGGCGGCAATCCTTCGATGGAATCCACTTCCGGCACGCCCACCTGGTCGATGAGACGACGTGCATAGGGCGCCACGGATTCGAAATAACGGCGCTGCGCTTCAGCGTAGAGCGTGCCGAAGGCCAGCGACGATTTGCCCGATCCCGAGACGCCTGTAAAGACGACGAGCGCGTCGCGGGGAATGTCGACGTCGATGTTGCGAAGGTTGTGCTCGCGGGCACCCCGTACCCGCACGAAGCCGGCCCGGGAGGGATGGGCCGGCGTGGTTTCAGCTTTCTTGTTTCGATTCGTCATGCGCTTTAAAGCCGTTATGGGTCTGTTTGCTTGTACGGCATCAAGGGCATGTCGGGACATCATGCGCAGTCCCACGCCGCCTGGCCGCGCGAATTGCAGACAGTTTAAGGGGTTTGCATAAGCGTCTTGTGAAGGGGCGCTCGATCCGGCACCGGGCACTTGCCGCACGGAGCATGCCCACCTATTCATGCGCCGATATCCGCGATATTACCCGTGCGTCCTGAAGGATTTAAGCAACCGGGATTGAATCCGGTAATTAGCCTGTCATGTTTGCGTGGGCGAAGTAATTGTATTCACGCACGAGAACGAGACTGTCTTTGATTGCGAACGGTGATATGACGGCGTATCAAGTTCTTTAAATGTTGTTGAATAACATTCGCCACTGTCTTTGCCAGCAAAAACCGAATGGCGCAAGCCCCAGGGGAAAACATAAAGCGATTGCGTTTGAAGTTTTCTCCCCTAGACTATTGACTCGCCGGCCAGTGGATGGTGTCTGGATTATTTCGTTTCCTAAAATTATCGTGGTCATCATGCATAAACCAGCCGCGCATTGGCTTGCAGCATGGTTGCGAATATCAGTGAAAGGGAGCGATGTAGTTTCCCGCGATGTGGTTTCCCGATAACCGGCTGCGATCAAAGACGCATTACCTGAGATTTCATTGCCGCTTTTCTCTCAAAAGGATTAACGGTTTTCCGAACGTCACTCTTTCAAGCAGTCGATCATTTCTGGAGGTGTTGGATGGCAAAATCTACCAAGGCGGGTTCGCAGGAACAATCCAAGATCGCGGCGCTCAGCCCGTTCGAACTCAAGGACGAACTGATCAAGGCCGCCGGCGGCGGCGCGGTCGAGCGTCCCGCCAATGCGGCCATGCTCAACGCGGGCCGGGGCAACCCGAATTTCCTCGCCACCATTCCGCGCCACGGCTTCTGGCAACTCGGTCTCTTCGCCATGCGCGAGTCCGAGCGCTCGTTCGCCCACATGCCCGAAGGGCTGGGCGGCTTCCCCAAGCACGAAGGACTCGAAGAGCGCTTTGAAATTTTTGCACGCGACAACAAGGGCGTGGCCGGTATCGACTTCCTGCGCGGCGTGCTGTCGTACGTGCGCGACCAGCTGGGCCTTGACGGCGGCGAATTCCTGTACGAAATGTGCGAGGGTATTCTCGCGTCGAACTATCCGGTGCCGGACCGGATGCTGAAGCTGTCGGAAGTGATTGTCGCGCAGTACCTGAAGAAGGAGATGATCGGCAAGCACCCGTTCGTGGGCGACTTCGATATCTTCGCGACCGAAGGCGGCACCGCCGCCATGACCTACATCTTCAACACAATGCGCGAGAATCACCTGATCAAACCAGGCGACACCATCGCGCTAGGCTCACCCATCTTTACGCCGTACATAGAAATCCCGACGCTGAACGACTATCAGCTGAACGTGGTCAACCTGAACGCCGACGTGGAACTCGGCTGGCAATACTCGAAGAAGGAGCTCGACAAGCTGCGCGATCCGAAGGTGAAGGCTTTCTTCCTCGTGAATCCGAGCAATCCGCCTTCCGTCAAGATGAACACCGAGAGCCTGGAGTACATCGCCGGGATCGTAAAAGAGCGGCCGGACCTGATCCTCCTGACCGACGACGTGTACGGCACGTTCGCCGACGACTTCGTCTCGCTGTTCGCGCTGTGCCCGAAGAACACCATCCTCGTGTATTCGTATTCGAAGTATTTCGGCGCGACCGGCTGGCGGCTCGGCACCATCGCCATGCATCGCGAGAACGTGATCGACGACCTGATCCGCAAGCTGCCGAAGGAACAGCGCAAGGAGTTGCATGAGCGGTATGAATCCATCACCACCGAGCCGGAGAACCTGAAGTTCATCGACCGCCTGGTAGCCGACAGCCGTACTGTCGCGCTGAATCATACTGCAGGGCTTTCCACGCCGCAGCAGGTGCAGATGGTGCTGTTCTCGCTCTTCGCGCTGATGGACACCCCGGACGCCTACAAGAACGCGCTCAAGCGCCTGATTCGCAGCCGCAAGGAAGCGTTGTACCGGGAGATAGGCATCAGGTTCGACGACAGCGACGCGAACCAGGTCGACTACTACACCATCATCGACCTCGAATTCCTCGGCAATCGTGCGTATGGACCGGAGTTCGTCGCGTGGCTCTTCAAGAATACCGAGCCCTCCGAGTTGCTGTTCCGGCTCGCGAAGGAAGCCCGCGTCGTACTGTTGCCGGGACGCGGCTTCGGCACGCAACACCCGTCGGGGCGCGTGTCGCTCGCCAACCTCAACGAGAGCGACTACAGGGCGATCGGCCGCGCAATGCGCAAGCTGATGGTCGAATACGTCGAGCGCTATAACGCCGCCACGGGCAAGTCGCTCGATAAAAACAAGGTGCTCTGATTCTGATACGTCCGCGACGCCGGGTGCTTCAGGCGTCGAATAAAAAACGGGCCGCCGGGAATCAACTACCCGGTGGCCCGTTTCAACCGCTAAAGCCTGCTTTAGAACTTGTGGCGAATACCCACGCGTGCAGCGATCTGCTCGTTCGTGCCTTTGCCCGACGACGTTCCGAAGAAGCTCGTGCTCGAACCGATCTCCGCCTGCACCGGGGTGCCGCCATTCGAACCCGACGCGTGCTGATAGATACCCAGCACGTAGACATCGGTACGCTTGCTCAGCGCATAGTCCACGCTCGCGTCGACCTGTTGCCACTTGCCTTGCGCCGCATCGGTCAGCTTCATGTACGTGTAGCCGAGGCCGCCGGTAAGAGCCGGCGTGAACGCATACTTGCCGCCGATTTCATACGCGTTGAACTTCGACGTTGCGCCCGTGATTGATTCGAAACGCGTATTGGTCCAGAGGCCGAACACCGTAGCGGCCGCAAACTTGTAGCTGGCGCCAACGCCGAACGTGCGCAGGTCCTTCGAGCCGCCCGTCGCAACGTTGGCAATGCTCGTGCTGAATGCCGGCGTGGACGAGCCCGGGAAGTGAATGTCCGTGTAAGCCGCGCCGATGCCGAACGGGCCGCCGGCGTAGTTCACGCCGAAGCTGTAAGCGCGCGACGAACCTTGCGTCGTGACGCCCGCGGTCGTCGTGGTGGGCGAACCCGAGAACGCGCCAGCCTGGTTCGAGAAGCCGTACAACCCGCCAAACGTCACGCCGTGGAAGTTGGCGCTGCTGAACTTGATCGAGTTGTTGATACGGCTTGACGTGAGCTGGTCAACGTCGTTGATGTGGTACGCGTAGTTACCGGCAACCGTCTGGCCGCCGATGGAATACGAACCGCCGAGGTAGTCGGTCGAGAACGTGTATTGCCGGCCAAGGGTCACCGAGCCGATATCCGACTTCGAAATTCCCACGAACGCTTGCCGGCCGAATTCCGCGCCGCCCTGGCCGAGCGTGCCGTTGCCGCTGTTGAAGCCGCTCTCCAACGTGAAGATCGCCTTCAGGCCGCCGCCCAGGTCTTCTGAGCCGCGCAGGCCCCAACGGCTGCCTTGCGCCACGCCGTCGTCATACTTGAACAGCTTGCCGCTGCCGGTCGTGCCGACGGCGCTGTGGTTGACATAGCTGATACCGGCGTCAATGAGGCCGTAGAGGGTAACGCTGCTTTGAGCTTGAGCGGATGTAGCCGATGCGGCGAATGCCGCCATTGCAGCAGTGGCGAGCAGTGTTTGACGGTTCAAAACGTTCTCCCTAAGCGTGGGTGTGAGTAAGTAATGCAAATGCGCTGCAAGCAAGTGACGCGCGGCATCGGACTCTGACGGTCTGTAGCTCGCGACGGGCGGACTTTAGCGAAAGCGTATGTAAGGTATATGACAGTTGTTTTTAAGCGACGGCTACAGAAAAAATACTTCTTGTAAGCGTCGCTAAGGGTTAGTGGGCACTAAATAAGATGACGAATTGACCCATGCAAACGGGTTCGCTGGCGGATGTGAACAGATATCTGGCCGGGCCTCAGCAAGTGTTTTCGCGAGCCGCTGCGCTATGCTGGCGGCTCATCTTCAAGCCAGGGACGAAGCGATGACCGAGAGCGTGATAGCGGGGCTGGAAGCGCAGTTGCGGGAGGCGATGCTGGCATCCGATGTGGGGGTTCTTGACAATCTGCTTGCCGACGACCTGACGTTCGTCGATGCAACAGGCAAGGTGTGGAGCAAGGCCGACGACCTGAACGCGCATCGCTACGGGATACAGCGGATCGAACGGCTGGAGATCAAGGAGCAGACAGTGCGTATGTATGACAAGAGCGCGGTGACGCTCACGAATGCGGTGCTGAGCGGACAGTTCGGCGGCATGCCGCTCTCGGCGAACCTTCGCTATACGCGCATGTGGGTGGAGACGGAAAGCGGCTGGCGGATCGCCGCCGCCCACTGCAGCGTGCTAGCTTTTTGAGGACGGCCCGGCGCTTGGCTGTGCAGCATTTGGTTTCGCCGGTTGCTGTTGCGCGGCCACCGGAATGGCAGCGCTTGCAGGCTGAGACCCGATGGCCTGAGACCCGATGGCCTGAGACCCGGCGGCCTCCGGGATCACTGAGCTTGCCGGTTGCGACTCATCCACGGCGGTGCGCCCGCCGTCCGCGAAGAACGCTTGTTCGGCAGCCTTGTTCAATACCAGGATGCTGATGCGCCGGTTGGTCGGTTCATCGGCGACAGCCTTGTTGAGCGGCAATACATCGGCGAGTCCGCGGACTTGCAGGACCTTGCCTTCGTTCATGCCGCCTGCAATCAACGCGCGGCGTGCAGCGTTCGCGCGTTCGCTCGACAACTCCCAGTTCGAATAACCGGCCTCGCCGCCCGAGTACGGCACGGCGTCCGTGTGCCCGGCAATCGACACACGATTGTCCACGTCATTGAGCGAGGCGCCGATCTGCGAGAGGATGTTCACCACATATGCTTCCAGCTTCGCACTGCCTGACGGGAACATGGGCCGCTTGAGTGAGTCCACGATCTCGATGCGCAATCCTTCACTCGTGATGTCGATACGAATCTGATCCTTGTACGCGGCCAGTGCGGGCGTGTGGTCGATCAACGCGCTGAGCTTCTGCTTGAGCTGCTGCAAGCGCTGCGAGTCGTCTTGCGCAGTCGCGGCAGTCGCGGCAGCGCGCACGGGCGTCTTCGGCAATGGCTGGGGCTGGCTCTTGGTGGCCTCGCCCGGACGGGAGCTGGAAAGATCGCGGCCACCGCCGTCAATCACGCTCGTGCGTGCGGCGCCGCTGCCGTCCTTGCCGCCGAAGACCGTCGCAAGCGGGGTGTTGAAATAGTCCTCAATACCCTGCTTGTCGTATTTGGAGGTCGAGCCGAGCAGCCACATCAGCAGGAAGAACGCCATCATGGCCGTCACGAAATCCGCGTAGGCAATCTTCCACGCGCCGCCATGATGGCCGCCGTGTCCGGATTTCCTCCTGCGCCGCACGACTACGGTTGGCGACAGGACGGACTGCATGGGGTCGCGAGAGGAGTTGTCAGCCATGAGTGAAACCCCTGGTGATCTGCTGCTTGAGGTGCGTGAAATACACGAGTTGCATGATCCGGGCCGGTTGCGAGAGGCTCGTCACGCTGCCTTCGGTTGCTTGGTGGCGCGGACGGCGTCGTCGAGTTCCTTGAAGGTCGGACGATCCGCGGTGAACAGCACCTTGCGCCCGAACTCGACAGCAATAGCCGGTGCATAGCCGTTCATCGACGCGAGCAGTACGGACTTCACGCACTGGAACGGCTTGGCTTCAGCCTGTCCTTTCGCAGTCAGCAGGTCGGCGAGCGGTCCAAAGAAACCATACGAGAGCAGGATGCCGAGGAAGGTGCCGACCAGTGCGCCTGCGATCATCTCGCCGAGTATCGCGGGCGCGGCGCCCACCGAGCCCATGGTATGCACGACACCCATCACGGCCGCGACAATACCGAATGCGGGCAGGCCGTCGGCCATCTTCTGGATTGCACCGGCTACCAGCGATGTTTCCGCGTGATGCGTCTCGAGTTCTTCGTCCATCAGGTCCTGCATCTCGAGCGCGTTGATGTTGCCGCTCGACATCATGCGCAAGTAGTCGACAATAAATTCCAGCAGATGATGATCGTGCAGCACGTGTTCGTACTTCTTGAATGTCGCGCTGCTCTCAGGCGCTTCCACATCCGCTTCGAGCGCCATCATGCCTTCCTTGCGCGCCTTCTGAAGCAGCTCGTAAAGCAGCGCGATGAGTTGCACATACTTTTCCTTCGAGTATTTGCTGGCCTTGAATGCGCTCGGGAGGACCTCGATGGTTTTCTTCAGTGTTGTGAGCGGATTGGATACGACGAACGCACCGATTGCCGCGCCAAAGATGCACAGCAATTCGAAGGGCTGGAACAGCGCCAGCAGATGGCCGCCTACACCCAAAAAACTCCCGATCACCGACCCGATGACCACGACCCAGCCTATAACGACGAACATGGTCTCTCCGCTTGATTTTTTCAGCGCTTCCTTTGAATGAAGCTGTCCAAGACTTTAACGGCAATCAGACCCGCAGATTTAGGGTGGAGCGAAGGTATCTTTTCTCCCGATCGTCGATAAGCCGCGCGGCGCGAGGGTTCAAAACAACTTTGTTATTGAATCTTCAGATGATTGCACGTGAAAAAAATGACCTGATGCGCCTCGATTCATTGTTCCCGGCACTTTCCGCAGATCGGTGAATTGAACTCGAAAACAATCACTGTTCGCTCCATTGAATCGATTGGTGAAACCGTAAAGTCTCGCCACGGGAAAGGGCCCGGCACATTACGGAGAGGGTGCAGTGAACACTGTCTTGAGGGCGGCAACCGCCGCAACGATTGCGACGCTTGCAATGGGCGTTGTCCACGCGCAGGAAGTTTATGTACAGGGCGGCACGCTGGGCGCGGGTATAGGTGCGGCGTATCCCTTCAACTCGTGGGCGGGCGTGCATGCGGAGGTGGAGGGTTTCGGGCTGTCGCATTCGTTCAACGTCAGCGGCAGCCAATACGACGGCCACCTGAGCCTGAAGCAAGGAGGGCTCTACCTTGACCTGTTCCCGTTTTCCAGCAGCGGCTTTCGCGTGACGGGCGGCGCGTTGTTCAACGGCGACGAACTCACCGCGCATGCGGTGCCCAACGCCGACGGCAACTACAAGATCGGCAATGATTACGTGCCGGCCATTGGCGCCGCGCCATCAGCCACTGCGCGTTTTCCGAGCGTGATGCCGTATCTCGGAGTCGGTTATGGCCACAAGCCGGTGTCGAAGGGATTTGGCTTTATGTGCGACCTCGGCGTGGCGTATGGCCGGCCCCACGTTTCGTATTTCGTGCCGGCGGTCTACAGCCAGTTGACGACGCAGGCGAATATCGACGAGGAGCAGCAGAACATCACCAATCAAGTGGGAAGTATCGCTGGTACCCGGTCGTGCAGTTGGGCGTGACTTACCGGTTCTGAATCATGGATTCCACGCTTGCAAGATTTGAACCTGTGTCGTGCGGAATATTCAGTCAATAAATAGTCAATAAGTAACAAGGGCGGACAGGGTGCGGAATGTTTTATGCGTACCCTGGCCTAACCTCCATTTACTACAGGCGAATCCCAGCGATGATTCAAACTTTCGAGCAAACCATCGACGGCCAGGCGGTTCAGTTCTGTGCAAGCATCGCGGACAGCGGCAGTCCGCAGCGCGTCATCATCAGCCGGGCGGATTCGGCGAAATCGCTGGTGATTGTCGAGGCGTCGGGGATCATCGGCGCGATCAAGGCCGAGGTCGAAGCGCCGGAGACGTTTGTCGCCGAAGCCGTGCGCAAGGCCCAGCAGGAAGGGCTCATCGAGCGCGCACTCGCAACGGGCGAAATCCTGACAACGAGCCTTTGACGCGCACCACGCTGCTCAGAAAAAATGCCCGCTTTCTAAAACAGGCGGGCATTTTTTTCTGCTGATCCGTGGTGTCGACATCAAAGACGCGGTGTACCGTTGTTCGGATCAGCAGGCACCAGAGGCGTTGAGGAATCCGGACCGTCGGGTGTGTCGGGATCGTCGTCCGGGGGCGGGGGAGCATCGGGATCTATCAGTTCGTCGGGATCGGGTTCAATCGGTATGTATGTCGGGTCGGGCGGCGGGGTGAACATGTCCAGCTCCTCATTTGCGGCCTGCGGACCGGGGGTTGCACAAGAAGTGCGTGTTATTGCGCACGCAACACGCGTTCCTGCATGGGCTGATCCCTTCAGCGGGCCTCAGTGCTGTGCCCCCTGCTGCATTTAACCGATACTGCCCCGGGCGCTCCAGCACCCTTTGCGCGCTTGCTTTCAACCACACGCCGCGCCATGAATGCAGCGAACAACAGCAACGCCACCGATACCCCCGCCGACGCCCTTACGCCCACCACGATCTGCGTGTTTTCCCCCGGCGCCGCGTGACTGACCAGCGCGCCGAACGCGGCGACGCCAATCGCGCCAGCGGATTGCCGCGCGGTGTTCAGCACCGCCGACGCCGTACCTGCCCGGTCAGGCGAGACCGTGCCCAATACCGCGGTTGTCATCGCGGGAACGGCGAGGCCCATGCCCGTCGGAATCAGCAGGAAAGGCAGCAGCAACGCCCACACAGGCGTGGATGCATTGACGAACAGGAGCGCGGCAAAACCGGTTGCATCGATCAATGCGCCAACGATCATCGGCAAGCGCGAGCCGTAGCGCGCGACCACTGCGCCGCTGGCAAGATTCGACAACAGGAACCCCCCGGTGAGAGGCAGGAACGCGAGCCCCGCTTCCAGCGGCGTATGGCCGAGCACGCGCTGCAAGTACAGGCTGAGCACGAACACCATGCCGTAATACGTGAGGTTCACGCAGATGCCGAACACGGTGGCCGAACTGAACGTGCGGTCGCGAAACAGCGCGGGCGGCAGCATGGGCGATGCTGCACGCCGCTCAACCAGCACGAGTCCGATGGCGGCGAGAAGCGCCACGGCAATGCCTCCGACCACTAGCGGATGCGTCAGGCCCAGCGGCCGGAGTTCGATCATCGCGCCCACGAAGGCGGTCAGCGCGATGGTCGCAAGCACCTGCCCGGGCAAGTCGATACCGCGTGCTTTTTGCGCTGGTTTCTTATGGGCGATCCATACATAGGTCGCCACGATCCCCGCCACGCACAACGGCACGTTGACCCAGAAAATGCTGCGCCAGCCCAACGCCGCGATCAGCAGGCCGCCTACGATCGGCCCCGCAGCAATCGATACCGCCCCCGCTGCCGTCCACAAGCTCACTGCGCGTGCCCGCAGGCCGTCGTCGTGGCCGCAGGCCTGGTTGAGGAGCACCAGCGAGTTGGGCAGCATGGCGGCCGCGCCTATGCCCTGCAACGCGCGTGCGGCGACGAGTTGACCCGCATCCATTGCAAAGCCGCAAGCGGCCGACGCCAGTCCGAACAGCATCAGGCCCGCAACGAACAAACGCCGCGCGCCGAAGCGGTCGCCGAGCACGCCCGCCGAGAGCATCAGCGCGGCGAACGCGAGCGCGTAGGCGTCGACGGTCCATTGCAGGCCCGCCACGCTTGCGTGCAGGTCGCGTCCGATACTCGCGAGCGCCACATTGACGATGGTGACATCGAGTTGAGAGACCACGAAACCCATGCTGGCCGTGGTGACGATCAGCGCCTGGCGTGTGCTCAGTCCGGCGCGTGAGGGGATAAGGTTCGAGTTCATGAAGACCAGCTTATCGACCCGAAACCTTCAACGTTTCCGTGGTTCGTGAAATATGGATGGTCGACGTTTTGCGGCCGTGCGCGCCCGGGCCAGTGTCATCGGCCGACGTCCAGACAACGCGTGTTGAAACGATCCTGTCCCGCCACGTGTCGGCACAAGCTGAGACTTCGCGAGACATATTGAAAGCATTTGTTACAGCCCCGCGGACGCAATTAAGAGTTTTCCGATGGATCAACCCGGTACCGCTCTTCAGAATTCGCGCGTTGAAAGCGGTCTCGTGGAGCGTCATGAGACCTTCTTGGGCGCCTTCAATGACGTCTTCCAAGGACGTCCCGAAGCCGCCGTTTACAGGCCACCGGTCCCGTCATCATGCGCATCGCAGTTCTTCAGTCCGATCCCCAGCACCGCTTCGTTATCGGCGGAATCATCGAACGGCTCAACCATGAATGCATTCCGTTCAGCGACGGTTTGTCGATGTCGAAATCGCTCTCCCGTTCCACGGTGGACATGCTGATTCTCGACTGGCATTCCACCGGCTTGTCCGGGCTCGACCTGCTGAAGTCGATGCGCTCGGGCATCGGCGAGCGCGTGCCCGTGATGTTCGCCTCGGTGGATGGCGGAGAGAGCAACGTGGTGCGTGCGCTAAGCGCGGGTGCCGACGATTACGTCACGCTACCCGTGCGTTCCGCCGAGTTCGGTGCACGCGTGGCAGCGCTGCTTCGGCGCGCCTATCCGGCGAAAACCGCCGCTGTGACGGAGCTGGGTCCGTATCGCTTCGATTCGCGCCAGCAAAGCGTCACCGTACGCGGGCGGCCCGTGCAACTGAGCGGCACGCAATTCCGGCTGGCGTTGCTGTTTTTCTCGAACATTGGACGGGTGTTGTCGCGCGATCATATTTTCGCAATGGTCTGGGGACGTGAGTTTCGCGAGTCCACCCGGACCATCGACAGTCATGTTTCGCGCCTGAGGCTTGCATTGACGATCGAGCCGGTCAATCACTTCCGCTTGCAGCCCGTGTACAAGAGCGGCTACAGGCTGCTGCATCTTTACGGAGACATAGCCGAGGAAGCGCGTTTGCAAGAGGGAGCCACGGCTTGATGCGTGCGTGAGGCATGACGCAAAAAAAGCCGTTGGATTTTTCGGTGGTCTCTTCAAATGGACCAGATAGTTAATTTGTCGATGTCCACCGAAAACCGGTGCGACGTACCGGTCTTCAGGCGGGTGTCGTCGCTGGGAATATCGAAGGCCACACCGCGGATTTTCAGCCTTGCATAGCGCTCTCCGCGCCGCAATTCAATACCGTCGACCGTACCCTCGAACGGACCTTCATCAGACAGCGTGATGGCGAGCGCAGGCAGCCGCCACATCACGGTTTGTCCAACGGGGAGCGCAGGGTTGCGTGCAATGTTCAGGCGCAACTCGCCGCCCAGTTCCACCCTGTCCGCTTCAATCAAGCGGCCTTGCCCCACGTTGTGAAGCCCGAGCAATTGCGCCACGCGCATTGAAGCGGGGCGCTCGAAGACCTCGCTCACCGGTCCCGCCTGAAGCACGCGGCCGTGTTCGATCAGCAATACTTCGTCGGCGAGCAGCGCGGCTTCATCGGGATCATGCGTGACGATCACCGTGACCGCCGATATCTCGCGCTGCAGCGCGCGCAACGATTGCTGCAGACGGCGGCGGCGAGGGGTATCGAGCGCGGCGAACGGTTCGTCGAAGAGCAGCAACTGGCTATGCTGCGTGAGTGCGCGAGCCAGTGCCACGCGCTGGCGCTGACCGAATGAAAGCTCACGCGGCAAGCGGCCAAGCAGCGTTGAAAGACCCAGTTGATCGACCCATTGCCGCGCACTTGCAGCATCAGCGCTTAGCGGAAACGCCAGTTGTTGCGCGACCGTCATATGCGGGAAAAGACCGTAGTCCTGCGGCATGTAACCGATCCTGCGCTCCTCGGGCGGCAGGGTGTCTAGCTGGCTTGGACCCAGCGTCACGGTAGCCGTATTCCCGGCTTCCAGCCCCGCGATCAGGCGCAGCGTCAGCGACTTGCCCGACCCCGACGTGCCGATGATCGCAAGACGCCGTGTCCGCGGCGCCCATTCAATGTCGAGATCGAAGCTGCCAAGACGCTTTTTCAACACGATGCTCAGGCGCCGGTCATCCTCATCCACTAACCGATGTGCAGGCGTGCTGTCGTCGGCGTCATCACCATTGACCAGTTCCGCGCCCAACGAAACACGGCCTTTGCGGCTGTAGATGGACAGCGCGGCACACGCGACCGCGATGGCAAGAGTCGGCAGCAGCAAGGGCATCATGGCTGGCAAGCCCTGGCCGCCGAACACGACATAGGTATAAACAGGCAGCGAATACGGGTGATAAGCGACCATCACGGTCGCGCCGAATTCACCGAATGCGCGCAGCCACGCCAGCGCCAGTCCGGCGCTGATTGCAGGCCATGCAACGGGCAGGGTGACGCGAAAGAAGCGGCTGCCGGCACGATGACCCAGCGTGGCGGCCACGTCCTCGAACACGGGATCGACGGCCGCGAACGCGGAGCGCGCGGCAATGATCAGGAAGGGCGCGGCGACGAACGTTTCAGCCAGCACGATGCCGGCGAACGAGTCGGTCAGCGCGCCGCCCGTCAGTTGTCCGACCCAGCTATACGGGCCGAGAAGAAACAGCAGCAGGACACCGCTCGTGAGCGGCGGCAAGGCCAGCGGCAATTGCACGACAAAACCGAGCAACGCCGCCTTGCGTGAATTCGACCGGGCGAGCAGATAGCCCAGCGGCACGCCGCCCAACAAGATGACAAACGCCGCGACGCTCGCGCTGCCCGCCGATACCGCTACGGCCGAGAGCGTGCTGGTCCAGTCGACCCCGTGCCAGTCCGCTGCGCCCACTTGCGGGATGCTCGCGAGAAAGGGCGCGCATAAATAGACTGCGAGCAGCGCGGCAAGCCACCGCAGCGGTCGCGCGGTGGTTCGTTTCATCGAGTCGCGTCGATCACGGCCTGAAGGGATGGCGGCATGGCCTGAGCGTTACCGGTGATCGCGGGTTTGATCACATCGACACCATGTTCCTTAAGCAGTTCGCGGCCCTTTTCGCTCAGCAGGAAGTCGACAAAGCGCGTGGCGCCCGCGGAGTTCGGGGCATCGCCAAGAATGGTCAGCGTGTAGCTTGCCTTGGCTTGCAATTCGGGCGCGGGACGAATGGACGGGATCTTCAGGTCCGAGGTCTCGGTTGAATAGAAGAAACCGGCGTCCAGCTGCCCGGATTGCAAACGCCCGACCAGTGTTTCTTCAGGCAGGACCTGATCGGGATTCTCGGCGTCGCCCAGCGTCTTCTCCACCAGATCCGGCTGGTTATAAAGAGCGGCGGCCTTCGTCACCATCTCGACCGTGAATGCGCCTTTCGGGTCCAGCTTGGGATCTGTCCGGCCAATGCGAATACCCGGTTCCTGCAGGACCTTGTCCCAGCGCTTTGTCTTGAAGTCGGCGGCGAATTTGCTGCGCGGGTTATAACCGATCATCAGCGGCGATTCGGCGAACGTGACGTACCACGCGACATGGTCACCGTTGGCTGCACCCATCAAGCTCGTATTCACCTTCGGGCTCGCGCTGATGAACACGTCCCCGCGACGCAGCTTGCCCTTGATCTCGTTGGCGATCTTGTTCGAACCCGCCGCGTAGCCCTGGAAATGCAGGCCGGTTTCCTTCTCGAAAGCGGGGCCGACACTGCGCTCCATCAAATTGACGAGCGACCCGGCATACAACACGTTTACGGCGTTTTCATCCGCCACGGCGGCGTGGCTCAAGAGCCCGCTAGCCATGACCGCAACCGATACCATCACCTTACGGATCATCTGATTCTCCACGTTGATAAAGGGCGTGATAAAGGGCGCTATATTACGCTCAGACTCAACTTGTTCGCTAACGCCATCGACATGTTTCGCCGGCTATTTGTCCCAAGCGGGCGGCGTGGTGCGGTTACACTTGTGGCCTGCCTGCCACGCAGGTAACCCGAGCAAAACGTGCGTCCTTGGATCCAGGCGATCCACGTCTTCGAAGGACGCCGCAACCGGAGATGAACATGCGAACAAGCGCCCGAAATCAATTTGTCGGTGAAGTGATTGAGCTCAAGCATGGCGCGGTCAATGACGAGATCCTGCTGCGCGCCAATGACGGCCTCGAGATCGTCGCGGTGATCACGCATGGCAGCGCGGCATCGCTAGGGCTGGCGGCCGGAAAGCCCGCATTCGCGCTGGTCAAGGCGTCGTCTGTGATCGTGATGGTCGATGTAGCGGATAGCCAGGTATCGGCCAGGAATTGCTTTGCCGGCACGGTATCGTCAGTGACCCCGGGCGCGGTCAACAGCGAAGTCGTTATTACGGTCGAGGGCGGCGCGCAGATTGCCGCTATTGTCACGAACGAAAGCGCGCAACGGCTCGCGCTCGCCAGCGGGAAAGCCGCAACGGCAATCTTCAAGGCGTCGAGCGTGATTGTCGGCGTGGACAACTAGTCCTCTTGCGAATCCGTGCAGCGCCAGTTCATCAGTTCAATGGAATGGTCCGCAGGGTACTGGCACTGTCAGCGGATTTCGGCCGGTCGATGACGTACAACAGGTGATGCACCGGGTCTATAGCCACGCCGCGTGCATCCTCGAAATCGTTTGCGATGACCGTAACCGATTCATCCGGGCTTATCCGGCACACGGCGGTCGAGTTGCATTTCGTATAGAGCGCGCCGTTTGAATCAATGCTCAGCAGGTCGGGTCCGTTGATCTTGATGACCGTCGTGTTCAAGCCGCCGGCCTGGGCATGATTGAGCAACCCGGACAGGCTCGTCTTCAGGATCATGTTGTCAGTCTGATCCGATATAAAAACGGCGTCGCCTTGTACGGCTACGCCAACGGGTTTCGCCAATCCCGTCAGCAAATTGTGTTCGGACGCGACGTGGGTTGAAACATCGTACGTGATCAGGCTGAGGCCACCCGTTGCCGGGCTGTTGCCGTTCTTGACGAACCAGGTCGAGAGTATTTTCCCCATACCAATGGCCGCAAGTCCCAGTCTTCGGCGTGCCGGATCGGGCCCTGACAGGATGGAGACGGACCTGTTCGCGTCAATGTCGAACACGGCGCCTGCCGTGCCGAATCCGAATCGTCCGACCAGCAGCGACCCGTCATCCGCCATGCTCACCTGGCTTAGCGCGTTCGCTTGTCCCGCGACCGGGGCAATAGAGGCAAAGGGTTTGAATGTCTTGCCGTCAGCCGATGAAAGCACGCTGTTGGTCTTGTCGTCAGTGATGAAGACCGCCCCGTCGGCGGGACGGATTGCAATGCCGTTGGCCCGTGCATCCAGGGAGATTCGCTGCGGCGTGCCGGCGATTTGTGTCGAACCGCAACCGGATAGCGCGATGACCGCAGCGGCCGTCAAGGCACCGGCTACTGTAAGCGCATGGCGCTTGAAACGCTGCGAGAACCGTTGAGAAAAGTGCGAGGAAAGCATCGTATTTTCCTTGGGCGCGGGGATCGAAGGCCACCAATATATCGCTTGGTGCCATCCTGGCGGGCACATGCGTGAATTTGTATGTTGCCTATTGCTTGCGCACTGACTCGCCGGCCGCGACAGCAGCGTAATATTCGCGTGGATATAATGCCGGACAAGCCATCTGAATCCGGCCCCTGGAGGATGAGAAATGAGTGAAGCCCACTCCCACGCAGTCGCGCTCGAAACCACGGCGAAAACCGTCCTGTCGCTTGAAGGGGATTTCCTGCGGCCGTTGACTATCGATCTTGCGGAATTCAGGGAGCAACCCAACGTCGTTGCCGATTCGTTCGATCTGCGTTGTTATACGACGAACCGGTTTATCCGCAGTGTCGACACGTATCGCGGGGTGTTGCTGAAAGACCTGATCCTGAAAGCCGGCCTGCGGCCGGAGCCGAAGGGCGAGTTCAAGCGCACGGTATTCATTGCGGTCGCGCACGATGGCTACGCGGTCACCTTCTCATGGCACGAGCTGTTCAATACGCCAGTCGGCGAGCGCGTGATCGTGGCGCATGAATGCGGAGGCCGCGCGCTCAGCAGCGAGGA
Source organism: Caballeronia udeis (assembly GCF_001544555.2). GTDB lineage: Bacteria > Pseudomonadota > Gammaproteobacteria > Burkholderiales > Burkholderiaceae > Caballeronia > Caballeronia udeis. The sequence goes on along the minus strand of NZ_FCOK02000004.1, from coordinate 94,810 downwards.
CGGCGTGCCCATTCTGTTTTCAGGCGCGGATATTCTTCCTGCCCCCCGTCATGTAAAACGGCTGGTGCGCATCGTGGCGCGGGTCCTGACTGTCTGATGGGTGGTCTGAAACCCGGTGCCTTCCGGAGCCCGGGGCGGCCAGGCGCTTCTTGCAATAGGGTTGGCGAGACACGGGCTTGACTGCCGGCTGCGCATGGCATACTGGTTTTGAGTTGATCCTTCGCGTGACGTCCGCGTTCGGCTAGACCCCAGCCATACCTCTGCGATATATCTGCTACCAGGCAATGACACACCTTCTCGCGACGCGCGCCGAGCTGCTGGCCGCCTCCGCCACCCCCCATTCTCCCGGCACCGCATTGTTCGCCACGCTGCTTGCCGCGCACGACGAACCTTCTTTGCTTGGATTGTCGCGGGAGCAAATCGCCGTGCTGTATGGCCGGCATTTCGGTGCAATGCGGCCGCCGGGCGTGAGTTTGCTTATCCGCTCAGAAGAGCAGGCAGGTTTCGTAAGTGCGCTTGAGACCTTCCTGCTGAGGCAAGCTCAAGCGAATGACGCGGCCGGCATGGTCGACGCGGACTGCCTCGCGTCGATCATCGCTCACGCATGCTTGCGGCCGGACCATCTATGGCGAGATCTCGGGTTGACCGGGCGTGACGACGTCACGAACATGCTCAACCGATATTTCCCGAATTCCTGGCGCGCGAGCTTGCGCTGTCGCTGGGGCAGGTCCCACAGCCCGCGCCGGGGTGCCCGGGCTGCGAGGATTTCGGCTATTGCTTCGGTGGTGCATCCGGCGGTGAATTCGGCGCTAAATCAAGAAGCCGCGCCTGAGCGCCGCGGCTTCCCGACGCACTGGTAATGGCGCCAATGCATGGGCCTGTCGGCCTCGTGTATGCTTTCGCGCATGGCCAAATCCGTGAAAGATCCAGCGACTTCCCTATCCCGTCAGCCCGAGGTGCGTTTTCGCATGCGCATTCGCCAGGCCGATGCCGTGGCAATCGGCCCCGGGAAAATTGACTTGCTCGAGGCGGTGCATGTGCATGGTTCGATCTCCGCCGCGGCACGCAGCCTCGGCATGTCGTACCGGCGCGCGTGGTTGCTTATCGACGAGCTGAACCGCACGCTCAAAGCGCCCGCAACGTCTTCGGAGACGGGTGGTTCGGCGGGCGGCGGTTGCGTGCTGACGCCGGTTGGCGAAAAGATCGTACGGCTTTATCGTGAGATTGAAGCGGAAGCGGCCAGGACCTGCGCGCCGCAGATTTCCGCACTGACCAGGCTTATGAAGCGCTGATCAGGGTGCATGCCGCGGCAAGCCCAAGGCGCAAGGGCTTAGCCGTGCCGCAGGCAGAAGCGGGAAGCCGGCGGCGTATTGCCGGACTTGCCAGATTGCTGCGACGCCCGGCCGAGCCGGGTCATCAATTCCACGAAGCTCGCCACGCTCGCGGTTCTTAGCGGGTGATAGTCGACCTGATGACGGTCGCATACGCGCTTGAGCAGATTCATGGAGTCGTGGTCAATACAGTCAACGGGAAACACCACAATATCCGCGCGCGGGAGCGCTGCGGCAAACATGCCCTTGCGGTCTTCTATGCCGCCATCGTGGACGACAAAATCGCCTCCCGCCGATTCGACCAGTTGCCTTAGCGCGGCGTTCGAACCGGGCCGGCCGCCTACATAAACCACGCGCTTGCCGCTCAGGCTGGTCAGGTCCTCAGCCTTTGAACCGGCTTCGCCGCCTTGTGCCACCAGCGCCTGTTCGAGCGCGTTGCATTCGGCCTGGACCACGTTGAGCGTGGCGATCGTATCGTCCAGGCGCTGGCTCAGGGTTTGCGCGTGGCGCTGCTCGTCGAGCGCGCGTTGCTCGGCGGTTTCCCGCCGGCTCGTGTGAATCGCGAGGCGTTCGTCGCGTGCAGCCAGTGCCTCGCGCAGCGCCTCGATTTCAGCCTCCAGGTTGGCCCCGGACGTATCTGGCCGACGCTCGGCCTTCGCGGACAATTCAGCCACTTGCGCGCTCAGTTGACGCAGTGACGCGTCGCGCTCCGTAGTCAGCTCGTGCTGTTTTTCTTGTTGCCGCTCGACCTTGTCCTTGAGCGCCGCGTTCTCTTCTTCGAGTGCAACCAGGCGGCGGATGTCAGCCCGGTTGGCCGCACCCACGAGATGGGACAGCATATGCAAGTCGCCGAACGCAGTCTGACGCACGCTCATGACGGCGTGCGGATGTGTCATCACCGCCCAGTAAGCCGGCGGAATATCGCCGCTCTTGAGCGCGTCTTTCCAGAGTCCCAGCAGGGCTTCCGGACCTTTCGCCACTTCAAAGCGGCGCACGGCGCCTGAGTAACGCGCATCCAGTGCCTTCTGCAGCGCCTTGGCGCCCGGGCCGCCCTCTATCGCGAGTTCCACCGCGGCATGATGAATTTCAAGGTCCGTCGCGTGCTGCCGGTCGAGATCCGTAAACTTGGGCACGAGTTTTCTAAGTTCGTTCGTGCTCAGGCACGTGCCGATGACGGAGCAATGCAAATGCGAATCCAGATCCGATAGCCGCGCCCGGCGGTGCGGACTGCGAAGCTGTGCTTCGGTAGGTGTGCAGCAAGCATCCGCCGTGCCGGCGGGAGTGGCTGAATAAGCGGCTCCATAAGCGCCCGCGGCGCTGGTCGATTCACCGGACGGGGTGCGAGCAAGGCGGAAGGGGGGAACGGATTGCACATTCACCTCGAATCGATCTGGATGTCAAACGGCTGAACAGGCAATGGTTCCCAGCCTGTTCGATGAACGGATATCGAAATATACCATTGAATATAACGGTACGAATTCGGGCAGGTATTCAACGAAATCAACATTGGCTTGCGCTGGTCCGTCAGGGGTTGCTGTCAGGCGGACACGCCGCTCCCCGCGCGTCCTCGATAGTGCCGCTCCAGCACATGCTCGACGCACAAGCCGACGAAGGTGGCGTCCAGGCGCTCGAGACCGCGCGCGACCTGTTGAAGGCCGGCGGTGCCGCTCCCGGGAGAGGCCTGGAATACCAGGTCGCGCTGTTGCTCGGCAGACCGCGCGGTTTCGATAGCAAACGTCAGGTCTTCGAGGCGGCCGAAGTCGAGCGCGCGCGCATGATCTTCAAGCGCAGACAAAAGGTCTCCGAGTGATTGGGCGGTTGTGGATTCGAGAGAGCGGGCATTGCCGCGGATGTCCTCCAGCATCAGGACAAAACGGGCGACGCTCGCGCGCAGGTTCCGGAATGCATCGACTACTTCCCTGATCGCTTCTGTACGCTCGGGGTTGCGCGCCGAGTTGAGCGGCGTGATCGCAACCGACAGGTCGTGGCGTAGCGGGGCGCAAGCGCGGGGTGTCGATGCCTGTTGCCCGGACATGGGGAAATCCTCGAGATGCATGATTGAACCGGTTTCCTTGCGCCGGGAGCGTGAGAGACCGACAGCAGACGAATAGTACCGTGATATTCTACAGAATATAACGGGTGCGGATTTTTTGTCTTGGGCGTTAGCGGGTGTCAGGCGGCGCCTTGCCGGTTTTCAGACCGTGGAGCGTACCCGGTGGGCTGTTTTATGCTCTGGCGGCAACGCGCCGGGCAAGGGAAACGGAGCCAGGACAGGCTCATTTTTCCGGCTGGCGGATCAGGAGGGGCCAGGGGTATTGGCAGGGTCTAAAACTGCGGCGGCTGCGGCCTGTTCCCATGAGAACAGGCCGCAGCCGCCGAGAGTAAAACTTCATTCAGAACATTCAGAATGTTGGCAACACGGGCCGGGTTTCGATGGAACGCTTGATCAATGCTTCCACCGCGAGACGTTCGTCGCCCGCAAGCGGCAAGCGCGGCGGCCGGACCGGCTCGGTGCCCAGACCGACCATTGCCTCGGCCAGCTTGATGTTCTGCACCAGCTTCGCCGAGACGTCGAGCGCAAGCAGCGGGGCGAACCAGCGGTAGATCGTCCGCGCTTCTTCCAGGCGGCCCGCCTTGAGCAGCTTGAAGATCGCCACGGTCTCTTCGGGAAACGCGCAAACCAGCCCCGCAACCCAGCCGTGTGCGCCCATCAGGCAGGCTTCCATCGCGAGGTTGTCGACGCCGCAAAAGAGCGCGTAGCGATCGCCGACCGCGTTGATGAGATCCGTGAAGCGGCGAACATCGCCGGCCGATTCCTTGATCGCGACGAGCTTTTTTTCATCGGCGAGTTCGGCGAACATGTCTGGCGTCACGTCAACGCCATACGCGAGCGGGTTGTTGTAGACCATGATCGGCAACGGACTCGCGCTCGCGACCACGCGGAAGTGGTTGAGCGTTTCGCGCCGGTCTGACAAATAACGCAAACCCGGCAGCACCATATAACCGGCCGCGCCGTGCTTGACGCCCAGTTCGGCCTGGCGGCAGCCGTCGAGGGTGCTGTTTTCAGCAATGGTCAGCAGCACCGGCACGCGTCCCTGCGCTGCATCAACCGCGATATCCAGCACATCCAGCTTCTCGTCGAGCGAGAGCGTTGACGCCTCGCCAAGCGATCCGCAGACGATGATACCGTCCACGCCGGCCGCGATCTGCGCCTCGATATTCTTCTTCGTCCAGGCGCTGTCTATGCTGAAATCCGCATTGAACTTGGTCGTGACGGCGGGTATCACGCCTTCCCAGATATGCGCCATGGAGGCTCTCCTAAAAGTGATCGGTTGAGAGCAGTCTAAGCATTGCAGAAGAGGCCGTCTTGCATGTTGCGCGCAACTGCGATGCCGATTTCGGCACAACTTCAAAGCCTCAACTTTCCCAGGTGCCGGGCTTGCTCGTAGGGGAATCGGGCCTGCAGCCAGCATTATCCGAGGGCTCCGGGCTTCAACAAACTTGCTCCATCTATGCCGAAATCGGCATCAAATCCGTTGAGCGGCACCAAGACGGATCCAGTCCGAATTTCTACGATGTCAGCATGAAAATCCTACACTTCATCGATTCCCATACGGGCGGCGAACCCACCCGCCTCGTCACGTCGGGCGGACCCGATCTGGGCGGCGGCACCCTGGCCGAGCGCCTGGAAAACCTTCGCACGAAACATGACGACTGGCGGGCGGGCGCGGTCACCGAGCCACGCGGCTCGGACGTGATCGTGGGAGCGTTGTTGTGCGAGCCGGATGACCCCGGATGTGCGGCGGCCGTCATCTTCTTCAATAACGTGGGATATCTCGGCATGTGCGGCCACGGCACGATCGGGCTGATCGTGTCCCTTGCTTACCTGGGGAAGATACAACCGGGTTCGCACCGGGTCCAGACGCCGGCGGGTGTTGTCGAGGCCACCTTGCATCAGGACGGCAGCGTGAGTGTGCGTAATGTCCCGGCGTATCGATACCGGCAGGCGGTCAGCGTAAACGTCGACGGCTACGGGCCGCTGACAGGCGATATTGCCTGGGGCGGCAACTGGTTCTTTCTCGTGGCCGATCATGGCCAGGATCTGCTCGTAAAGAACCTGGCCCGGCTAACGGCGTTCACAGACGCCATTCGTGACGCATTGCAGAGGCAAGGTATTACGGGCGCGGACGGTGCGATGATCGACCACATCGAATTGTTCGCGGACTCGCCGCGTGCAGGTATTGATAGCCGCAATTTCGTGCTGTGTCCCGGCAGCGCCTACGACCGTTCGCCGTGCGGTACAGGGACAAGCGCGAAGGTTGCGTGCCTCGCCGCCGACAACAAGCTGGCAGAAGGCGAGGTGTGGCGGCAGGAAAGCATCATTGGCAGCGTGTTCGAAGCGAGCTACCGGCGCTCCGGCGAACTAGCGGGCCAGGCGGTGATTCCGACCATCACCGGACACGCGCACATCATGGCCGAAGGCCGCCTTTGCTTCGACAGCACCGACCCGTTCGCCTGGGGTATTCCGGCCGCGTGAATGCCTGACCGGGCACTCACGCGGCGGCACGCGCCCGCCATTTCGTTCGTCCTCCGGCAGCGCTGGGCTTGCCTGTCGTCAACACCAATTTTGACGGGCGCTTCCCGCCTCTATAATCGGACACAGCGCGGTGCGCGCCCATGCATGCGGCCTACGCGGCATTGACGGCACCTGCGGATCCCGACGATGCCAGCGAGACGCGAATGACCACTACGACGGACAGTCCGGCGCATGCTGAGCATGAACACGCCGCCGCGCCGCCCGGCTTGCACGCTACGCTGCAAGCGCCTGCGGGTGCTGCGACGCTCGAGGCCATGCTGCAGCATTTCAGGCTGCTGGAACCGGTCTTCGACGCCATGCCTGATATCGTTTTCTTCGTGAAGGACGCGCAGGCGCGATATGCCCTGGTGAACCGTGCGCTGGCTTCGCGCTGCGGCTTGAAGGACAAGCTGGGGCTGCTCGGCAAGACCGCCGAAGAAGTTTTTCCGCAACGCTTTGGCCGCATTTATACCGCGCAGGACCAGTCGATCATCGCGCAGGGCAGCCCGATGATCGACCAGCTCGAATTGCATCTCTATCCGGCGCGCCAGCCGGGCTGGTGCATGACGTCCAAGCAGCCGCTCCACGATGCCCGCGGCGCGGTTGTCGGCCTGGCCGGCATCTCGCGCGACCTGCAGGCGGACGAAGGGACGCATCCGGCTTACAGCCGGCTCGCGGCTGTCGTCCAGCATATTCAAGCCAACTTTGTGCAGCCTCTGAACATGCCGCATCTGGCGGCCATGGCGAATATGTCGATTGCGCAGCTCGAGCGTTATTTCCACAAGGTGTTTCATCTGACACCGCGCCAGGTGCTGCTCAAGACGCGGCTGGATGCGGCCACCGCGCTGCTTGTCACGCACGAGAAAGTGACCGACGTAGCGGCATTGTGCGGCTATACCGACCACAGTGCGTTCACGCGGCAGTTCAAGGCGACCGTGGGCCTGACGCCAACCGAATATCGCGCGCTGCTGCGCAATCATCATGTGGCGGCACACCCTGCAACCCATGCCGCCGCAAAGCTTTCCATGTGATATCCGCGTCAATATCGCCGTCGATAAGTCTGAACTTTCAAACCGGCACGCCGAGGTAAAAACTTACCTGCGGCGCTGCACGTTCGCCCCTTTGCACAGAGCCGTTGGCAGCCCATTAGGGTTTGCGCAAACGCATGCGTGCCGGGGTTTTCGCCGTGGTTCCTCATGCAGTTTCTGCGCTCGGTCTGGTTTTTGCTGCAAGCATGCTCGACAGGCGATGAGGCATACTGCGCCCGTTGAAATTTTTTAATCCGCGCGACGTTCGACACCGGCGTGCGCGGCACATCACACGGTGCCGCATGGAGCTCATGCCATCGTGCCGCAAGGTCCGCAGTGAGTGAGACGCGAGAGCCGCGACGCGGTCGCCGGAATCCTGTTTGGGGCAGTTAGAAAAGACAATGATGAATGAAGTAGCGAGACTGGGACATGCCAGGATTGTGTTGATAGAAGATGACCTGGAGAGCCGCGAATCACTGCGAATGCTGCTGGAGGAGGAAGGCGCGGAAGTCGTTGCCGTGGCGGACGCCGAAGAGGGCGCCGAGACGGTCATCCGGGAGTTGCCCGACGCGGTCATCTGCGACATCGACCTGCCGATGATGGATGGTTTTTACCTGATCCAGCGCCTGCGTGACCATGAGATTCGAGGCAACCTGACGCCATCGATTGCCATTGCCCTCACCGGCCACGACGGAGACGAATACCGCTTGCGAAGCATCGGCGAAGGGTTCCAGCACTTCATGACCAAACCCGCGCATCCCGATGTGCTTGTGACACTGATCCAGCAGTCGCTTAGCACGCGCGTGCTGTCCTGAGCCGATCCGCCCGCCGCCGCCAACACGCGCCGGGCGGATGACGGTCTTATGACCGGTCGCGGTTGCGCGCGCGGGTGGCGCCGGTGATTACCGCTATACCCAGCAGGATCACATCGACAATCATGATGATGTGCTGAGACACGTGCATGGCGACCAGCGCCCATGACGCGCCGCCGATCAGGATCAGCCAGCCCAACAGATAAATAACCAGGGTCATTGAATTGTCCTTTTGTGTTGTTTTGGTCTGGAAAAGTGAAAAAGCCGCGAACGGCAACTCGCGTTAGATCATGGCACTCGCACAAAGCGGGCCTCCCCCCAGAATCCGGCGCTAATCCGAAGACAACCTCAGTGTGAATACGAACGCCCGTACGCGGGCTTGTTGTATTCTTGGCGCGGTCATGCCCGGACTTCAACCCTTACGGCCATCCCCCATGCTCATTGTTCACCACCTCAACAATTCCCGTTCGCAACGTGTGCTCTGGATGCTGGAAGAACTGGGCGTCAATTACGAAATCAAGCGCTATCAGCGTGATCCCGACACCATGCTCGCGCCGCCCGAGTTGCGCGCCGTGCATCCGCTGGGGAAGTCGCCGGTCATCACGGACGACGGCCAGACCATCGCCGAGTCGGGCGCGATCATCGAGTACCTGAACGAGCGTTATGGACAAGGGCGCTTCGCCCCTCCTCCCGGCATCACGCCGGAACGCCTTCGCTACAACTACTGGATGCACTACGCCGAAGGCTCGGCCATGCCGCCGCTGCTGCTGAAGCTGGTGGCGCTGCGCATTGCCAGCGCGCCCATGCCGTTTTTCGTCAAGCCTATCGCGCGCCGGATCGCCCAAACCATGCAGGACAGTTTCATCGACCCGCAATTGAAACTGCACTTCGGCTTCATAGAGAGCGAGCTGTCGAGGTCCGAATGGTTCGCCGGCGATTCCTTCAGCGCCGCCGACGTGCAAATGAGCTTCCCGCTCGAAGCCGGAACCCAGCGTGCGGGCGCGAGGGCGCTGCCTCACGTGGCGGCTTTCGTGAAGCGGATTCACGCGCGCCCGGCCTATCAGCGAGCATTGGAGCGCGGCGGAAAATACGATTTCGCGTACTGACCCGGAACGGCCGCGCGGCTTGCGTACAATGGCCGCTGGTTCCCGGAATCCTGCCTGAATCAAGGTCTTTCCGGTTTTTACACGCATTCACACGCACCTAGGCGCGAAGGCGAAGCATGGCTCGAATCGTCCCCGACGACTGGAAGAATATGGAAGCGACCGGCGCGGCCGTGCGTGAACTCGACACGCTCGCGCTGCTCGCAAAACTTCCCGACGAATACACCGTCTACCACGGTGTTCACTGGACCCGTATCAACGAAGGTTTTTCGGTGTTCGGCGAAGCGGATTTCGTGGTGGTCGCGCCGTCGGGCCGGGTGCTGGTCATTGAACAGAAGGCGGGGTTCCTGCGCGAGACTCCCGCGGGCCTGATGAAGGTCTACATGCAGAAGGAGCGCAACGTCGCCATCCAGCTGGCACGCACGCTCGAGAACCTGCACCGGCGTTTCACGGCTGCGTTCGGCGCAGGTACCTACCGGATTGAAGAGCTGCTGTATTGCCCCGACTACACGGTGAAGGACGCGTCCATTGCCGGCGTGCCTGAAGCGCGGATTGTCGATGCCAGCCGCAAGGCCAGGCTGCCGTCGGTCGTGCTGGACATCCTCCCGCCCAATGAGCCGCGTTTCGAAACCTCGGCGCGGATCCATCATTTTCTCGCCGACGAGCTTGCGCTCACGCCGGACACCAACGCGCTGGTCGGTCAGGCCGACATGCTCGTCACGCGGCTCTCGGGCGGCCTGGCCACGTGGGCACGCCGGCTCGAGTTCCAGCCGTTCAGGCTGCGCGTGATTGGCACGGCCGGCTCGGGCAAGACGCAACTGGCGGTACAGGTGATGCGCGACGCGGTGGCGAAGGGCCTCAGCGTGCTGTACGTGTGCTTCAACCGGCCGCTTGCGGATCACATCCGCCGGGTTGCGCCGACCGAAGCACGCATTGCCAATTATCACCAGCTCAGCGCAAGCGTGGCGCGCGATGCGGGCACCCCGCCCGACTTCAGCCAGCCGAACGCGTTCGCTACGCTGGAGGAGCAGTTCGCCAATGTGGAGATTGCGGAGAACTGGAAGTTCGACATACTGATTGTCGACGAAGGCCAGGATTTCCAGGCGGCCTGGGTGGACGCGCTGGCCCGTTTGCTGAAGCCGGACGGCGCGTGGTGGTGGCTCGAAGATCCCATGCAGAACCTGTATTTCCGCGACCCCGTGCCGTTGCCCGGCTGGACCACGTTGCGCGAGACCACAAACTATCGCAGTCCGCGCGACTTGCTCGCGTACATCCGGCGGATCGTCGGACGCGACGTGCGGCTTGATGCGGGCAGTCCGTTCGACGGTTCCGAAGTCAGTCTCTCCACCTACGAAAACGGCCACCCCGACGAAGTGATCGAGGCGACCAAGCGGGCCATTACCCAGGCGCTGGCGCTTGGCTACCGGAAGCAGGACATCGCCGTGTTGTCCTTTCGGGGGCGCGAGGGTTCGGTGCTGATGGCGGTCGACCAGCTCGGGCCACATCGCTTGCGCAGTTTCACCGGCCGTTACGATTTGTTCGGGAATCCGGAGTATCGGGAAGGCGACGTGCTGCTCGAATCGATCTACCGGTTCAAGGGACAGTCGGCGCCCTGCGTGATCCTGACTGAAGTCGATTTCGATACCTTTGACGAACAGGTCGCGCGCAAGTTCTTTGTCGGCGCAACGCGCGCCACCATGAAGCTGATCGTGGTGGCGTCCGAACGTGCGGCGCTCGCGTTCGACGAACAGCATTGACCGCGGCCATGACACTGCAGCGGATCTTGGGATTGCTGGCGGCTTCGCTGCTCGCCTTGTTGCCTCTTGCCGCGAGTGCGGCTCCGTTGGCGCTGGACGTGCAAGGCATGATCGGGCGCACCAACGACGCGGACCATACCGTGTATCACCTCAGCGAAGCCGACCTGCTGAAGCTTCCTGTCCACACGATCACGACCTCGACCACCTGGACGCCGAGATGCACCTTCGCCGGACCGTTGCTCGGGGACGTGCTGAAGCTGGTGGACGCACGCGCCGACAGCGTGGAACTGCGCACGATCGACGACTATTCGTACACGGTGAGCGCCAGGGAAGCCGAGCATTACGGCGCGATTCTCGCGTACAGCAAGGACGGTGTGCGTCTCACTGTCAGCAACTTTGGTCCGCTGTTCCTGGTCTATCCGCGCGACGCTTACCCGTCCGAGCTGAGTGGTTCGGTCGCCGAGGCCAAGTTCGTGTGGCAGATCAAAGCGCTGGTCGTGAAATGATGCGTGCGCTGTTCCGCCGTTTCAAGGTCGCCATGCTGGTTGCGGCAGCCATTGCGCCGCCGCTGGCGGGGGTCGGCTACGTGCTGTATTCCGTTCTGCTGGCGAACCAGACCACGCAGCAACTCACCATGCCGTACGACGGTTTCTACTGGGACGGTGCGCAATTCCAGATTGCGTACGGCCGCTTTGCGAACCAGGTGCTGCTGTATCGCAGCGGTATTGACGCCGATACCGACGAGATCCAGCTCCGGTACGAGGTGCTTGAATCGAAGCTCGCCATTGTCACCGCTTCCACCGCGATGCTCTCCGACAGAGGCACCCTGAGGAACCGCCAGCAGGAAATCCTGCGCCAGCTGGACGCGGCGCTCGGGTCCATCGAAACGGATGTCGAAGCATTGAGCCGGGAGCCCGGGCGCACGCTGAAGATCATTGGCGTATTGCGGCAGAACCAGGATGCAGTGAACGAGCTGGCAAACGGACGCCGCGTGGTCGACGTGGCGGAGCGTGATTACATTGCGCGCGATTTCGTTTCGAAGCGGCGCTACCTGTTCGGGGCGGGCATGCTGCTCGCGCTGCTCTCCATGGTCGCCACCGCCATGCTGCTGCTCAACGGCTACCGGCGTTCGAAGCTGATTCACCAGCAGCGCGCGGCGCTCGAAGCGCAGCATCAGGCAACCCGCGCTGCGCGCGAAGCATCGCAGGCGAAGGATGCGTTCCTCGGCATGATCAGCCATGAATTGCGCACGCCGCTGCATGCCATTGTGTCGTCGGTGGAATTACTCGAACTGAACCTGCATAGCGAAAGCGACCGCAAGATCATCCAGCGGCTCGAGACCGGTGCACGCCATCTCGAGGCACAGATGCGCGATCTGACCGACTTCGCGCGGCTCGGCGCCGGCAAGCTTGAATTGCGGCTGACCGTATTCGATCCAATGGAACTGCTTGACTCTATCGTGGACGCGAATACGCCGGCGGCGCTAGGGAAGGGCCTGGTATTGCGCGGGCAGTTCTCGGGCGAGGCGGGACTGGTGGAATCGGATCAGCACCGGCTGCGTCAGATCGTGACGAACCTGGTGACGAACGCTATCAAGTACACCGATTCCGGTTCTGTCGATGTCCGTTTCGAACGCTCGCTGGAACGGCTCGATATCTCTGTCATCGACACCGGTCCCGGGATTGCACGCGAACAGTTGCCGCTGATCTTCAAGGAATTCACGCAACTCGATTCATCGACCACACGGCGTTTCGACGGCGCCGGCATGGGACTCGCGGTCGTTCGCGGGCTGGTCGAGTTATTGGGCGGCGTGGTCAACGTGTCGAGCGACGTCGGCCGGGGCGCAGCGTTTCGCGTGAGTCTGCCCGCCGCGCCGGTGGCGCGAATGCCCGAGCGCGAGCGCGCGCCCGTGGACTTGCCGCCGTTGAAGAAAGCGCGCGTGCTGGTGATCGACGATCACGATTCCATTCGCGAGTCGCTGACTGAAATGCTGGCGCACCTGGGTTATGCAAGCGTGGCCATGCCCGACGTGGACAGCGCGCTCGCGTGGCTGGAGAACAATCAGGCCGACGTGATCCTTGCCGACCTGCACATGCCGGGCAAGGACGGCTACTCGTTCGTGAATGAATACCGGGCACGGCGGGCGGCGGGCGCGAGCTTGCCGGTGATCGCGGTCAGCGCTTATGCGCCGGATCTGGTCGACCCGAGCGCCGCCATCCTGTTCTTCGATTACCTGCTCAAACCGGTGCGCTATGAAGTGCTGAAAAGCGCATTGGCGCGGGCGTTATCGGCGACACGCCGGATACATTGAGCGGCGTGCGTGCCGTTGATGCAGCGTTGAAGATCAGGTGCGCTGCAAGCGCTTCGAGAGATCGGCTACCAGGATTGCCATGCGTGCCGGTTTCTCGAAACACGTGACGTTGTATCGCTGGATGATGTCGCTGATTTCCGATTCGCTGGCCTTGCCGGTCGTCAGTTCGCCCGTCAATACGAAGATGGGTGCATCCGGATTATCGGAGTTGCGCACGGCACGGATGGCATCGGCCGAGGTGTGCGCGCCGAACAGCCAGTCGATCACCACCGCGTCGAACACCTGCGTCTGCAGCGCTTGCGAAAACCCTTCCAGACCGTACAGCGCGACCGCTGTGAAACCGCTGCGCTCGAGGTAGTCGTGCAGGTTGTCGGCGGAGGTCTGGTCGTCGTCCACGACGGCGATCAGCGGCTTGTCCATGTCCGTGCGGCGGGGCTGGATCTCGATCTTGTGGACATCGTGGGCGGCGTGCAGCAGCACCCCTTCATGCGTTGTCACGAGCCAGCGGCCGTTCATGTTTTGCGCAATGAAATCCGGGCGGCTACCCGGGTCGAGCGCTTCGCCAATCCACGCAACGCACGGAATCTCGATAGCGCCAAGCATCAGGACGGCGTCCTGGGCAGTGCCTTCCGTGTCGTCCACATCGGCGTTCTTCGCGTCGAAGAGCTGCAGTGCAGGCTCGCCGAAAGCTTCGGCTACGCGGCGGATCTGCGCGAGGGTCCACGGGCTGTTGCCGCGTAGCTTTCGATGTCCTTGCGAAAAACTGAGGTCGAGGATACGGCACAGTTCAGCGGTCTGCTGCCGCTTGCCGATGCCGTGACGATTCATCAGGTCGCGTACACGCTGCGCGACTGCGAGGGAATCAGAGGATGAGGTTTCTGTAACCATGCTGCCTGTGGACCGGTAAGAGCGCGTGGTGGGGTTGAAGACGGTGACGCGGTATGGCGTGGATGGGGCTGTATTGTAGGCGTAAGAGGGGGCTTGTTCGAAAACTCTTGAGAAGATAAAGAGGCCTTTCGCAAGAGACGTGCGATTTGTTTCCAGTCGAGGAAGCACGGCGCTGGCCGATTCGCACGTAGCAAACGTTCTCGTGCAACGTATGACGGCATGAAGCCGTCCAAAGCGACATGAAGCAACATGCAATGCGTCTGACAGACAAACATAAACGCGCAGCAAACCGGATGCCCGCGTCGACTTCCTGATTCTTACCAGATTCCAGAAGTATTGCTCCACCGCCAAGGGAATTATTCGTACGATCGTTCGCATAGAATCTTCTCCAGATCCACTGACAGGGTCGGATAAAAACGGAGGAGACATGAGCATGCAGATACGAGCGCTGGGCGTGATAACCGCGATGGCCGCGTTGTTGATCAGTACCGCCGCGCATGCGCAGAGCGCGGGCGACGTGGTCGCGAACCTCGGCTGGTTTCATCTTTCGCCGCAGGATTCGAGCAAGCCGCTGACCGTCAGCGCGTTGGGTACGAGTACGACAGAAACAGGTACGGGAGCATCTGTCGACAACGCGGACACGTTCGGCCTGACGGCGACCTATTTCATTACCGATCACATTGCCGCCACGGCGGTGCTCGGCGTGCCGCCCAAGTTTGATCTGTCGGGCAGCGGAACGCTCTCGCCACTCGGGCAGATCGGGACGGCTTATGAATGGAGCCCGACCCTGCTGCTGAAGTACTACTTCAATGACGCGCAGAGCCGGCTGCGGCCCTATATTGGCGCCGGGGGATCATATGTCTGGTATAGCGGCGTGAAGTTGAGTCCGGCCATGTCCAGCGGCAGTTTCCTGTATTCCTCAACCTATGGGACCGCACTGGAAGGACCAACGACAGTGAAGCTGAGCAGTTCGTTTGCGCCGGTCATCAACGCCGGGCTTTCATATAACATCAACAAGCATTGGTCCGTCGATGCCTCGCTGTCTTATATGTGGCTTTCAACCCGCGCCACGCTGACGACCCAGTCGAAACTGGGCACCGTGACGAGCAGCCCCAAGATCAAACTCGACCCGATCATCTCGTTTGTTTCCATCGGCTACCGTTTCTGACCCAGGGGTTTAACCCGGGGTGCCGACCGTGACCGGATCGAGCCAGAGTTCCTTGCGCTCGACCGGCACCCACGGGGGAAGAAAGGGGTTTTTCAACTCGATCAGGACGCGTCGTTCCAGATGCAGGCCGGCCACGGCCTGCGCAAAATTCTTCTGGAACAGCGCGTCAAAACTTCCATCCTTGCGCATGGCCTCCAGCCCGTCCCTGATTCGCTGCGCGATCATCGGGTAAGACTTGTTGACGTAGAAGAATTGCGCATAGGAATACCGGATCAGCAGGTGAGTCTCTATGGCCATGTCGGGGTACTGCGCGTGAAAAGAAATGAGTTCGGGCGTGATCTCGAGAACCCCGCGCGGGAACAGGTCAAAGCGGCGATGGGCCAGCATCGGGAACAGCAGGTTGTAGTGGCTCGACGTGACCAGGGGAATGCCGTTGAACCGGTACACGGGCACGTCGCCCCGGTCCTGACCCTGCCCGACGCTCAGGAGACGAAGGCCCTGGAGGTCGTTGACTTCGTTGATCCGCGCCTGGTTGTCGCGCCGGATCAGCGCGACCCGATAACCGAGCAAACCTTTGTCGATAGGAATGGCAATCGGAATGGCCTGCGCGTTGAGGTCGGGGTGACCGGGATCGCTCGCGATCACATTGATCAGCCGGCCCGATATCACCTCCTCGATTTCGCGCTGTGTCGACATTGGCTCGGAGTATGCGTCTATAACGTACGGTCCGTAAGCGGGGATCGTATGGTCCAGCGCCGCAATGAGAAAGTCCCAGCGCCTTTCCCGAACGACTTCGTCCGCCACGCGAAGGATGCGGATATGCATGGCCGCATCCTTCGAGTCGCCCGCTTGGGCCGCGGCAATGCCGGTCATTGAAAGGCTGGCCACGCTCGCCAGCAACGCGGCGCCGGCCAGGGCACGAACGCCGGCTGTCCAATCGCTTCGCATGTGCCTTCTCCTGACGGGTCTCGTGGCGCGGGCGCCGGGACAGGCAAGCGGTATCTTCCTTACAGGCGCTCATGCATCATTGCCTGCGGACAATTCTTCCGAATCCAGGGCTCCCTTCGGGGGAGTCGGCCAATTCTGCCGGTAGCCGGCCTGACCCCTTCCACGCATCAATCAGGAGCCCACGGGCACATACTACTTCCCGCTTCGTCTTAGGAGCACTATGCTTTCTACGGCAAAGAGAAATGAACATTCAACGCACGACGAACGTTTGAAACTCTGACTTGGAGGAAGGCTAGTGGAACTCGAATCCCGTACTTTGGGACGTGTGACGAAGCGACTCGTCCCGTTCCTGATTCTCTGCTATTTCATAGCGTACCTGGACCGCGTCAACGTCGGCTTTGCTGCGTTGCAAATGAACAAGGACCTTGGGTTTTCTTCAAGCGCCTTCGGCTTCGGCGCCGGGATCTTCTTCATTGCCTATTTCTTTTTCGAAGTTCCGTCCAACCTCCTGCTGGAGAAATTCGGCGCGCGCCGCTGGATCGCGCGGATCATGTTCACCTGGGGCATCCTCGCCGGCGCAATGGCGTTCATCCCCGACATCTCGCGGTTCACTGGCATGTCGGCGGCGCACGTGTTCTACACCCTGCGGGTGCTGCTCGGAATCGCCGAAGCGGGCTTCTTCCCCGGCATCATCTTCTTCCTGACGTTGTGGTTTCCAGCGGCGTACCGGGCTCGCGTGGTCGGCTACTTCATGGTGGCGATCCCGCTGTCCACCGTGATAGGAGCACCCATCTCCGGCGCGTTGCTCAACCTCGATAAACTCGCGAACCTCGCCGGCTGGCAGTGGGTTTATCTGATTGAAGCGTTGCCGGCCCTGTTCCTGTCGTTCGTGGTCCTGTTTTATCTCACCGATAAACCGGCCGATGCAACCTGGCTTGCAGCAGACGAACGCGACTGGCTGGTGACACGGCAAGCACAGGAGCGTGCGCAGCGGGAGGCCGTGCGTTCCTTCAGCGTGCGGGAAGCCTTGTTCAACCCGCGGGTCCTGGCTGTCGCGCTTATTTACTTCGGCGCCAACGCAACCAACTACGGCCTGAGTTTCTTCCTGCCGCAGATCGTCAAGGGATTTGGCCTTGGCAATGTCCAGACGGGGCTGGTGACATCGCTGCCGTATGTTGTCGGTGCGTTCAGCATGATCCTGTGGGGACGCCGCTCCGACCGCAAGCTCGAACGCAAGTGGCATGTGGCAATCCCGCTGCTGGTGGCAGCCGGTGGGATCGCGGCATCAACCGCACTGGATGATCCTGTGCTGAAAATGATCGCGCTGTCAATTGCAGGCTTCGGCATCTTCGGCTGCCTGCCGGTGATCTGGACGCTGCCCGCCGCATTTCTTTCGGGGGCGGCCGCAGCGGGCGGCATTGCCGCGGTGAACTCGCTCGGCAACCTGGCCGGATTTTTCGGACCCTACGCCATGGGGTGGATCAAGGACAGTACCGGCAGTTTCGCCGCCGGCTTGCTCTGCCTGTCAGGAGCAGGACTGGTCGGCGTTGCGGCGGTCCTGCTGCTTCGCCACGATACCGCTCTGGAAAACGCGCCCGGTCCGCTTGTTGAAGAAAGCTCCGGGCACGCTTAAGGGCGTACGCCGCGCTTGGCCCAACCGCGCAAACTCACCCAAACCACCCAAACCAGGATCAAGGAGCCCATGCGCGTGGGTTCCTTACGCGCCCACGCGGGGCACTGCCTTGCCGCCGTCGCCCCGCAACATTCCCTGCCTCCGCTGCATTTTTTTTTCCGCATAAGGATTTCCTGACAGGGAAATCAGCATACGTCCCGGTTCAATTTCCGCGTTTCCTGACTGTGCGAGACGGGTCGCCCGCCTAGAATTTGAAGCATTGAAATGGGTCTTTCCGGTTATCCACCATGATTCCGTATTTGTCCGAGCGCGAAAACGCGGTGGAGCATATCCACACTATCTGCCTGCGCTTGTTCGATTCATGGTGTGAGAACAGGAACGTCATTCCGCTCGCGTACCTGATGCATTGCTGGCCCCTGATCAACAGCGGTCCCATATCGATCAGACGTTTGGCTGACACCATGTGGGAGCTGCGTAAATTCCACGCGGAAACGCTCGACGGTGACGAGTCGGGCGTGCTGTGCGATCTGGCCGATTGCATTGACGAGATCCTGGGGAACTCGTTCGGCCCGTTTAATATCGCTGCAAACGGCTAGGCTCGCACCAGGTTTTGTTGTTGGGGTGAACTAAATGAATTTGAAAGCTTGAGGGCATCGGTTGTTCCCGTTCAAGTCCTCCGGCTGTCTGCTCAAGTGCTTCCAGGAAACGCATACGGAAGTGGTCGTCTCAGCCAGTTGATTCCAGTCCGCAGCGGGCGCGTGCGATGAGGCGCAACGCCGGTCTGCTCACTTAAACCATCTCAGTACCGACGGTAGGCAACACGCCTGGCCGTCCGCCCGATGAACTCACGGTAACCGTCATTCGACAACGAGTGCGGATTCGAGAAAACGAGAATCAGGGCACTCGCGGGGAGATATGGTTCCCAACACGTTCAGCGCGCCGTGGAGTTCGCTGGGCCGCTTTCGCCACAGTGTGGTCCTGCGGCTGCTCGCGACCGTCCTGTTGTTCAGTTGCGGGGTCACGCTGTTGCTGACCGCGCTTCAACTCTACGGCGATTATGAGCGCGGAATCGCGCTCATCGAAGGCAGGCTGTCGGATATCGACCAGAGTTATCGCGACAGTCTCAGCGAGGGCTTGTGGCGCCTTGACCGGCGGCAACTGCAACTCGAACTGGATGGCATGCTTCATCTTGCCGACATTCGTGCAGCCGAGGTGCGCGAGACCGGCTCGATCGCCTCGCCCCTGGTGGTGAGCGCCGGCAAGCGGATGAACGATGCAGTCATATCGCGGGAATTTCCGATCTCGTACCGCGTTCACGGCACCCAACGCGTGCTCGGCACGTTGTATGTCGAGGCGACGCTCTCCGATCTCTATGGCGCGCTGGCGCAGACAGCGCTCGTGATCCTGGTGAGCCAGGCGGCCAATACGTTCCTCGTTGCGCTGTTCATCATCTATATCTTTTCGCGGCTGGTTACGCGGCACCTTGCCGCTATCGCGCGGCTTGTCGGCCGCTACGATTTTCGCGAGTCGCCGCGCCCGTTCGCCCTGCAGCGTCGGCCGCCCCGTCGGGCCGACGAACTCGATCGCGTGGTCGCCGCATTTCACGCAATGGGGGTACGCCTGCACGTTGCCTATCTCGACGAACGCAATGCCGCCATGCAACGCGAGGCGCTACGTTCGGCCGAAGCAGCGAACCGCGCGAAGGGCGAATTTCTTGCCAATATGAGCCATGAGTTGCGCACGCCGCTGAACGGCATCCTGGGCTATGCGCAAATCCTGCAGCGCGACAGCGCGCTGAACGAGCGGCAGCGCGCGGGCGTGGCCGTGATCCAGCGCAGCGGCGAACATCTGCTGACGCTGATCGACGACACGCTCGACTTCGCGAGGATAGAAGCAGGCAAGCTGCGGCTTGAGATCGTCGACGTGGCACTGCCGGGCCTCGTGGATGCGATTCGCGAGATCATCGGCGTGAAGGCGGAGGAGAAGCAGCTCGACTGTCTCTGCGCGATCGCGCCCGATGTGCCGGACCGCGTGCAGGCCGACCCGCGGCGTTTGCGGCAGGTGCTGCTCAACCTGCTGGCGAACGCCGTCAAGTTCACTGATACCGGCAGGGTGAGCCTGCTTGTCACGCGGACCGCTGCCGGCGCAGTACGGTTCGAAGTGCGCGACACCGGAATAGGTATTCCACCGGACCAGTTGCGAAGCGTTTTCGAACCGTTCGAACAGGTTGGCAATCCCGAGCGCCGTGCCGAGGGCACCGGACTCGGGCTCGCCATCAGCCGGGAGTTCGTGCGGGCGATGGACAGCGAGATCCACGTCGAGAGCGAAATCGGGCGGGGCAGTCTCTTCTGGTTCGAGCTGATGCCCGCCACGACGTTACGCTCCGGTCCTTCCCGGGAACCGGCTGCACGCGTTGCGAGCGGCTACGAGGGGCCGCGCAGGAAGGTGCTGGTCATCGACGACGTGGCGGTCAATCGCACGGTCATTGGGGAATTGCTGCGCCGGCTCGGTTTTGAAATCGTGGAGGCGGCGAACGGTCGCGACGGACTGGAGAAGGCCCAAAGCGAGCGCCCGGCACTTGTCATAACGGATATTGTAATGTCCGGCATGGATGGCCTCGAGACCACGCGGCGATTGCGTCAGACACCCGGGCTCGCCGACGTGCCGATCATCGCGGTGACCGCCAGCCCGTCCGGTGTCGACGAGAGAAGGAGCCTCGCGGCCGGCGTGAACGCGTTCCTTCCCAAACCGGTCGATTTTGGCCTGTTGCTGGCGAGGATCGGCACATTGCTGAAGCTTGAGTGGACCTATGCGGCCAGGGGCCATTCCCCGCCGTGTCCATGTCCCGATATGCCGGCTGCCGTGCCGGCGGCGCAGATGGATGAGCTGCATCGTCTTGCGCGGCTCGGCAACATGCGCGACATCATTGCCTGGGCCGACGGTATTTCATTGATCGATCCGCAGTGCGAACCATTTGCAGCATATCTGCGCGGGCTGGCGAGGGGTTATCAATCGAAGGCAATCCTCCGGCTGGTCGAGCACTATCTTGAAGCGAGGCCGGCGCCATGAATGAGACAAGCGCCAGCCCGGACGCGGACGTCAGCGAGCCGCCAACCATCCTTATTGTCGATGACATGCCGGCCAATCTCGGTCTCGTGGTCGACAGCCTCGCCGACCGGGGTTTTCGCGTGCTGGTGGCGCTCGATGGCGTGGAGGCGCTTGAGCGCGCGCAGTTTTCACAACCAGACCTGATCCTGCTCGACGTGAAGATGCCCGGCATAGACGGCTTTGAAACTTGCCGCCGGCTCAAGATGAACGAACAGACGCGGGATATTTCGGTGATCTTCATGACGTCGCTGACCCGCATCGAGGATCTGATCGAGGGTTTTGCCGCAGGCGGCGCGGACTATGTGACAAAGCCCGTCCGGGTCGACGAAATGATGGCGAGGATCGGCACGCATCTGTCGCTACGTGCAATGCACAAGCAGCTTGTCGCGCAGAACCGGCAGTTGTCGAACGAGGTGAGCGTGCGCCAGCAAGCCGAAGCAGCGCTGGCTCGCGCGCGCGACGAACTCGAGGCGCGGGTCGCGCAACGCACCGCGGAACTGGCGCGGGCGAATGCAAGCCTGCGGCTGGAGATAGAGGAGCGCAGGCGAGCGGAAGCCAGGCTGCTGTCGAGCGAGGCCCGTTTCCGCAACATCGTGGAGACCAGTCCGCTGCCGTTCTGCATTACATCAATGCCGGACGGCACGCTGCTCTACATGAACGAGCCGTTCCGCAAGCTGTTCGGTCTCCCCCTCAAGGCCTATGCGGACATTCGTGTTATCGATTTCTATGTGGACCCCGCTACGCGAGACAGGCTTGTGCGGCAGTTGCGCATGCTCGGGGCTTTTCGCAACACCGAAGTCCATTTCAAGCGGCCGGACGGCAGCACATTCTGGGCAATCCTGACCGCCCGGGTGGCGAGCTTCGACGAAGCGCCTGCTATCTATGTCGGCCTTAACGACGTCACCGCGCGCAAGCTGGCCGAGGGGAAATTGCGCGCGAGCGAAGCGAGCCTCGCGAACGCGCAGCGGCTTGCCCGGCTCGGTGACTGGGAGTGGGATACGACGGCTGGCGTGATTCATTGGTCTGACGAGATGTATCGGATCCTTGGATTGGCGCCGCGTCTTTCGCGGCCGACCTACCGCACGTTTCTGGCGGCCGTGCATCGAAACGACCGGCCTCTGGTTCGCCGCGCCGTACGGGCATTGCTGGCCGAGCGGCGGCCTTACGGCCTGGATTGCCGCGTAAGCGGCGCCGATGGCGTGGTGCGGATCGTCCAGTTCCAGGCGGAGGCGATGCCCGGCGCCGAGACCCAGCCGCTAAAGCTGGTCGGCACGATCCAGGACATTACCGAGCGCAAGGGTATCGAGCATGAACTCCTGGAGTCGCGCGAACAATTGCGCGAGTTGTCCGCCTATATGGAAGCGATCCGCGAAGAAGAAAGAAAACGCATTGCGATGGAAATTCATGACGAACTCGGGCAGTTGCTGACCGCCCTGAAGATGGATGTCTCGTTGCTGAAGATGCGCCTGGCCGACGACTCGGGTGCCGCGAAAAAAGCCGACGACATGCGCGAGCTGGTTGAGAAGACGATCTGGATGGTGCGCAACGTCGCGAGTCATCTGCGGCCTGCCGCGCTCAACTTCGGCATTGTGTCGGCGCTGGAATGGCTGGTGGAAGATTTCGGCCGCCGCAAGGGTCTTTCCTGTCAGCTCTGGATCAACGGCCGCGAGCCGGTTCTTGAAGATGCCCATGCCACGGCGGTGTTTCGTATCGTTCAGGCGTCGTTGACCAACGTTGCGCGCCACGCGGGTGCGTCGCGTGTTGACGTAACCTTGACCAGCACCGGGACGGCGCTCGATCTCTATGTCAGCGACGACGGCTGCGGTTTCGATCCGGCGGCCGCGCGCAAGGGGTATTCATACGGACTCCTCGGCATGAGCGAGCGTGCCCGTTTGATTGGTGGATCTCTGCGAATTGACAGCTCGCCTGAAACAGGGACGGTGGTGTCGATTCACGTGCCGCTGGATGGCGGAGCACGCTCATGATCAGGATCCTGATAGCCGACGATCACGCCATCGTGCGCAGCGGATTGAAACAGATCATTGCGACGACAGAGGACATTGTTGTCGCGGGCGAAGCGGCGCAGGGCGCCGAGGTGATCGAGAAACTGCGCACCTGCCAAGTCGATCTCCTGCTGCTGGACATGACGATGCCCGGAATCAGCGGCGTTGATCTGATCCGGCGGGTGCGCACCGAACACCCTGTGCTGCCGGTCCTGGTGCTCAGTATCCACAATGAGGCGCAGGTGGTCGCGCGTGCGGTGCGCGCCGGCGCCACGGGTTATGTCACGAAAGACAGCGATCCCGACATCCTGCTTGCCGCCATTCGCAAGCTGGCCGGCGGGGGCCGCTTCATGGATCCGAAGCTTGTCGACGTCATGGTTTTCGACACCCACTCCATGGACGCCGCGCCGCACAAGATCCTGTCGGACCGGGAGTTCCAGGTGTTGCACTTGCTGGCGGCGGGCAAGAGCATCAACGCAATAGCCGATGTGCTCGTGCTGAGCGCCAAGACCATCAGCACGCACAAGATGCGCCTCATGCAAAAACTCGGTATTGAAAACAACGCCGAACTGATCCGGTATGCGATCAAGCATGGTTTGACATCCGAACGAGATCGGTCGTAAGGATATTCCGACAAGAAAAGCAGCAGCGCCTGAGGCCATAATCCGTCTCTCCCGACGGACAAGAAATTGTGGTGCTCCTAGCATGGTCCTATGGGCTGAAGATGGGCTGAATAGCAAACCACGGAGAGTCTTATGGTTGCGCCGGAGCAGTCGTTGCGTGTACTGGTTGAAAAATGGCTGGGCGCAGTGAGCGCCGGGCACCTGCACGTGCGCGCCATTCATCGTATCCGTGCAGGGCGCCGCCGGTGCGTCTGCGTTGAAGTGGAACGGATCTCCGGCTCCGCAACCAACGCTTTCACGCTCTTCTTTTTTCGCCACGATGACGGCGCCTGGCACATCTATCCGCCCGAAACCGTACGCCCTGCCATGAGTCTCGGACGGCTGGCCGCTTGAGCGGGGACGGATAGTCGCTCTCCGCCAAAATCTAGAAAAAACCGACACCCCGGCGAGCGCCCCGTACAAGCACTTCAATGCGCCGCGTGGACTAACATCTCAGACAGGCTGCGTCGACTCTCCGCAGGTCCTGATCTCTCAACCGTTTCAAAGGTCCAGGAGCCCGGGCGCAACACCGCCGCGTGTCGAAAAAGGATGCCGGTGCGATGTTGTCTGAAGAAATGCCTTTATTAAATGTTCCGGGAAATGTGCGCGTCTGCATATAGGAAATTCTTCTGCTCCCCGAAGCTTGGCGAGCATCACGATGGCGAGTTGAGATCCGGTTATACCCGCATAGGGCGCCGAAGCCCAACACCTGAAACCCATTTCTGTGAGAGATCATCCGATGAAAGCAGACTTCACCCGTACCGGCGAACTCAAGAACATCGCCAGCTATCCGAAATGGCTCCAAGAGGTAGTCAGGGATTGCGAAGAAGCGAAGCGAGAGGTTGTCTATCACCCGCTCTGCAAGGCCATGAAGGACGCGACGCTCGATATCGAAAGTACGCATCGTTTTCTAATTGGCTTCTTCCCGGTTATTGAGCAGTTTCCGCAGTTCATGGCGTCGAACCTGATGAAAGCACGGTTCGGTAATTCACATGGCGAAGGGATGGCGCGGTCCTACCTCATCCAGAATATCCGGGTTGAGAACATGCATGCCAAGCATTGGCTGCAGTGGGCGGGAGCGAGCGGCCTTGAGCTTGACGACCTGTTGTCGCAAGAGGTGCCCAGCGAGATGCATGCGCTCGCGCACTGGTGCGGGCATGTCAGCCTTACCGACGAACTGGCGGTAGCGGTGGCGGCAACGAACTATGCAGTGGAAGGCGCGACGGGTGACTTCTCGTGTTTCGTCTGCTCTGAAGAAACCTATGCGCTGACCTTTCCGGAACCGATTCGCAAGTCGGCGATGCGCTGGCTCAAGGTGCACGCACATTACGACGATGAGCACCCGTGGGTCGCGCTGGATATCGTGGCCACGTTGCTGGGGACCAATCCGCCGGTGGAGTCGATCAACAAGATCCGCGCCGCCATTCGCAAGAGCTACGACTATATGCGCATGACGCTTGATTACGCGTATGGAACGCCGAAGCCGCTGACGGTACGTGCGGTGGAAGAAGAACCGGTGGCGGCCTGAGCGAGCCCCGCATGAGTGGTTGACTAGCGGCGCCGGTCATCGAATGACAGGCGCTGTTTTTTTATGGGTGAGTGCCAGTCGATCTGGCGTGACTGATGCAATAGCTGCGCAATAAAGCGTTGCCGCGCCAGGATGTGCGTTGTCCTGACTATGTACTTCCGCCGTGCTCTAGGCGCCTTTCTGTTCGCGTGAATCGGCGCCTGATGTCAGCGTCGCAGGTTCCTTGCTGAGGAGCGCCACCAGCAGCGCGGCAAGCGGCACGCAAAAAGCGAGTACCGTTGTCATCAGGCCGTTGGCCGAGCCCTGTGTGAACAGCGGAACAAGGATCGCGATCGCCGGCCCCAGGGGCAGCATCACGAGCAGGTACGCGCTCCAGCTCAGCCCTCTTTTGCCTGCAATCGCGGCGACTATTGCTGCGCAGACGCCGTACAGCAGAAAGCCCGTTATGGGTTGCATCGTGTTCCCCGGATTTACGATTTAGCCAAAGTGTATCGACGACGAATACGGGGACCAACGAGAAAATCCTCTGATGTGTGCGCTACATCACAAGCAAAAGAGGGCAGCTTGAACGGGGTGCGTTCGCGCACATAAAACAGCACTGTAAAGGGGCTTGATAGGGGAAATGAGGTGCTTGTTCAACGGTCAACGTTGCGTTCTTACGTACCCTTATCTTCGCTTACACGCTCTTTTTTACCGATTACGCGGCCGTGCCACATTGCCTCCCGGTTCTCGCCGTAACGTGGCCGGCGAACTGCGGGAACATACTCGTCGCTCTGGTCGGGATCACCGGCAGTGAGCCGCCACATAACGAGCGTGTTGGGACCTGCATGCGCCTCGGCTGTGCGCTGAACGATCCGTAAGCCGTTGCCTTGTGCGAAGCGGGTCAGCAGGAACGCGTCCGCGTACGTTGTCAGGCCGGCGACGGTGTTGCCGGACAAGCTGGCCAGGGGCATCAGGTGTTGAAACCACAGCACCCCTATATCGTTTCCCATCGGCACGAGGTGCGCACCCCTCGTGCGAGATCTGAAAGCAAAAGCACGGCTGTCGGCCACGCGTTCATCGAAGACGATGATGAGCGCGTGGTCACACTCTGATCGCTGGTCCGATAACGTCGTCGATCGCACTATTGCCTGCGCGGGCCAGGACATTGGCCCACATGCCGCAGCCAGGGAAGCAGCCTCGATGAACTCACGCCGGCCGGTTTTCATCTGTCGCGCTCCTTGATCCTCTTCGGCCAGATCCCTTGTTTTCCAGGCGACAGGATGCCGTTTGGATCGAGCGCTTCCTTGATGGTCTCGCTCATGTGCATCAACGCGTGATTGTTGAAATCGTACTGGGACGCAGCGAGATCCATGAACGCGAGGTGGGTCCTGTATTGACCATAACCCGCCGCGCCGAAGTCGTTGATCAATGTCTTGAGCAGGTCGCCCGCAGCCTGCGCTTGAGCCGGATCGTCACTGTTGAAGATGGCTGCAAAAATGTGATGCATGCTGCGCGGGCCTGCGGTAAAACCGCCGTAATAGTCGAAGCCATACCGCGCAGCCTGCTCTTTTATCATTCGATACTGCCGCACCGCATCGCGGCCGAGCGGCGCACAGATGGGCGAGAAATCGATGTGCGCGCCCGAGCCGCCGCGCCAGTTGAGCAGGTTGAATGCGTCGAGATTAGGAATGCCAACCTGGCTGCGATCGCCGCCCCCTTCGGGTTTGTCGCCGGCAGGCTTATAGGGCGACTCGATCAACTCCGCATCCTTGATGGACACGAAGCGCTGATGGATGACATCGCGGCGCGCTTTCACCAGCGCTTCGGGACCATACAGGCAGAAGCGAAGATTCCAGCGTCCTATGCCAAGCTTGCGCGCCATGGTCTCTATGGCGGCGTCGGGCATGGCGCCAGGACCGTCATACCACTGCTTGCGTGCCGACGCGCCCGCAGCCCAGCGCACCGCACTCTCGATGACGGCGTTGCTTTGGATCGTGTCGTCGAGTTTCAAGGGACGCAGCGTCTCGACAATGCTCTCGATATCGGCGTCGTGTCTGAAGGTGTAGCGGCACAGCATGTAGCCTTCGGGCTTCGGCATCAACCAGATGCCGAGCTTGGTCACAATGCCGAAGTTGGACTGCATGAACATGGTGTCATAGGAGGGACCGAAACCTGCCTTGAATACCTGCCAGTCCTGGCTGCCGTTCATCGCGCCCATGCCGGTGCGTATGATCTCGCCGTTCGCGAGCATCACTTCCATCCCGCACTGCATGGCCGCGTGATCGCCGTATGGGGTCGTGCCGAAACCGCGCTCAAGCGTATTGCCAACCACGCTGCCCCAGCCGGCGGCGGCCGGGTCGAGCCACAACGCCATGCCGCGCGCCTGAAGCGCCTGATAAAGATCGTAGTAGCTGACACCCGGTTCGACCAGCGCATAACCGAGCGTCTCATTGATCTCGATGACGCGGTTCATGCGCTGCAAGTCCAGTACGACGCTGCCTCTGAGCCGGGGTGCTGCGCCGCCATAAGCGAAGTTGCGTCCGGTCGATACGCTCCACAACGGCACTCCATACCGGTTCGCCACGCTCAGCACGGCACGAAGCTGTTCGACATCCGAGACCATTACGATGGCCGACGCTTCATGAGCGTGCGCGTCCCCCGGCGCGAACGGATCCAGATACGGCTTCGCCGCACCGTCTCCCGCAAGAACGGCGTTCTGGCCCGCGATTACCCTGAATGCTGCAAGCACCTGCTGGAAATCAGACTCCAACATCCCGGGAGGACGCGGCGGATCGCTCATGTTCCGGGTATCCGGAACACCTTCATAAACGCGATGCTTTCAATAGACTTCAATTGGGCGAGCTCGGGTGATATCGGGTGGTTTCAATACCCGCCGCTGCTGCTCCCGCCTGAGCTCGACCCTGAGGCTGCGCTATCGGTCTGGCATCCGGCCAGGGAGACTGCGAGCGAGATGGTCAGAATAGCCAGCAACGCCGACGCAATGCGTTTGAAGTTCATTTGGTTTCCCCATGAGAGTTTTGGACGAGCGCGCAAAAGCGTCAAGCGCGATATGCGGCACTCATGAGCTAAACGAACC
This sequence comes from Caballeronia udeis, assembly GCF_001544555.2. Taxonomy (GTDB): domain Bacteria; phylum Pseudomonadota; class Gammaproteobacteria; order Burkholderiales; family Burkholderiaceae; genus Caballeronia; species Caballeronia udeis. The sequence continues at coordinate 66,875 of NZ_FCOK02000004.1, read as the reverse complement.
AGCGTGGCAAATTATTCCCTTCGTGTTTGACATCGTGCATATGCATCGCCAATGCGAGCGCACGAGGTTCGCATCCATGAGCGGAAGTCAGGACGGATTCATCGGGAGATCAAGCCTGCGAGCGCTGTCAGGATCGTCATGATTGTCTGGATTGTCAGGATTGTCAGGAACGAAGGCCGACGCACCGCGCCTTTGTCCGCCTGACAAACCGCTTAATCGCGCCATTCGCCGGGCAGCCGCCCGCACGGCTTTCTTGCTGCGAAACGCAAACACTCCCCAGCGCGAATTGGCAATCTGCGCGCTCCAGGCTCCGGTAATGTTATTGCGGCTCCAATAAGCTTTGAAGCGTTCGGCGCCCACGCCGAAGTCTACGTTCAGGCGTTGTTCGAATGCCCACTTGATGACGTGTTCAACGACAATTGAGCCGGGGCCAAAGCGGGCATACCGGTCATCGAAACTGGCAATGAGGCCGTCGACGCAGGTCGTGCCCACGCCAACCACCGTTGCCGCGACCGGCGCGCCATCCAGGGTGACCACGAACAGGCGGCCCATGGCGCGCCCGTTCGCCGGACAGAGCAGATTGACGAGAAAGTCCCGGTAGTGCGACGAGTCGAGCCACTCGCCCCTTTTTCCGACCCGATCGCCCCACGCGCGTTTGCGCGCCAGAATCCAGTCGACCAGCGCGGCGTTTTCGCGAGCGTCGCCGGGCTCCGTCACACGTACGGCAAGCTGGCCTTCTTTCGACAAGCGACGTTCGAGCGCACCCGGTTTTTTCCCGCTCATCGTGCCCAGCGTCTTGCAAAACGCGTCCCATTCGGTCTCGTCGCGGAGCTTCGCAAATGCGGCAACGGTGCGTGCAGCAATCATCACATGGCGTTCGCGTGACGCGACAGCGTGCAGGTCGGAGCCTTCGTCCACATAGGGTAATTTAATGAAGTCAGCGCCGCAGCGCGTGAGCGCCGTCCGCCACGCGCCGGCAATCAGAGCGGGGGAGTTGGGGCTATCGGCCATGAGCACCCTCGTGTAGTCCCCGGCTTCAGGACTGAGCGGGCAGAGATAAGTCCATAGCAGCCGCCGGTAGGTCACGAGCGGCCAGACCATTGCCAACTGCCCGTTCTCACGATGCACGATGCAGCAGAGCCGTCTGCCGCGCGGCTTGGCGACATGTTGCCAGGCCAGCCAGCACACGTTGAAGGACTGGCCGTACTGACCGTGCGCGCGTGACCAGAGATCGTCCCATTCGTGCTCTAAAGCCCGCAAGTCGTCTTCGTTGCTCACGATCTCAAACTGACAATCTGCCTGGTTCATGGTGTCTCGGGTAAATAAACGCCGCTGTCCGCTCTTGCCTGCCGGCGGATGCGGCCGGTCTGACAAGAAGTCGGAAGTCAAACGATGGGTAGGGCAGGAATTGATACGGGGTCATGGTGCCGGTTGTCGACGCCGCGCGATGTTCGACAGCACACAATCGTATGAGGAAACGGACGAGCGGCTGCATGACGGCAAAACTTAGTTCAGGAATCTCAAAACTAATTGTTTTATTTTCAGGATTTTTTGCCGCCCAGGCTGTATGCGACATTGTTTTCACAAGAACGGCGCCGTGCCGGTCCCACGATCCAAACTCTGCCAATGCAACTGGACATCTTTCGTTCGCTCTGGGGCCATCGAGGCGACCGGCGCACTACCTTCAGCGAAGTCCGCGAGGCGGGCCTGGCCGGTATCGAGGCCCGCCTGCCGCCGATGGCGGACGAACGTGCCGCGCTGGCGCGGGACCTGGAGGAACACGAGCTCGACTACATCGCCATTGTCTTCACCGACAACGCGGTGTTGCCCGACCAGCGTGCGACGCCTGCCCAACACCTGGAGGACCTGGATCGCAAGCTCGGGTTCGCTGCGCAGTTATCTCCGCGTTTTATCAACGTGCTGGCGGGCAACGACCGCTGGCCGCTCGCGCAGCAAGCCGAGTTCTTCGGCAACGCGCTTGAGTTGGCGAAAAAACATGAGCAGTTTTGCAGTTTCGAAACGCATAGGGCGCGCTCCCTGTATAGCCCGTGGGTCACGCTCGACCTGATCCGGCAGGTGCCCGGCTTACGCTTCACCAGCGACATCAGTCATTGGGTCGTCGTATGCGAACGTCTGCTGGATGACGCCGAGGACGACCTCACGCCGTTCATTGAGCGTGTGCATCACATCCAGGCGCGCGTGGGTTATGACCAGGGGCCGCAGGTGCCGCACCCCGCCGCCGCCGAATATTCTTTGCCGCTCGCTTTTCATCAGGACCACTGGGCAGCCGTCTGGCGTTCGCAAGCGGCGCGCGGCTACCAGACCACGACCCTCACACCCGAGTTCGGACGGGACGGCTACCTGCATCACCTGCCGTTCACCGACGTTCCGGTCGCCGATCTGTCCCAGCTCAACGAGTGGATGGTGCACGCCGAGCGCAAGCATTTCAGTCAGATCAATTTCAGTCAGATCATGGACTCGCACTGACCCCCAGGAGCCAAACGCGATGCAAGCGAACCACGCCGGCGAAGCTGCGCCGGATAAAAATTTCACATCGATTCCGGTGATCGACATCTCCGGCCTGTTCAGCGACAAGCTGGCGGATCGCCAGGCTGTCGCCGACGAGCTCGGGCAAGCCGCCCGTCATGTCGGGTTTCTTTATATCTCCGGTCACGGTATAGAACCCGCGGTGATCGACGGCCTGAGGCAGGCGGCCAAGGATTATTTCAGGCAGCCTGTCGAGAAGAAGATGGAGCACTACATAGGCACGTCGGACACCCACAAGGGGTTCGTGCCCGAGGGCGAAGAGGTCTATGCGAAAGGCAAGCCCGACCATAAGGAGGCGTTCGACGTCGGCTTTGAAGTTCCCGCCGACGATCCCCTGGTTCTCGCCGGGACCCCGTTGCTCGGACCGAATCACTGGCCCGCGCTCGATGGTTTCAAACCGGCTGTGCAACGCTACTACCAGCAGGTGTTCGCGCTTGGGCGGGTGCTGTTCCATGGCTTCGCATTGGCGCTTGGGCTGCCCGAAGATCACTTCGACGCGCTGGTCACGCGGCCGCCCTCGAAGCTGCGCCTGATCCATTATCCGTTCGACGGCGCGGCGCAGGATGCGCCCGGCATTGGCGCACATACCGACTACGAGTGCTTCACGATCCTGCAAGCCGACGCGCCCGGTCTCGAGGTGATGAACGGCCTGGGCGAATGGATCGATACACCGCCGCTGCCGGGGACATTCGTGGTGAATATCGGCGACATGCTGGAGGTGATGACCTCCGGCGCGTTTGTTGCCACCGCTCACCGCGTGCGCACTGTGCGCGAGGAGCGCTACTCGTTCCCGCTGTTCTATGCATGTGATTACCACACGCTCATCAAGCCGCTGCCGGCCTTTGCGAAGGAGGGCGACGAGTACGAAGAGATCGCGATTGGCGAACACATGTATGGGCAGGCGCTGCAAACCTACACCTACCTGCGCCAGCGGGTGGCGGAGGGACGTGCGACGCTGCCCTCGCGTGCGCGCAAGCCGTCAAGCTTCGGACACCTGAAAAAAGCCGGTCAGCCAGGCTGATCGCCACCCGGGCAACTGAGTACGTTCATCAACATCACACCCCTTCTTCGAGCGGAGTCACACGATGATTTTCAAGCCTGACACCAAGCGCTTCCTGATCGCAGTCGCGACTGCCGCCCTTGCCGGCGCATGTGCCATGAGCAGTGCGTTTTCACAGACGCCGGCCAACGCCGTTACCCTGACGCCCGGCCAGTTCAAGGTTGGCATGGAGATCACCTACCCGCCGTTCGAATCCTACGACGGTGACAAGGTGGTGGGCTCCGATCCCGATTTTTCACGGGCGCTTGCCAAGCAAATCGGTGCGAGCGCGAGCTTCGTGGACACCCGTTTCTCCGGTCTTATCCTCGGCCTGAACGCACGTCATTACGACGCGGTCATTTCCGGCATGTACGTCACGCCCGAGCGTGTAGCACAGGCGCAGGCGATTCCTTACGCGCAAACCTCGGCCGCCATCATGGTAGCCGCGAGCAGCACGGTCAAACCCAAGACGCCTGAGGAATTGTGCGGACTGCATGTGGGCCTCGAGCAGGGCACGACGTGGGTAGCGCAACTGCAAGCGTTGTCGAAGGACTATTGCAAGGCGAACGGCAAGGGCGAGATCACGGTCAGCGAGTACCCGTCGGCGCCGGAGGTATTGCAGGCGCTGCTCTCGAATAACGTGCAGGCGCAGATGGAAATTGCCGGAGCGGCGCATGCACTGGCCGCCAAGTCGTCAGGGCGCGTGGTGGTGGTGCAGTCGCCGCACCTGATCTATCCGCAGACGCTGGGTATCTACGTGAGGAAGGATGACACGGCGCTCTACGACACGCTCACGAAGGCATTCGACGCATTGAAGAAAAACGGCGAGTACGAAGCCATGCTCAAGAAATACAACCTGTCCATGCCGCCCGCCAAGTCGTCCTGACTTGTCCTGAATCGTCCTGAATCGTCCTGCGTCGACCTGATTCCTGGCGACACCTGATCCGCGCACCGCGTCCGGCGAGAGGCACTCATGCACTACGATTTCCCCTACCTGCTGTCGCTATTTGCGTTGCCGGCCTTCTGGCAGGCGTGCGTGACCGTGGTGGAACTCAGCGCGCTTTCCTGGCTGACAGGTCTCGTGCTGGGCTTCCTGCTGGCGTCGGCCAAACTGTCCAGCTCGCGCTGGCTTGCCACGCCGGCTGCCGTTTACATCTGGTTTTTTCGAAGCGTTCCGCTGCTGGTCCTGGTCGTGTTCGTCTATAACCTGCCGCAGCTTTTTCCCGCTAGCGGCGTTGCGTTGTCGCATCCGTTCTTCTCCGGTTTTGTCGCATTGGCGCTTACGGAAACCGCTTATATGGCGGAGATTCATCGCGGCGGATTGTTGTCCGTGGCTAAAGGACAGCATGAGGCGGGCGTGGCGCTGGGCATCCGGCCGTTCGGTTTGCAAAGGCTGATCGTGATTCCGCAGGCGCTTCGCATTGCGTTGCCGACGCTTATCAACGAGTTCATTACCTGCGTGAAACTGACGTCGCTGATCTCGGTGATATCGCTGAGCGAGCTGTTGCTGGTCGGGCAACGGCTCTATTCGCAGAACTTCCTGGTGATGGAAACCCTGTCGGCCATCGCTATTTATTATGTGCTGATCGTCACCGTCTTCGGCTGGTTGCTGCAGTATGTCGAGCGTCGCCTTGATCTTTCGAAGCGCAAGCCCGAAACGCTCGCGGCCGAGCAAATAGCGGCGCTGCGCACGCGGCTTGTGCCGGTCGCGCCGCCTGACGCCGGCCCGGACGGCAAGGGTGCGCCGCATGCGTTGTTGCTGAAGAACCTGCATAAGCGCTACGGCGAACATGAGGTGCTCAAGGGCGTTGACCTGGAGGTCAAGGCGGGCGAAGTCATTGCGGTGATCGGACCATCCGGCTCGGGGAAGACTTCGTTGATTCGTACGATCAACGCGCTCGAGCCTATTGATGAGGGCGAGATCATCCTGTTCGGCAAGACCTTTATCTCCGCGGCTGACAAACCTGATATCCGGCGCGTGCGCAATGGTGTGCGGCATATCGGCATGGTGTTCCAGAGCTTCAATCTATTTCCGCACCGGACCATCCTGGACAACGTGACGCTCGCGCCGAATTATCACGGCCGTGGCAAGCGCGCGGATGTGTCCGCGCGGTCGCTGGCATTGCTCGACAAGGTGGGGCTGCTTGCGCATGCGTACAAGTATCCGCATCAGCTTTCGGGCGGGCAGCAGCAGCGCGTGGCAATCGCGCGGGCGCTGGCGATGGACCCGGCCATCATGTTGTTTGACGAGCCGACGTCCGCCCTTGATCCGGAGCTTGTCGGCGACGTGCTCAATGTGATTGGCGAGCTTGCGAAAGAAGGGATGACGATGATTATCGTCACGCACGAGATGGACTTTGCGATGTCGATTTCGGACCGGATTGTTTTTATGGAGAACGGCGTAATCGAGCTCGATGCCGCACCCGATGCGATCAGGCATCAGGATGGCGCGGAACGCGTGCGGCGATTTATTGGCGTAACAAGGGAAGGGGCGCCGGCGCACGTGGATCAGGGCGTGTCGGTTGCGCTGGGGTCCTAGGCGAACGGAAACCCTCAGCGCCCAAGATGCCCCTTCAACGTGTCGCGGAATTTCTGGATCAAAGGTTCCTTCGAGCGCCCACGCCTGACGATCAATGCAAACGGCGCCTGATAGCCGAACCCTGCCGGCGCGAGAGCCCGCAAACGTCCGTTGTCGACCCAGGCCTGCGCGTAATGCTCCGGGAGGAAACCAATAAACGCACCGGACAGGATCAGGATCAATTGTCCTTCCATACTGTCCACCGTCGCTTCGCTCCGCTTGAACCCATGCCGCGCCAGCTCAGTCTGACTCCAGTACGCGCGCCCGACCATCCGCTGCTGGCTGATCGTTTCCAGCGGGATATGGCGCTCATTAAAGAGCGGATGGCTGTCGCTGCAATACAACCAGTGCTGCTCACGATAAAGCGAATGGTAGATCAGCCCGTTCATGCGCAACTGAAACGCGCCGATTGCCAGGTCAAGGCGATTGCCCAGCACGCTAAGCTGCAATTCATAAGGGCTTTGCACATGCAAATGCAGATGCAGCGCCGGATGCTCGCGCGTAAATGCGCCGATGATGTCGGAGAGCGGCAACGCTTTATCGCTGACCGTGGAATCCAGCACACCAAGCTTGATATTGCCGCGCAATTCTCCGCGCAGCCCGGCGGCGTAGCGCTCGAAACCGTCCACCTCGCCAAGCAGCCGCAACGCTTCCTGATGGAATTCCTCGCCCTTTGGCGTCAGGCTGAAACCGCCGCGTCCGCGATGACACAGCACCACGCCCACGAGGGACTCCAACTGGCTCATGTAGGTGCTGATGGCGGACGTGGACAAGTTGAGTTCCTGCTGCGCGGCAGCAAAACCCTGGTGCCGGATCACACAGGTAAAAATGCGCAGCAGGCGTGCTTCAGGCAAAACAGTGGCCACATCGGACTCCATCGAATACGGTAAATGCCGGCAAGCGAACGGCCGGTGCCAAGGGTGGCGAAGCAATGCCCCCGGCCCGGACGGGCCAATACTTTAGAAATAACTGAACTAAATATTTCGCACCAGCACTTTGTCGGAGCGCCGGTGAGCGCCAGAATTCAATCCAGACTGTTCGACGAATGAATGTGAGGAAGTGCCATGGAAAAGATCTTTCATCAGCCGCTTGGCGGTAATGAAATGCCGCGCTTTGGCGGCATTGCCACAATGATGCGCTTGCCGCATCTCACCTCGGCCGCGGGCCTGGATGCTGCATTCATAGGCGTGCCGCTGGACATAGGCGCGTCGCTGCGTGCCGGTACCCGGTTCGGCCCGCGCGGCATTCGCGCCGAGTCCGTCATGATCCGGCCTTACAACATGGCGACCGGCGCCGCTCCATTCGACTCGCTTTCAGTGGCCGATATTGGCGACGTGCCCATCAATACCTTCAATCTGCTGGACGCGGTGCGCATTATCGAAGAGTGGTATGACCGCATCCTCGAGCATGACGTGATGCCGCTGACCCTGGGCGGCGATCACACCATCACACTGCCCATCCTGCGCGCGTTGCATCGCAAGCATGGCAAGATCGGCCTCGTGCATGTGGACGCGCACGCCGACGTCAACGACCACATGTTCGGCGAGAAAATTGCCCACGGCACGACCTTCCGGCGCGCGGTGGAGGAGGGCCTGCTCGATTGCGAGCGTGTGGTACAAATCGGCTTGCGCGCGCAGGGTTATACCGCCGACGACTTCAACTGGAGCCGCCGGCAAGGCTTTCGCGTGGTGCAGGCGGAGGAGTGCTGGCACAAGTCGCTCGAACCCCTGATGGCCGAAGTGCGGGCCAAGGTGGCGGGCGGGCCGGTCTACCTGAGCTTTGACATCGACGGTATTGATCCCGCCTGGGCGCCGGGCACCGGCACGCCCGAGATTGGCGGGTTGACGACCATCCAGGGTATCGAGATCATCCGTGGTTGCCATGGGCTGGACCTGATCGGAGGCGATCTGGTCGAAGTGTCGCCGCCCTACGATACGAGCGGAAACACGTCGCTGCTGGGCGCGAACCTGCTTTATGAAATGCTGTGCGTGCTGCCGGGCGTGCAGCGCCGATAAGCGTCGATAAGGCGCCAGGCCCCTATCAAGTTCCAAGCTGCGTCATCAGGAGGAAGGAGCACATCATGGAAACGACTACTACGCCGATCCTGGGCGCCGAACAAAAGGTCCGCGAGGACCTGGCGGCGCTGTATCGGCTGATGGCGCATTTCCGCATGACGGACATGATCGACACGCACATTACCGCGCGTTTGCCGGGCGCGAAACCCGCGTTCCTGATCAACCGGTATGGCGTGTTGTTCCACGAGATGCGCGCCTCGGACCTTGTGAAGATCGACTACGAAGGCAAGGTGATCGACGAGCGCGCACGCGATACGCCCGAGCTCTTTATCGTGAATGAGGCCGGCTTCACGATTCATTCGGCGGTTCACATGGCGCGCGAGGACATTGCGTTTGTCATCCATACGCATACGGCTGCGGGGACCGCCGTGTCGGCGCAAGAGCAAGGGCTTTTGCCTATCAGCCAGCATGCGCTGAAGTTCTACGGCAAGCTGGGTTACCACGACTATGAAGGCATTGCGCTCGACCTGGGCGAACGCGCGCGCCTGGTCGCGGATCTCGGCCCGCACAAGGCGATGATCCTGCGCAATCACGGCCTGCTCGCGGGCGGTGCGACCGCTGCGCACGCGTTCCACGAGATCTACTTCCTGGAGCGCGCTTGCCAGGCGCAGGTTCAGGCGCTGGCTGGCGGCGTGCAACTGCGGATACCGCCGGCGCATGTCCGCGAACTCACCGCGCGGCAGTTCGACTCCGAAGGTGCGGACGCCATCATTGAACTGGCATGGCAAGCGGCGATGCGCCTGATAGCCGACAACCTTCCGGACTACCGGTCCTGATCCGCAACAGCTGCATGACCGGCTGCACGACGAAGAGCGTCGTGCGCCGGTATCCCTTGATCGCCTGTCGCGTCAAGCGTCACTCTTCAAGCCACTCATGACCAAGCTCGTTCTCATCAGCCGCGACTACGACATGTCCGCGCTTGCGCCCGCGATTGTTGCCGCGGCGCCCGAACTGCAGGTCCATTCGTTCGGCGCGCCCGATGCCGGCGATGCGCAGGTCGCCGTGTGCTGGAATCCGCCGGCGGGCGCGTTGCGCTCGCTGCCCAATCTCCGGCTGATGCATGGCATTGCCGCGGGTGTCGACAACATCTTGTGCGATCCCCATCTGCCGGCCGTACCGTTATGCCGCGTGGTCGATCCGTATCAGGCGCGCGCCATAAGCGAATTTGTCATGTGGGGCGCGCTGCATTTTCATCGGCAGTTCGATCAGGTGCTCGCGAATCAGCGGCGTGGAGTATGGCGGGTGCCGGAGCAAACACTCGCCAGCGATTGCACGATCGGCGTGATGGGCCTGGGTGAAATAGGCGCGCGGGTTGCCATCGATCTGCTGCACGCGGGTTTTACGGTGAAGGGCTGGGCGCGCAGTGCAAGGACGCTGCCGGGCATCCAGTCATTCAGCGGCCGGGACGCGCTGCCGGCGTTTCTGTCGGGTGTCGATATCCTCGTGTGCCTGTTGCCGCTGACCGGCGAGACACGCGGTCTGTTGAACGCGGAGGTGCTGAGGCAATTGAACCCGGGCGCAAAACTGATTCACGTAGGCCGGGGCGAACATCTGGTGATGGACGCATTGCTCGCGGCATTGTCCGACGGATATCTGGGCGGCGCGATCGTCGATGTTTTTCCCAACGAGCCTCTGCCACCCGATGATCCGCTTTGGTGTCATCCGAAGCTCATCGTCACGCCGCACATGGCGGCGATCGCGAGCCTCGAAACCATTGGCTTGCAGATTGCCGAAAACGTGCGGCGCCTGATGCGTGGCGAGCCGCTGAACAATCAGGTGGACGTGGCGCAGCGGTAGCGAAGGTCAAAAACGGTAAAGCCCGTTGAATATGACGACCGCTTTGGACAAGCGGCGCCACCATGCCCCGCTTTATCGTTCACTTCCACAACGCGCAACGCGATATGGCCTTGGACCCGAACGCCTGTTCGCCGGGTATGGTCGCGGTGATCGTGTAGAAATCCCACGGCTCCTTGGACTCCGAGGGTGTCTTCACCTGCATCAGGTACATGTCGTGGATCATGGTGCCGTCGGGCCGGATATATCCCTTGGCGTACATGTCGTCGATCTTCATCTTGTGCAGTTGCTCCATCACCTTGGTGCTGTCGGTCGAGCCCGCCGTCTGTACCGCCTTCAGGTAGGTGGTCGCAGCCGAATAGTCGGCGGCCTGCAAGCTGGTCGGCATCTTCTTCATCTTGGCGAAGTAGCGTTGCGCCCATTTGCGCGTCTCGGCATCCTTGTTCCAGTACCAGCTATCGGTCGCCAGAAGACCTTGGGCGGTCTCGAGTCCGATGCTGTGGATGTCGGTGAGGAAAATCAGCAGGGCGGCAATTTTCATCGACTTGTTCAGGCCGAATTCCTTCGCGGCCTTGATCGAGTTGATCGTGTCGCCACCCGCGTTTGCCAGCCCCAGGACCTGTGCCTTCGACGCTTGCGCCTGCAACAGGAACGACGAGAAGTCCGATGCCGACAACGGATGCCGCACCGCTCCCAGCACCTGCCCGCCATTCGCCTTGACGACCTCCGACGTGTTCTTTTCCAGCGCCTTGCCGAACGCATAGTCGGCGGTGAGGAAGTACCAGGTCTTGCCGCCTTGCTTCGTCACGGCCTGGCCGGTGCCGTTGGCCAGCGCGACCGTGTCGTAGGCGTAGTGGACCGTGTAGGGCGTGCATTGCTCGTTGGTCAGGGCGTCGACGCCGGCGCCTACGTTGATGTACGGAATCTTCTTTTCGGCGGCAATCTGGTTGGTCGCAAGCGCGGTAGCTGAATTCGTGCCGCCGATGATCCCGTTGACGCCGTCGCGGTCGATCCACTCGCGCGCCTTTGACGCCGCAATGTCCGCCTTGTTCTGGTGGTCGCCATACAGCAGTTCGATGGGCTTGCCGTTCACCTTGCCACCGAAGTCGTCGATCGCCATGCGGATGGCTTCGAGACCTCCCTGGCCATCGGAGTCGGAGTAGAGCCCTGAAAGGTCCGTAATGAAGCCGAGCTTGACTGAGTCGGCCGCTGCATATGCCGTGCTCGCGGTGAGGCTCAGGATGGCTGCCGTAACGAGGCCGCACGCAGAGCGTCGGGCGAGTGTGTTGTTCATTCACGTCTCCATCGGTTTTTATGGGCGGCGCAAAGGCCACCGCGTATTGCTGTGTATTCTCGATATTCTTGAAGGGCGGCTCGTGCGAGCAATCCGTCAGGATCGAAAATATCCGCTTGAGAGGAATGAAGTCAAGGCTTACAGCACGGCCGTTGCGGCACTACTCGACGTCGTCGTCTTCCGGTGGAGCAGTTTCATGAGTCATCGCGGCGTTTGCCAGCGTTGTAGCTTCCACCGGCGAAGCTTGCTTGCGCTCGCTATAGCGGTCAGTCAGGTAAGACGCACGATCGCGCACGAGCAAAGTGAACTTGACCAGTTCTTCCATGACATCCACTACGCGGTCGTAATACGCGGAGGGTTTCATGCGGCCGTTGTCATCGAACTCCTTATAGGCCATTGCCACCGATGACTGGTTCGGAACCGTCACCATCCGCATCCACCGGCCGAGGACGCGCAACGCGTTTACCGCATTGAACGACTGCGATCCGCCGCTCACCTGCATGACCGCAAGCGTGCGGCCTTGCGTTGGCCGCACGCCGCCGATTTCCAGCGGAATCCAGTCGATCTGGTTCTTGAATACCGAGGTCAGCGTTCCATGCCGTTCCGGGCTGCACCAGACTTGTCCCTCAGACCACGTGGATAACGCGCGTAACTCCGCCACTTTCGGATGATCGGCTGGAACGCTGTCGGTAATCGGCAGACCGTGCGGATCGAAGACTTTCGTCTCGGCGCCGAAGTGGTTAAGGATGCGTTCAGCCTCGAGGGTCAGGAGGCGGCTGTATGACGTGGGGCGCAGTGAACCATACAGCAGCAGAATCCGCGGAGGATGTGTTGCAACGGATTTGGGTGTCAGCTTTTCGACACTCGGAATGTCGATGTGCATGTCACTGATATTAGGCATTCCTGATGACATTAGCGCACCCGGTTGCCTTTGTCATCGATCACGACTTCACCGTCTTCCTTGCTGAACGGTCCTTTCTGCGTCTCGGGCAGGATCTCCAGAAGCAGTTCGGACGGCCGGCATAGACGCGCGCCTAAGGGCGTCAACACGAACGGACGATTGATAAGGACAGGGTGCGCCAGCATGGCGTCCAGCAACTGTTCGTCCGTTAGCGTTGCATCGGCAAGGCCGAGTTCCGCGAACAGCTTCTCTTTCTCCCTGATGGCTTGCCGGACGCTCAGTCCCGCATCCTTGATCATGCTGGTTAGTGTGTCGCGACTGGGCGGCGTCTTGAGGTATTCGATCACTTCCGGTTCAATGCCCGCATTGCGGATCAGCGCCAGGGTATTGCGCGAGGTGCCGCAAGCGGGGTTATGGTAAATCGTGACGGCCATGCTAAATGTCTCCATGAATCGTTAAAGAAGGGCTTTGCTCTGTCAACGCCACTAAGCAACGCCACTGAGCAACGCCGTTCAGCGTGAGCGTTTTGACACCGCGCTTACCGAACACGTGCCGCCTTCGCAGCAGTTTTCGGTAAGGAAGCCAATGAGCCCGCTCATGGCGTCGAAGTTCGCTGAGTAGAAAATGAAGCGTCCATCCTGGCGAGCGTTGACCAGGCCGGCGTGTGACAGGTCTTTCAAGTGAAACGAGAGACCCGACGGTGAGACGCCGAGTTGCTGGGCAATGTCGCCGGCCGCCAGACCCTCGGGTCCGGCCACGACCAGCGCCCGAAAGATTGCGAGGCGCGACTCATGCGCGAGCGCGCCCAGCGCGCGGACAACCATGTTCGGTTTCATGCGGCAAAGCGTACAACAAACGCTTTCACGTTTCAATAATTATTGAAATGTAAACTGAGGCGATGTAAGCATTCGCTCAAGTGACGCGGGCGTTTGCCGTTAAAGGATATAGGCCGGAGGACGCTGTCGGCTTCGGTCGCGTTCGCCAGGCATCGACGCACGCCACCGCTTGGACACTGGTGTGAAATATAAAGGTGAGACGAACATGTTTTCGACGATTAAAGGCCGCCTGGGCATTGCAATGGCGCTTCTGGGTTTGTTGCTGATTGTGATTGGCGGACTGGGGCTTTGGGGAATGAGCCGCGGTAACGACACCACTCGCGGTCTTTTCATGAACCAGATGCCTAGCGCTGTCGCGGCCGGCAACGCGGAAATGTTTACTGCTCGGGAGCGGCTCAGCTTCGATCGTGCGGCCTTGCTGGCCGGCAAGCCCAGCGCGGAGACAGCCATTGAAACCGGGGCAACGATGCGCGCGCGTGCCGACAAGGAGTGGGCGACCTACGCCGCGCTGCCCCAGGGTCAGGGCGAGCACAAACTGGCCGAGGACTTCGAAGCCAAGCGCCTTGAACTCCAGAAGCTGCTGGACGACGGTTACGCCAACGTCAGGGCGAACGACGCAGACAAGATTGTCGCTTCCGCGGAAGCCATGCAAGTTGCGTTCAGGCAGTTGTCCACGATTGGCGACGCGCTCCGCAAGTATCAATTCGACTCCGCGAAGAGCGACTACGACAACTCGCAGGAAGCATTCGGCGACTTCCGGATCGTCAGCATTGCCTCCATTCTGGTTGGCCTGGCGGCGGCCATTTTCTCCTGGCTGTCGCTGCGTCGCTCGATCGGGCGTCCGCTCGACGAAGCGCTTGCGCAGTTCGATGCAATCGCCGCCGGCGACCTCCGCCGTGAACTGATCGTCACCTCGCGCGACGAGATGGGGCAACTGTTGTCAGGTCTCGCGAAGATGCAGGCCAGCCTTGTCAACACGGTACGTACGGTGCGCTCGGGGAGCGAATCGATCGCGACGGCGACCAAGCAGATTGCGGCGGGCAACATCGATTTGTCATCGCGTACGGAAGAGCAGGCGTCGGCGTTGCAGCAAACCGCATCCAGCATGGACGAACTGACCGGCACCGTGAAGCAGAACGCCGATAACGCCCGGCAAGCCAGTTCGCTGGCGGCCAACGCGTCGGAGATCGCGAACAAGGGCAGCACGGTGGTCTCGCAGGTTGTCGTCACCATGGGCGACATCAACCAGAGTTCGACGAAGATCGCCGACATCATCACGATCATCGAAGGGATTGCGTTCCAGACCAATATCCTCGCGCTGAACGCAGCGGTGGAAGCGGCGCGTGCTGGCGAGCAAGGACGGGGTTTCGCAGTGGTCGCCGCCGAGGTTCGCAGCCTCGCGCAACGCTCGTCGGCAGCGGCGAAGGAGATCAAGGAACTGATCAACACATCGGTCTCGCGAGTGCAGACGGGCACGACACTGGTGGGTGACGCCGGGCGCACGATGAATGAAATTATCGGCGCGGTGCAACGCGTGACCGACATCATGGGCGAGATCGCGGCGGCGTCCGCAGAGCAGAGCAGCGGCATTGAACAAGTGGCCCGCGCGGTCACGCAGATGGACGAAGTGACCCAGCAAAATGCAGCGCTGGTGGAAGAAGCCGCGGCTGCGGCGCAATCGCTCGAGGATCAGGCCGGTGCGTTGAAGGAAGCAGTGGCGGTGTTCCAGTTGGACGAGCGCAGTTTTGACATCAGCAAGACGCCGATGAGCGTGAAACCGGCGCGTGCCGCGGCGCATCGTGCGTTGGCGGCGCCGAAGAAACGCGCAATCGCCGGCAATGCGAGTTCGAACCCGAGCCCGGTTGCCGTGGCTGCACCGCTCAAGAGGCCGGCGCTGACCAGCGCGAAGCCGAAGCCGGTTGCATTGGCCGGAGCCGCTGATTGGGAAGCTTTTTAACGAATGGCTTGATTTAGCCGGAGGCCCAGGGAGGCGTTGAATGTTCGCGTCTCCCTGCTGCGTTTTCCGCAGCAATCACGTTCACTTCGCGGGCAACACCGACGGGCTTACGATGTTCAAACAAGCCATGCGGTAGATGCTTACCGCTCTTTGAGCTTTGAAGCATCAAAGCATCGAAACGCAAGGCTGATGCGCGGTCCGTCAACGCCGCTCATTTTCGGTATTCCATGATTGTGCGTGAATTGCGACGCATAGCTCATCACCATCACGCTACCCGCATGCAGATCCACATTGAGCGTACGGCCCTTGCCCGACTTGGCGCGGAGTGTCATGCGACGGGTCGCGCCCAGCGACAGGATCGCAATAGGCGCTCCCGGCACAAGCCCTTGGGTCTTGTCGTTATGAGGCGCGACGCTGTCGTTGCCGTCGCGATACAGATTCAAGCCGACGCTGTTGAACTGCGCGCCGGCAATCATGCGCATCTGCGCGGCCGCCTCTATCAAGGGTTCAGGCAAATCCGGCGCGTCCAGCGAGAAATGCGCCATCAGGCGCGGCACATCGACCTCGCGTTCGTACATCAGGCGGCGCTGGTTGCCCCACGTAACGTTGGCAAGCGCCTGTTCGAACCAGGCCTGTGCAGTGGCTTGTGGGACCACGTCGGGCAGGTAACGAATCCCGCTTTCTGCGTCTTCGACAAGCGTGAGCGGGGTGGCATCGAACAGATCGCTTTGAAACACGGCGATTCCTTTCCTGGCTAATCCGCTGAGAATGGCAGTTCACCCTGAACCGGTTGCGGCTCGGCCACATACGACCCTACCGGCAGCAACGCGGTCACGCGCACGCCGAGCAAACGCAGCCGCCGGTCCAGGGGCACGCGCTTCAGGCATTCCGTGGCGGCGCGGCGAATCTCCGTTGCATCGGCTGTTGGAAACGGGACCGTCAGGTCGCGCGTGACTGTGCTGAAGTCGTTGTAACGCAGCTTGATGCCGACCGTGCGGCCCTCGTACCCCTTGCGCCGCAGGTCGTCGGCCACGCGCGCGCACAGGTCGGTAAACGCCGCCGAGAGTTCCCCGCGATCCTGCCGTGGATGCAGGTCGCGCTCAAAGGTGGTTTCGCGGCTCATCGACTTCGGCTCGGAGCTGACCACGACGGGCCGTTCGTCAAAACCCTGCGCCACTTCCACGAGCCATGCCGAGTAAGTCCGGCCAAAGCGGGCCTGCAGCATCTCGGGGTCGGCACGCGCCAGATCGCCGACTGTTTCAATGCCGATAGCCGCCAGTTTTTCAGTCGCCTTTGGCCCGATGCCATTCACTTTGCGCACAGGCAGCGGCCAGATTCGCAGCGGCATGTCGGCGGCGGTGAGGATCGTCAGGCCGTCGGGTTTGTCGAGTTCAGATCCGATCTTCGCCAGCAGCTTGTTCGGCGCGACGCTGATCGAACACGACAGCCCGGTGGCATTGCGCACAGCCTGCTTGATGCGCGCGGCGGTCTCGGCGGGGTCGCCCGGCAGGTCGGTCAGGTCGATGTAGATTTCATCAATACCGCGGTTCTCGATCTGCGTGGTAAAGGTGCCCACGGCCTCCTTGAAGAGGCGCGAGTAGTGCCGGTATGAATCGAAGTCGGTGGGTAGCAGAATGGCGTCCGGCGCGAGCTGCGCGGCTTTCATCATGCCCATGGCGGAAAACACGCCAAGCGCGCGGGCTTCGTAGGTCGAGGTGGTGACAACACCGCGGCCCGCGTAATCGCGCAACCGCTTGAAGCGCCGCGTGCCGTCCTCCAGGGTCTCAGGCATGGCGTTCCTGCCGCCCCCGATCACGACCGGCTGGCCGCGTAGTTCGGGGTAGCGCAGGAGTTCAACGGACGCATAAAACGCGTCCATGTCCAGATGCGCGATGCGCCGCATGGCCGTCACCGCTGCGCTCCGGCACGCGAGCGCCTCAACGTGATCGATGTGATCAATGCGCGAGAACCGGATCTGCCGACGTTTCCACTGGGAGCGGGCATGATGAAAATAGCTGTATGGATGTACAGTATTTTACATCAAAAGCAGAATCCGAGCGTGGCGGCCCATGTGATGAAAGCGATGGCCGGACTCGGATAACGATCGCCGCCATGACTCACGACGCCGGTATCTTCGCCGCGCGTACGAATTCGACGAAGCGTGCCGCCACCGCGTTCTCGCGGGTCGCCTCCCAGCCCAGCCCGACTTGCCAACGGGCGGCGGCATCGCGCAAGGGCAGAACCCTGGCATCCCGCAACAGGTACTTCGCCCTGGACGGCAGGAATGCAGCGCCGACGCCTGCGGCGACAGCCGCAAGAACGGACTGGATATCATCGGTCTGCTGAATTACCCGGGGCACGAAACCGTGCTCGCTGCACCAGTGGTCTATCTGCGCTGCCAGTCCGGGGCCACTGCTGCGCGCGAGCGCGATCAACCCGGGTTCGTTGAGTTCGTTCAGATTCGACGGAAGCCGCTTCCATCTTGCGTGCTGAGGCACGGCAAGCGCCAATGCCTCGGTGAGCAACGGCAAGCACGATAGCCCCGTGTCGGCCGGCAGGCGGATGAAGCCCACATCGAGCTTCCCCGCGAGAAGGCGGCGGGTTTGCTCGGCTGAAGAAAGATCATTGAGCGTCACGCTGACGTTGGGATTCAGCCTGCGAAATTCCGCTATCAGTTGCGGCGCCAGGGTCAAGGTCGTGAGTCCAAGACCGACGCGTAAATATCCACGCTTTCCACTGCTGGCTTCGCGCGCCCGTGCGAGCAGTTCGTCCGCATCGCGTACCAGTGTTTGCGCATCCGCAAGGAACCCGGCGCCGAATGAAGTCAGTTCGGCGCCATGCCTGCCGCGTTCAAAAAGCCGCGCACCCAATGAGTCTTCCAAGGCCGCGACCTGCTTGCTGAGGGCAGGTTGAGTGACATTGAGCGCTTCGGCAGCACGGCCGAAATGACGGAGTTCAGTCACCGTCAGGAAGGCGCGCAGAAGTCTAAATTCCATTCCAATGAGTTATTGAATATGTCGAATGATTCATTTTACTTATTGAAGGCCAGGCAGTCCAATGGACTCTTCAACAAGTTCTTCAGTCAGGCGGTGAACGACATGTCTTTATCTTCGTTTTCCCCATTCCAGGTTGCGACGGTCCCGCTTATCTCGCTGCGCGGGAATGCGTCGCAGAACGTTGCGAACGTGTCGGCGTGGCTCGGGGAGGCTGCGGTTCAAGAAATCTCACTGGTTGTTTTTCCTGAGGCCAGCCTTGCCGGATACGGCGATACCCTGAACGTTCGTCTGCGCGACCTTGCAACGCTCGCCGAGCCGCTCGACGGGCGTTCAATCGATGAAGTCGCTAACGCAGTAGAGCGCACCGGCGTTGCCGCGGGCGTCGGATTTATCGAGCAGGCACCGGACGGCACCTTGTTCAACAGCTATGTGGTTTGCATGCCGGGAGGCGTGCGTTGTTGTCATCGCAAACTGCAGGCGGTTGAACATCCGGGTATTGAGCGCGGGGAGCAGTACACCGTCGTGGATACGAATTGGGGTGTTCGTATCGGCATACTGATTGGCGCTGACAATTATCTGATCGAGAACGTTCGCATGACGGCCATGATGGGCGCGACCTTACTTGTTGCGCCGCATCGGACGTATGGATCGGACGGACATGGAGAGCCTTCGTTACAGCGGCTTTCTCCGGTGCAGCGATCTCGCGCGCAAGCCGCAGAGAACGTGGGATCAACGGACTGGCTGCGGCGGTCATTGACCGCGCGAGCGTCCGACAACGGAATGTTCGTAGTCTTTAGCAATGGATCGGACACGGGCAGCCATCAGAACGGCATGATCATCGATCCGGGCGGGCGAGTGCTGGCCGAGCACGGTTCCTCATCAAGCCCCATGGTTTCCGCAAGCGTGGATCCCGGGCTGATAGCGGGAAGCGTCGGCCAGCAATGCCTGGCGGCCCGCCGCTCTGACAGTGACAGGCCGCTCAACCGCTCGATGCTGCCGCACGGCAACGCGTTTGCGGAACGCAGCAGGACCGCATCAAAAGGTGCGATTGCACTGAGCTTCGCTCAGGTCAGCCGCAGCCGCCAGACTTAGCGTTGCGCGCGGTCAATGTTCCCCGTGGGCTTCGCCGATCGCGTCCAGTTCAGCGAGCACCGCGTCCGGCAAAGTCAATTCTGCCGCCTGCATGTTTTCCCGCAGATGCGTGAGCGACGACGTGCCCGGGATCAGCAGAATGTTCGGCGCGCGATGCAGCAGCCAGGCGAGCGCCACCTGCATGGGTGTCGCGCCGATCGTTTGGGCGACCGTTGAGAGCACGGAGGATTGAATCGGCGTGAACCCGCCGAGCGGAAAGAACGGCACGTACGCAATGCCCTGACTCGCCAGGTCGTCGATCAGCGTGTCGTCGTCCCGATGGACCAGGTTGTAATGGTTCTGAACGCAGACAATCTCCACGATGCCCTGCGCCTCGGCGATCTGGGCCGCGGTCACGTTACTCAGTCCGATGTGGCGCACAAGTCCCTCGCGCTGAAGTTCGGCAAGCGCCGTGACCTGCTTTTCAATCGATCCTTCCGCAGGGGCGTGGATGTTCCCCATGATCCGCACGTTGACCACGTCGAGCACGTCCAGGCCGAGATTGCGCAGGTTGTCGTGGACGCCGCGCCTGAGATCTTCCGGTTCCATCGCCGGCAGCCATGAGGCGTCTTCACCCCGGACGGCGCCCACCTTGGTGACGAGCACAAGGTCGTCCCGGTACGGATGAAGCGCTTCGCGAATGATCTGATTGGTGATGTGCGGCCCGTAGAAATCGCTTGTATCGATGTGATCGACACCCGACTCCACCGCTTCGCGCAGAACGGCGACCGCCGCATCATGATCCTTCGGCGGCCCGAATACGCCGGGTCCGGCCAGTTGCATGGCGCCGTAGCCCAGACGGTGCACCGGTCGGTGACCAAGCGGAAATGTGTTGATGGTTGACTTCGACATGACACTCTCCTTGATGAACGTGGCGCCAGTATGGAGACGATTGCGCTGTTCGATAATCCGGTCTAAATTGCACGGGTTGTTAAAAAAAGTGAACAGTGACCATGGAACTGAATGATCTGGCCGCGTTTGTTTCGGTCGCTCGCGCCGGCGGTTTTCGCGACGCCGCCCGGATCAGCGGCGTCTCCGCGTCAAGTCTCAGCATTGCCGTGCGCCGCCTGGAGGCGAAGCTCGGCCTGCGCTTGCTCAACCGGACCACGCGCAGCGTGGCCCCGACCGAACCAGGTTCGCGTCTCATCGAAAAGCTGACGCCGTTGTTCGGCGAGATGGAAGCTGCACTGGATGTCCTGAATGGTTTCAGGGACACGCCAAGCGGCACGCTGAAACTCAACGTGCCGTCGAGCGCTGCGCGGATCGTGCTGCCCGGGGTTATCGCGCCGTTCCTGAAAGCGTACCCCGACATTCGCGTGGAAGTCGTGGTCGAGGATGGGTTCGTCGACGTGCTGTCGATCGGCTGTGACGCGGGCATTCGTTATGACGAAAGGCTCGAGCAGGACATGATCGCCATTCCGATCGGGCCGCGTGTGCAGCGTTTCGCGACCGCTGCGGCACCGGGCTATCTTGATACGCACGGCAGACCCGAGCACCCTCGCGAACTGCTTTCTCACGCATGTTTGCGTGGTCAGTTTTCCGGCGGCGCGAAGCCTACGTGGGATTTCGAGCGGGGCGGGGAGGTGGTGCGGCTGGACCCTACGGGGCCGCTGCTGGTCAGGCCCGGCGCGGCAATGGACCTTGCAATCAGCATGGCCGTGGAGGGTGTCGGCGTGATTCACCTGTTCGAGGGAATGCTGCGCCCGCACCTCGATAGCGGCGCGCTGGAGCCCATCCTCGAGCCCTGGTGGCCGCGCTTTTCCGGGCCATTTCTCTACTATCCGGGGCGCCGCCACCTGCCCGCACCGTTGCGCGTCTTTATCGATTTCGTGAAGGCGGCTGATTTATCTCGATGCGATGGGGGGCCGTTGAAGTAGGCCCTCTTGGGTAAAACGAGGATTTGCAGACTTGTTTCGCGAAAGGAGCACGCCAACGGACGCGTCGGACACAACCCTTCAAGGGCAGGATACGGCGGCGGACGGTCGGTTGCACCTGCCCTCGCCGCACCACATGCTGGCTGGAAACTGCAGGGAACGGCGTTCCACGTCAGCCTCCTTGGTCAGCGAGCTTGACGCCAAGTATTTTCGCTTCGCTTTCTCGTGCACGAAGCGCGACAGGTGGGCGCACTTCGGGCACCAGGAGCCGTTGAGCACGATGGCAGGCGTCGTTGACCAGGCGTGCCCCCGTTCGCACAGCCACTGCATTTTGTGACGCATCGAAACGTAGATCTCCGACAAACATTCGCCACCACGGCCACGTTTCAGCGCCTGCATGTCTGCCAATGTGTACCAGAGGCGGCCGCTACAGAATGGGCACCAACGCTTGGCAAGTTGGCCAGGCGCCATCTGCCAGACGTGTCCGTCGCGCACTGCCACTCAAGTCGCGTATTCGTACCCGCATAGGACTCAGACAGGCAGCGTCCGCCGTGCGTGGCGGCGATTTCGTGCATTCGGCCTATACCTGTGCGGAGGCGCTCGTGCATACAGTAAGGATACCTGTGATCCTGCACGCTGTTGGCGGACGATTCCCACTCGTGACCACTGGCACAGCGCCATCGTAACGGGCGACGCTGGTCGACATACACCTCGGACAGACGTTGACCACCGCGGCTTTCGGCGATCTCCTGCATCTTGCCGATCGTGCCGCGCCGGCTTGCGTACAGGCATTGCGGACACCAATGCCCGACTCGGACCAGAGCGGGCTGCGCTTTCCATCGATGTCCGGATGCGCACTCGAACAGCAGGGGCGTAGTCCCATTCACATATTTCGATGCGAGGCAGCGGCCACCGCGTTCTTCGGCTACGCGACGGACCTCGGTCAGCGGCACGCGAGGGCATTCCCGCGAACAGATACCGCACCATGTCCCGCTCTTCACGCTACTTGGGATCGCCAGCCAGCGATGTCCCTCGGCACATTCCCATTCCAGATGCGTATCGGTATTCACAAAGTGCAGCGACAGACACCTGCCCTTGTGCCCTGCAGCGATGACATGCATTTCGCCAATCGTGAGCCTCGCATTCGACGTACGTTTTGCAGGCTGCGTCGCAGTCGCGATGTCAACATGTTCCGGGTTTTTCGCGCTCTCTGCCTGGTAGCTATCATTGCGTTTCATCATCTGATTCTTCTGGATTCAGCGGCCAGGCAATGTCCGCTAGTGCGGTCTATCGGCGCCTGACGTGTCGAGGGCTGACGAAGGCCGGCCTTTAGCCGCGGTGGGGTTGAAGGTCAACCGGGACGAGTCCAGTCGTGACGCGTCAGATTGTGTGCCGCTTGGCTGGGACGTATGCCGCTTCACCGTGTTCAGGTTCCCACGCATGCCCGCCCAACACCACCCACATGTCGAAGATCTGCGCGTGGCTGGATGCGCCAGGCATCGTGCGCCTTGAGGGGGAGCGCGCGCCGAAGAGGGCGTTGAGGAGCTTTGAAAAGGTGATCATGCGGTGCGTGCTCCTTGCGAGAGGGTGACCGGAACAGGGGCCTGTGGCGTTGCGAGGAAATTCATAGCGAGCCAGTCAGGGTGACGTCGGGCAGCGGCGTGACGGCGTGTTTGGCGGCTTCAAGTGCTGCTTTAGGTAGCTGCGGTGGGTTGGCGGACGTGTTTGCGTTCGCCGCGCGCGCCGGTTTGTCGATGAACATGCGGTTCGGTAGGACAAATCCCTTCAACGCGAGCAGTTCAAGTGGCCCCTTGCCGACGTCAGTGCGCATCAGATAACTCAACGGGTAAGTCAGGTTTGCGGGCGCCGCGGTGAGGGGTTCCTGGGTGACAAGGCTATCGAGTGAGGAGTGCTCGATCGATGTGCTCAGGTCCTCCGCTGACCTGTTCCAGTCGTCACCCGCTCGATGCAGAGGCTTTTGCGCAGTCGACGAGGCGGCGATCGGCGATGTTGCAGCAGCCACGCGCATCATCCGGGTATCAGGCGCTGCTTGCCACGTAAGCTGGAATGTCGCGCTGTCCACAGGCTCGACCTTCGCTCGTTCCAGCATCCGCACGAGCGCCCAACGGCCGCCGAATTCGAAGTTCTTGTTCATGCCCGCCTGCTCGGTCTGCCATTGCAAGCGCGTGCCCTTGGTTTCGGGATCGTTCGATGGCCAGACCAGGCCCTGCCATGTCTCACGCTGGTTGTAGTAGTGGAGTTTTTGCGCGTCGATCGTCAGTACGGTGTCGGTGATTCCCGGTGTCGGAATCGGTTTGAAGTCGAAGCCTGCTGTTGCAGTGCGAGCAACGCTTGTAGACGGGCGGCGGGATCGGGTGCGGACTTGAGCGTTTGAATTGTCTGCCGGGCTTCGGACAAGCTGAGGCCGTTCGTCATGCCGGAGATCAGCATGCCTGTGGTCCATAGGCCAATGATCGTCAGGGCTACGGTAGAAAACACCGTTACCGGATGCCAGCCCATGCGTCGACCGCGTTGCCTGCGGGCGATCGTCGCGAGGTGAGGCCATAGCGGCAGATCGACTGTGGTGGGCGCGTTCGGATCGGCAACTGCCCCTGCATCAACGGCAAGCGGAAACGGTGCAAAGAACGCACCGCTTACGGGCTGATGTCGGGCCTCGCGATTTGCCAGCGATGCGATCAACGCGGCGAGTGGCGCGCTACGCGTATCGAGTCGCTCCGACAACCTCGCGGCGTATTGGTCTTTGTAGCTTCGAATCAATTGCCCGACGCTCATATGCCCAATACGACTACGCAACTCAAGCAAGGTTGATTCGATCGAACGCTCGTTGGCATCGGGTGCGAATTCGCAACCTAGTAATGCTGTTCGTCCATCGTTGAGTTTATCGGTCTCCGCAACGTCGAGCACGTAGACCGGCGCGGACCAGTGCAGCACGTTGGCAATGCGTGCGAGCGTCACGCTGTGAGAGCCCATCCCTTGACGCTGAGGAAATGAATCAACCGTGTCGTCAAGGGTCAGGATTACGGCGTCAATTGGGCGATTACGGCGCACGGCGTAGAGTTGGCGAAGCCAGCCTTCGTCCAGCCGACCGTCAGAGGAGGCCTTGTTCCATAACAACACGGCATCTTGAGTGACGAGCCAGCCGTTTTGAGCCAGATCCGGCATAGCGCGACTGATGTTTGTCTCGCCGCCTGTCAACAAAAGCCACGATTGGCGGTAGCGCCAGCGAATCCCGTTCTCCGCGCGCAAGTAAGCGCGCAGCGCGCTCAGACCGGTTTCTGTCGGTTTTGCCGCACTCGGCGACTTTGCCAGCGCACCTTGTGTGGTGCCGGCCATCTCAGGTTCTCGGACGTGCAGCCATCTCGCGAGGTTACGCGCGGCACTGCTTAATCTCGCTCGATTGTCGAATGCGAATAAGAAAGCAAATGCCATTGCGCAAATGGCGATGCCAGCGATCCAGTTGCTCCGCGCTTCCGGCGTCGTGACTCCAATCTCTTTGCCCCACACAAGGATGAAAAGACCGACGACCAGAGCCAGCGCCGTTATGCTCAGTACGTCTAGGGACAGTTTTTTCATTGCGATGCTTTCTTCTAAAGTCTGAGCGAACCTCCTATGTTTAGGTGGTCCCGCGAACCGATATTTCTGAGGCACATGTACGCTTACGCATCACACTTCCATATACAAGATGTACTGAGAAGGAAGGAAGCGCGAACTCGGATGGCAAAGACATAAGCAGATGTCGTCGCTGAGCGCCGCTTCGCGTCCATCCGGAGAGGTCATTGAATGGCGAGGTTCGACACACACGATTCGTCCGATCGTCTTGCACACGGGACATGCCACGGGGTGACCTTCGTAAGCTTGTTCTCGATCTCCTAGCATGTCGGTCGAATCGCCATTCAGTATGGTTGCCCCCGTGGTTGTCTTATCTCCCTGCACAAGGTCGTAGCGCTTTGTCATGATGGTGCAACTCCTGTGATTGCTAAAATCGGGTATCAACATGCCGCCACGCACGTCCAACCAGCCTTATACCGATGGTTCAGCTAAGGTCGAAGATGTTGGCTCATTCGCCACCGTAGAGTGAACGAGCACTGCACAGTCGAACGTGTGCTCCGAACCAGCAAATACCATCTGCCTCGGCTCATTACCAGACAAAGATTTCGCGGCGCACGCGACCGCTAGCCAAGGAGCAGCAGCGCCTGCGAAACCGATCGACTGGTCCATCTTGGTCGCATTGTTCCGTAGACCGAGCAAGCCGCTTTCCGAAACAACTTGTCCCCACTGCGTCGCATCGAAACCAGTCTCCCAAATACCCTTAATCTCCGCCGCTACGGCACCGGCCCATTTCAGTGCAGGCCGCAAGACTTCGTTTGCTTGACCAAATCCGCCACGAACCGGTCGATGAAGATTTGCCGTCGAGATCAACGCGTGCCTAGTCGCCGCGAATTGGGGCAAAAGGAGCAGCGCGACAGCCGCTTCTGCGGAGCCGGGCGATGGCGACTTGCTTTGAAGAACATTCAATTGAATGGCAACGATCAGTCGAGCTTTGGTCTCAGCCGTTTCAATTGTCCGATCCAGCCAGCGGTCAAGCATCATGAGATCGACTTCGGAATCGTTGATTGCAATATCGGCCCGACGCAAACCGAACTCCTCCCATTTGTCATTCCAAAGGCCGTCCCGCTCTTCAATGGAAAGTAGACTGGAGACGACGAAATGAATGTCAAGCGAGATTCTTTGAGGCAGCGCCTTAATGGTCTTGGAGATGTCTCCAATTAATTCTCCGAAGAGCCACTTCGCGACCTCGATGTGCCGTTTCTTGTCAGCCGTTAGGGGACCCGCTGCAAGCTTGACCGAAGGCACGATCAGCCACCGTGCATGGACCGGAGATGCTGCCTGCGCGATCGCGGCCTGCGAAACAAGCTTCGTTGACTAATTGCGAATTCCGTCCAGTGCGTTATCTTTACGATCGCACGAAAAGCGATATGCCGCAGCGAGGACAGCGAATGGCTTGCTGGCTGCGTCGAAAACGCTTTGGTTGTATGCGCCAACAACATCGTTCTTGGCTTGAACGTCTAGCTTGCTCGCCTCGTATGCGCTAAATCTACGCGACACGATGAAGGTCGCAAGCGCGGTAGGAAGAACGACGAGCGTCGTCCAGAACTGCCAGTCATTAGTCGGCACGTGTTTCGGCCATAGCAGCACTGTCGCCGCACCTCCCGCGGCAAGCAGTACGACGAACGCAATGCTCCACATGAGCTTTGAGGGCGGAATTGCCGGTTCTGGTTCTTCCCCTGGCAATTGTTGATGGTCAACTGGCATGCCTAGCTATTTTAAAATCCGTTCGGACGGGGCCGCAGCGTGCGTGAAACTACATCCCATAATGCTATCGCTTCGTTTTCGGATATCGATGCATGGCTTTGTTCCGCATCCAGTTTAGTGTTCGGGGACGTTCCCCCGTTATGCAGATTCAATGTAACTAGTGGAGTAAGTGCGCTTCCCGTGAGCGAGTTACCCTCCAAATTGAAGATGTTTCCCAACACTCCGCGCGGCATAGTGCCCGAGATCAGCCATTCTTCCGCGGGCAACGCACCTTGAAGGCTAACGACTCCCTTTCGCAGAGTTCGACCACCTGGTGTCGCATTGAGCATGCGCTCGATCTCTTGACCTCGCTGTAAAAGCGAGTCGGTCTCCTTAATTCCGGAGTCAGCCGTAACGTTAATAGTGACATCTGGATGATCTTGTAGAACAAAGAAGTTCTGCACGCGTTCTGAATCAGTAGCACCGCCCGGCAAAAATCCACCTAAAAAGCAGACACCTGGCTCAGATGGGGTCTCATTGTCGGGGCGACCCCGAACGCGCGCCAACATGGCAACCAAAGCCTGTGTCTTTTCTTGCACATTGCTTTTTATTGGATTGTTTTTATACAAAGGATGTTCTTTGAAGACAGAGTTGGTCCAATCAAAAGCGTTAGTCCAAAGCTTGATTAAATATCCACGATCCCATTTGTAGGCTTCGATGAGTCGCGTGCCGTCACTTAGGGAATTCGGGTCTCCAAGCGAGATGAAGTATTTCGAACCCTTTAGGCCTGCCTCGCCCTCTGCATACAGGTATTTGTATTTGCTTTTGGTCTTTCTGATTGAGTTTTCTCGATTGTCAAGGAATTTTTCAGAAAGCTCCTGCGACATCGGCTGAGCATCGAATTCAACACCTTGGATTTTCGCGCGTCCTGATGTTGATGCCCGTGTCGGAATCGACACCACGAAGCGGCCGATGCAGCGTGAGGTCAGCTCAACATTTATCGGATCAATTGTTGTCATTTCGTCTCGAAGATTTAATTTGGAAAAGCTCGTGCTAACCAACGCGGCGCTGAGGGCGAAACTCAGAAGCGAGCGCCTTATTGTTATTGCTAACACTCTTGATACTCCAATGCCGTGCCTCTTACACCACCTACTAATTTTGTAATCGCCCAGAGCGCGAACAATTGCTGCGTCTGCTTTTTGTAAGCACCTTCATGGTCCACATCGGGGAAAGCGAGACAAATTTGAACCCCTCGCTTGCCGGCAGGGGCCCTACCGGATCGAACTGGTACAGTCCCGTCACCATTCTCGTTAGCAGCTTGCAGAACAAACTTCGCCGATGCGGAGCTTTTGTTATGCACGTCAAGAATGGTGTACGAGCCGGTTCCGATTCCCGTCCCCGGCGGCTGCTCTAGAAGATCAGGGAACGCAGTTTTGGAGGTTCTTGATCCGAAAAAACGAGGTAACTTTCGCTTCCATACAACATCGCCCCAAGTTGCGTGACTTGGGTCATCTCCGAAGAAGGCATAAGTCTGACTGTGATACGAATTCGCGATTGCATAGTGGAAGGGGTACACTTCCTCACTGATTAATTCAACAACCTTATCCCAATCTTTCTTAACGAAGATTTTTTCTGGATCAAGTGGATTAATGAGGGTTTCGTCGACCAATGCCCACCATTTTTTTCTTTTGTGTATATCTCGGTGTACGGATCAGATTGAGGGAGAACTTGAGTAGAGTCTCCGTCTTGTATCTTTAGCCATCCGGATCCGTATTCCGTACTTGGCAATAGTTGTAGGGCGCCGGGCGCCTGTGCAAAAACCGCCGTTATTTGAGCGGAATTTGACCCAAGTACGTATCCCGCTATGCCCTCGGTCCCGGCTTTGACTCGTTTGTACGCGGTTGCTGATCCGGTTGCCGGCATTACTCCGTGCACTATTCCCAGCACCTTCTCGCGGCATCCGGCGCTAGTCTGACCTTCTTTACCGTTGCCTTTGTTAGGCAGAACCTCGGAGTAATAACGCGCTACGAGGCCACCCATCGAATGGGTAACTAGGATAACCTTTTCGCACATTTTCCCTTCGGCGGAGTACTTCGCGACGAACTCGTCGATCTTTGCCGACAGCCGTTCCGACGACGCTTTATTAGACTGAAGCCAGTTGTAGCCAACGACATGAACGGGCATCTGATACATGTACGATAGCTCTACCTCTTCATCTTTAAGTAAGGCTGGGCCTGTCTTGTCGCTAATGAGTGTTTCAAATAGTTGAGCGCGCGGTCCGGTTTTACACTTAGCGGCATCGTTGAGCGCGTCCTCAAGCCAAACTAGCCATTTTCCGTAGCTACTTCGCGCAACCTCCCCCCATCCACGCCGGCGCAACTCCTCTTCTGTCTGATTCGTACCGCTGTATATTTTGCCGCCATCGAAAACCTCAGTTAAATCAGGATCCAGCAGGGTCTTGCGCGTGGCGGCACCGGCGAAGACCCAATCCGACGCTACGCCCAGCGAGCTATCGATGAGCCAAACGGGATCACGCGACTCGATAGATTTAAGATTTGTCCCCATAATGCCTGGAACAAAGATCACGGGGATAACCCTATCAGGAACCATATGACACACGGCAATGCTGTCATCGGATGGCGACGTAGTAGAAGCGTAATGAACTGAGCCATCGTCGGCTATCTCAGCGTTAAGGATTCGTTCGGTTATGGGCATCTGCTGTTCGCTTGTCGATTAGGGCATCCCGCTTTATAGATCTCGTAATGTTGTTACTTCGGGCCTATGCGCAACCTAACCCCCTCCACAAAAACGCTTTTCTGCAAATCTGTCATTCCGGCTTTGTCGGTCATGCCTTTCACCACACTTCCATCCCCCAAGACTATTGAAAATGCTCGATTGGCGACCGGCTTGTTGCTGAAGGGCCATTTCAACGCAAACTGCTCATCGAACTTGGCGTGCTTCCAAGTGTTCATAGACTCGCCAAGCGAAGATGGTCCTTGCCTGCCAAACGAAGCGGACTTGAAGGTCCGGTCACCGCGAGTACCATCTTCGATGCCAGTAGACGACATACGAAAGTAAGATCCGCCACACTTAAGCAACAGTTCTTCTTTCGCTTCGATCGTCACCCGCCCGTTGACGCTGGTGATCGTCATGTTCTGGTCAGCCAGCAATCGCATCTCATCGCTTTGCGCTTGGATTTCAACCTTGCCCTTTGCGGCGAACAGCTTCATGCCAAGTCGTTGCGCATACAGCGACACGGCGTCGCCGGCAGCCACGGTGAAGCGCTTGATCACGCCGATATCAGCATTGCCGCCAGCGGTTGCTATCAAGTTGTTCGCAGCGGCAAGCTGCAAATGATCGGCCGAAACCAGGGCGATACCCGCCGGGGCACTTACGAGAATGCCGGCCTTTCTAAGTCCTTTGAGAGTGTCATTGAAAAGCGCCTTCTGCTTGTCGTAATCGGCTGCAATTGCCTGTGCAACCTTGGCCGCTTCGGCGAGCGCCTGCATTTGCTGAAGGGCCTGTTCAAGCAGTCCCTCGGCAGCGATCATGTCAAGCTGCTTGCCACTTGCGCCAGGCTGATCATCGGCCGTAATGAACATGCCTTTACCTGCGCGGATCGCCCCGTAACCCGATGTACGCAGCTCATATTCTTCACCGCGTTTTTGCCGTTCATCATCGACCAAGTGACCGAGGTTCAGTTGGCTCTTGCCGGAGTGTTCGGTGCTGAGCTTGACGTGCTCTTCGCCCTTCCAGTCTTCCATGCGCAGCTTGTTATTGCTCTGCGTACGGATCACATGACGCGACATCCACCGGTCATGATTGGTGATCAAGTCGGTCTGCAGACTTGTGTGATGGAACTGCGAAATGAAGAGCTTGTTCGGGTCACCATCGCGGGCCATGATGACCGCTTCGGTTCCGTCGAGTACCGGAAAGTGGAAACCCGTCTGCAGTGCACCCGCGAAGGGCTTCGCAAGCCGCAATGGAATGCTTTCACCCCCCGGATTCCACTCATCGAAATCGAGATCCAACCGAACTACGTAGTGACCGAATTTCGTGATGTACGGATATGGGTATTTGTTCGGTGACGTGACGCGCGCGCTTAATGCCCCAGAAATTTTGGGCCACTTACTCTCTTCAATTTTCAATCGAAATCGCCGGTCGGACGGGATGGCTTTATACGAATTGGTGTAAGCCACACCGCGCCCACCAGAGTGCGTCACCTCGATAATCACCTGCCCACTCGGTGCATCGGGCAGGGGCTCATCAATGCGCAGAATGCGGCCCGGTCGCAACTCCAGCACATTGCTTTGCCCGTAATACACCACCTGCCAGGCGATCGCAGCCTCGTGGCGCAACTGTGCTTCCCACTGCGCACCGTCCTGGGTCAGGTGATTCGTGCCGTAGATGTAGGGCGTGCCATAGGTCGTCGTATCGTTGATCGCGACGTTGGCCTCGTGCTTGAACCGCTCCCAAGCGATCAGTGGGTTGTAATCCGCGACCATGACCGATTGCGGCACCAGATCGGCGTGCGTCTCTAGCGCGAATACCGCTTCAGTTCCCGCCTCAAGCCCAGCGTTCTCGCGATACCGCACCTTCAATTCAGGCGTATAGACGTAGTGATCGATATCGTCGCCGAAGACGATTACGTCACCGTGCTTACCTTGTTCTGTGTACCAAAACAGTCCTTCTTGCTCGCAAAGCAAATGGATATAGTCAAGGTCCGACATCTGGTATTGCAGCCGGAAGTCATGGACCGGATATTCGCGACGCAGCTTGAACACAAACTGGTGGTCCATGAACTTATCGCTCAACAGGATCGATTCGATGATCTGCGGCCCGCTCTGCTGCTGATACACGCGGCATCTGTGCAGAAGACCCAACCGCGCCATCTGCGACGTTATGACGATCGTGTAGCTGAAGAAATCCTTGGTCTTTTTGATCCGTTTGAACTTCGCGACAATGCCGCGATATACCCGAGGTTCGGCGCTGTCCTCTGCGGTGATCGCGAAGTGCCCGTCGCGGCCGAGGTAGTCGGCGCGGGAGAGCAGCTCAGGGTGCGTAAATTCGATCGTAATCTCGTAGGGTGAGGCCATACCCTCGCGGGCGCTATACGAGACCACAGAGATGTCCTTGGCGTTCGCCGCACTCGGTACGTCAACGTGATAGGTCTGCAGGCTCTTTACGCGCGAGTCGTGTGAGCGCTGCAATCCCGCTGTCTGATTAGTTTCTGCCATCTCTTACGATCCTTGATTTGTCCCGCAAAGCCACCACCTGCATCGTTTTGAAAGCCCTATACAAACGCAAGACAAAGAACGTTCGCCTTCAATGTTTCGATGAACAGTCATGCTTGTGGATGTTCGTTGAACTTACGCAAATGGGGAAGCGCTTTTGGTCACAAATGGTCGCAAACAAAAATTCGGATTTTTCTGAGTATGGTTTTGGTGGATTTATAGGCGAATCATCTGTTTCATTTTTTGGGAGATTTGTTGTACTTATCAAAAGAGAAAGTAGATCGGAGAAGAGAAATGACTGAGAATTTTGAGAGTGATTCCGTTCCCGTTCCGATGGCATGGGTTCGGCGGTTAGAAGCGTTGTCTGTTCAGCGACATGCACGCGTACGACGGAGAAAGCGTGCGGTTTTATACGTGGCGGAGATCGATCATGCAGGGGTGGCCGAAAAGCACGTAGAAGGGCGCTGAGCTCGCTACGTCTACGTTGAAGTGAGGGTTTTTTGCGCGTTCGGCGACGTTGATGAAGCCTTTCCCTGTGGCGCGACCGTGGCGACGCGCATCATTCGCGTGGCCGGCGTGGTTTGCCATGTGAGTTGAACGTCACGCTATCGACAGGTTCGACCTTCGTCCTTTCCAGGATTCGCACCAGTGCCCAATGTCCCCCGAATTCGACGTTTTGTTTGAGCCGGCTTGCCCGGTCTGCCATGGCAAACGCATGCCCTGGTCTCTGAATCGTTCGACGGCCAGATCAATCCCCGCCAAGTTTCGCGCTGGTTGTAGTAATTTGATCTACGCGTCGCCTTGCGTTCGCGGCACGATCGAACTCAGCCAATCCGAGAGCGCGACGAACGGTTCGTCGTGGGCGATTTCATCGGGTGCGACGAGGTAATAACCCGACGTGCCCGACATCGGTTTATCCAGCGGCACGACCAGCCGGCCGGACGACAATTCGTCTGCGAGCAAGATCTCCGGCAGCAACGCGACGCCCAAACCCGCCTGAGCCGCGCTGGTGAGCATGGTGAACAACTCATAGCGCGCGCCGCGTACCGCGCGCACATCGTGCTCCAGCCCGTTCAGGCGAAACCAGGTGCGCCAGGCGTCGGGCCGTGTCGATAAATGCAGCAGCGGCAAGTCGGCGAGCTGCTCAAGCGAAACAGAAGAACCGGACGCATTCCCGGCGAGCAGGGAAGGACTGCAGACCGGCACGACCTTGCCCTCGCGAAACAGCAGCTTCCCCTGCGTGCCGGGCCAGACCGAATCGCCGAAATAAAGCGCGGCGTCGAAGGGCGAATCGCTGAACAGGAAAGGCTCGGTGCGTATCGACAGATTCACGGTGATATCCGGCCGCAGCGCACGAAATTGCGGCAGGCGCGGGATTAGCCATTGGCTGGCGAGTGTTGGCACGACCGCTATTTCCAGAATCCGTCCCACGCCGCGCTGCGCCATCAATTCGAGGGTGTCGCGCTCGATCCGGTCGAGATTCTTGCGCACGAGCGCCGCGTAATGACGGCCATGCGTGGTCAGCACAATGCGCTTCTTGATGCGCAGGAACAAAGCGACGCCCAGGCGGCTTTCCAGTCCCGCGACCTGGCGGCACACCGCGCTTTGCGTGAGCGCGAGCTCATTGGCGGCGCGGGTGAAGCTCTCGTGGCGCGCGGCGGCCTCGAAGATCTGCAGGGCAACCAGGTTGGGAATGCCTTTTCTCATGTTCGCCTTGTACTGATTACGCTATAAAAGCCACGGGCCGGAAGCTGTTTCAGCCGACTTGGTTCGATTTCAGAATGAAGTGGTGAGTTTATATCAATTGTGCAGCTTTTCGACACGCCCCAGAATCGCCTTCCATTGAAGCGCCGAACCGGGCCCTGGGGCTCGCACCACGCTGGATCAGCCGGAAAACAACCAATGAACCCGAATCTAGCCGCATTGCTCGCCGTAGCTCTTCCAGAATCGGATGTAACCGGGTTGGTGCAATTAATGAACTTGCCCTCCGTACTCGCCAGCGCTACGCCCGGTACGGTTACCCGTGCCGAACTGGCGCAGGCGATGAACATGGCCTTGTTCGCTGGCCTGCTCGAGCGCGTGCCGACGGGCCGCGCTTATACCGATGACCTTCAACACACGCAAACCCGCGTTCAGTTCGACCACGGCGCGCTGCGCACTGTGCGCTGGACCGAATCCGGCGCGTTGCCGCCGGGCGAAGCCGTGTTCACGCGCATCCTGAAGCCGCTGGGTTTCGTGCTGAACGGCACATATCCGCTCGATCGCATCAAGATGACGGGGCGCTCGTACATGCACATCGATGCCCCCGATGAAATCGCGCAGTACTTCGTGAGTGAGTTGCATCCCGAGCGCTTCAGCCCCGAGTTCCAGCAAGCGGTAACGAACGTGATCGGCCAGAGCGTCGATCCGCTCACGCCGCAAGCGGTTGCGTCGCTGGCGGAACTGGAGCGCGACCGTTCGTTGCCGCTGGCAACCGCCCTCGACCTGTTGCCGGTACTCGTGCGTTGTTTCGAGCGCCAGCACCCGGTGCCGCGTATGACGGACTATGAAACGCTGCGCGCCGAGTCGGCGGAAATGGCGTGGATCGCAACCGAAGGCAACGCGTTCAATCATGCGACCGACCGCGTGGACGATGTCTTTGCCGTCGCCGATGCCCAGCGCGTCCTCGGCCGTCCGATCAAGGACAGCGTTGAAATTTCGAAGTCGGGCCGGGTGCGCCAGACGGCGTTTCGCGCCGACCCCGTGCGCCGCGAGTTTATCGGTGCCGACGGTGCACGGATCGAACGCGACGTGCCGGGCTCGTTCTACGAGTTCATCAGCCGCGACGCGGTCATGGACGAGGCTACTGGGCGAGCCAGGCTCGATCTCGGTTTCGATGCCGGCAACGCCACCGGCATCTTCAAGATGACGGCGGCCGCGTGAACTCCTCCGACCTCTACGATTTCACGGAACCGTTCAAGGCGCCGCAAGGCTCCGCGATCCGTGAGCTTTTCAAGTACCTCAGCCGGCCCGGGATGATTTCGTTTGCGGGCGGATATCCGTCGAAGGATCTTTTCGACCGGGCGGGGATTGGCCAGGCGCTGGAAGACGCGTATTCGTCCGATCCGGTCGCGTGCCTGCAATATGGCGACACGGCAGGATCCCCCGCTCTGCGCCGCCAGATCCTGCGGTTAATGAGCGATCGTGGCGTGACGCGCGACGTGGACGACGTGATCGTGACCACGGGGTCGCAGCAGGGTCTCGACCTGCTGATCAAGATCCTGGTCGCACCGGGTGACGCGGTGCTGATTGAAGAGCCGGCTTATCCGGCCGCGATCCAGGCGCTGCGGCTCGCGGGCGCAAATCTCATCCCGGTGCGCACCGACGCGCAGGGTATCGATGTCGATGCGCTTGCCATTCAACTCGAAGCGCTCGATCCGTCGAGGCGGCCAAAGCTGCTCTACACGGTGCCGACCTTCGCCAACCCGACGGGCGCGACCTTGCCGTCGGCGCGTCGCGAAGCGCTTGCGCGGCTTGCAATGCGGTTTCGTTTCGTGCTGGTCGAAGATGACCCGTATGGCGAACTGCGATTCTCGGGTGAGCCGGTGAAACCCATTACCGCATTCGCCGATGCCATTCTGGGCGCAAGCGACTGGCTCGTGTATTTCGGCAGCCTCTCGAAGATTGTGGCGCCGGGCTTGCGCGTCGGCTGGGCGATTGCGCCGCCCGCCATCACACGCCGCATGCTCGTCGCCAAACAGACCAGCGATCTCTGCACCTCGCCGCTCGCGCAGGAAACGGCGCGCCATTATCTGGAGCGCGGGCGTCTCGCGGAACACCTGCACACGATTGCGCTGGCTTATCGCAAGCGTTGCGAGGCGTTGTCGAGCGCGCTGCGCCAGTTTGTTCCCGACGAGATTGACTACGTGATGCCCGAGGGCGGCATGTTCATCTGGGCGCGACTGACGGGCGGCCGGCAGTCTGCCGCGCTGCTCAAGCGCGCGATCGAACAGAACGTGATCTACGTTCCCGGACCGGCGTTCTATGTGCGCGATCCGGACGAGTCGAGCATGCGGCTTTCATTTGCCGCCGCGCCGGGCGAGGCCGAAGTGTTCGAAGGCGTGCGGCGGCTCAAGCTCGCGCTGGCGAACCGCTAGACCGGGTGCAGACGCGCGGGCAAGCCACCGTATGGCTCGCCAGATGCGGTGAAACGCGTTCTAATCGCGTAACCTGAACGCTGATGACGGCTTGGGCTGGGTATTTTGAGCATGGTTGGTTCCTCCAGCGCACCAAGTCGTGCCGATTAATCAATTGCAGCGGTTTTTTTAAGCCCTGAAACTCTGTTCCGGCGAATGTGACCATTCAAGCGCCGGAGCGGGTTCCAGAGCGGCACTGACGGACTGCGGCCCCAAGCTGCGCCGCCTTGCCCGGCAGCCACCCGACATAGAGAGGAAGTGATGAAACTGAACGATATTCTTGGCGCACTCGGTGTAGACCTCGGTCAATGGAAGGGCAACGCCCTGACGGCGCGTTCGCCGCTTGACGGTGCAACGCTGGCCGGACTGGCCGTAGATTCTCCCGCCGATGCCGCCCGCAAGATCGACGCTGCCCGCGCCGCTTTCCTCAAATGGCGCACCGTGCCCGCGCCGCAGCGCGGCGAACTCGTGCGCGTTTTCGGTAACGTGCTGCGCGAACACAAAGCCGCGCTCGGCAGCCTCGTCACGCTGGAAGCCGGCAAGATCACATCCGAA
This sequence comes from Caballeronia udeis, assembly GCF_001544555.2. Classification (GTDB taxonomy): domain Bacteria; phylum Pseudomonadota; class Gammaproteobacteria; order Burkholderiales; family Burkholderiaceae; genus Caballeronia; species Caballeronia udeis. Next base: position 30,576 of record NZ_FCOK02000004.1, on the reverse strand, counting down.
GGCCTGGGCGAAGTGCAGGAAATGATCGATATCTGTGACTTCGCTGTCGGCCTGTCGCGCCAGCTTTACGGCCTGACGATCGCGTCCGAGCGTCCGGGTCACCGGATGATGGAAACGTGGCATCCGCTGGGTGTGGTCGGCGTGATCTCCGCGTTCAACTTCCCGGTCGCGGTGTGGTCGTGGAATGCGGCGCTCGCGTTTGTCTGCGGCGACGCCGTGGTCTGGAAGCCGTCGGAAAAAACTCCGTTGACGGCTATCGCCTGCCACGCGCTGTTTGAAAAGGCTTTGCGTGAATTCGACAAGACTCATCCGGGCGTAGCACCCGAAGGCCTGAGCCAGTTGCTGCTCGGCGCACGCGATGTCGGCCAGGTGCTGACCGAGTCGCCCAAGGTGCCGCTGGTCAGCGCGACCGGCAGCGTGCGCATGGGGATTGAAGTGGCGCAAGTGCTGGCGAAGCGCCTGGGCCGCAGCATCCTGGAACTCGGCGGCAACAATGCAGTGATCGTCGCGCCCAGCGCTGACCTGGATCTGGTCGTGCGCGGCGTGACCTTCTCGGCAGTCGGTACGGCGGGTCAGCGTTGCACGACGCTGCGTCGCCTGATCGTGCATACCAGCGTGGTCGACCAGTTGCTGCCGCGCCTGGAAAAAGCGTTTGGATCAGTGAAAGTGGGTAGCCCGCTTGAAGCCGATACGCTCGTCGGTCCGCTGGTCGACCGCGCCGCGTTCGACGCCATGCAGAAGGCATTGGGTGATGCCCGCGAGCAAGGCGGCAATGTGAAGGGCGGCGAGCGAGTGGACGTAGGCGGCCACGCCGATGCTTACTACGTGCGCCCCGCGTTCGTGCGCATGCCCGCACAAACGGCTGTGGTCGAACGCGAGACCTTCGCGCCGATCCTCTACGTGATGACCTACGACGACTTCGCTGACGCGCTGCAACTGCAAAACGGCGTGCCGCAGGGTTTGTCGTCGGCGATCTTCACGAACGACATTCGCGAAGCCGAGCAGTTCATGTCGGCGGCGGGCAGCGATTGCGGCATTGTGAACGTGAACATTGGCACGAGCGGCGCAGAAATTGGCGGCGCGTTCGGCGGTGAAAAGGAAACCGGCGGCGGCCGCGAATCGGGCTCCGATGCGTGGAAGGGTTATATGCGCCGCGCGACCAACACGATCAACTACAGCCGTGAGCTGCCGCTTGCGCAAGGCGTGAAGTTCGACGTCTGACCTGAGTTTGCAGTAGCGTTAAAAGAAGAATCAAAACGAGACATCAACCTGGCGTCCCACCCCTGACGCCAACTCCTTTCATCCGCTTGGGCGCACGCGAACCGCGGCGCTTAAGCGGACGTCAGGCCTCCGCGGTCATCCCCGGTTGTTGCGCGTGAACCTGTCTCGACCCTGTCCCATGACGCGCTTCGCATAAGAAGCGCGTTCCGCCTGTCTTCGCGTGGTGTTTGCTTTTGCGTTCGTGCAAATACTCGCGACCGTTCAACTGTTTTTCCGCCAGACCCTGGAGGCCACCGTGTCGTTTCTCGTGCTGGACAAACTGACAAAAGCCTACGGCGACCTGAACGCCGTGAGCGACGTGAGCCTCTCGGTTGAAAAAGGCGAATTCGTTTCCCTGCTGGGGCCTTCAGGCTGCGGCAAGACCACGACGCTGCAAATGATCGCTGGTTTTATCGACGTAACGCGCGGACGGATTTCACTCGACGGCCGCGACATCACGAACGTGCGGCCGAACAAGCGCGGCCTGGGCGTGGTGTTCCAGAGCTACGCGCTGTTTCCGCACATGACGGTGGCGCAGAACGTCGGCTTCGGCCTCGAAATGCGGGGCGTCGGCAAGGCTGAATGTGCGGAGCGGATTCGCGAGACCCTGGCGCTCGTGCGGCTCGATGCGCTCGCGGCGCGGTATCCGCGTGAACTGTCGGGTGGTCAGCGGCAACGGGTTGCCATTGCGCGCGCGCTGGTGATCCAGCCGCCGGTGCTGCTGCTCGATGAACCCATGTCCAACCTCGACGCCAAGCTGCGCGAAGAGATGCAGTTCGAATTGCGCGGGATTCAGCGCAAGGTCGGCACGACTACGGTCATGGTTACCCACGATCAGTCGGAAGCGCTGTCCATCAGCGACCGCGTGGTCGTGATGGAGGCAGGGCGCGTGACGCAGGTGGACTCGCCGTATCGCGCGTATGAGCGACCGGAGAACCGGTTTGTCTCGCAGTTTATCGGCAAGGCGAACATGCTGGCGGGTAAGGTGACCGAGGCGCGTCACAACGAAGTGCATGTGGATCTCGGGCATGACCTGACCGGCATTGCCTGCATCGATGCGGGCACGGTGTGGCGCGAAGGCGATACGGTGACCTTGTGCATCCGTCCGGAAAAACTGCACTTGTGCGAGGTGGGCACGGGGCGCTTGACGGCGACTGTCACCAGCCGCTTTTTCCTCGGCAGCCAATGGCTTTATCGTGTGGATACCGCGATTGGCGAAGTGCTGGTCTGTAGCCAGAACGAAGGTACGGAGCCGGTGGCGGAGGGCGCGATGGTCGGCATCGACTGGCATCGTGACGCCGTGCGCGTGATCCAGGAAGCGAGCCATGGCTAGTACGATCGATTCCACCGGCCCTGAAGATAGCGGTGCGCTGAAGAAAGACCGCGCGCCCTGGCATGCGTTCGTGCCGCCGTGGCTGATGAGCCTGCCTGCCTTCATCCTCTTCGCGGTCCTCGTGCTGACGCCGCTCGCAATGACCATTGTGCTGACGTTCTATCGCTTCGATCCGGCCAGCGGCCCGATCGCGGCGTTCCAGTTCGGCAACTATGCCGAAGTGCTGACGGACAGCTATTACCAGACCATTTTTGCGCGGACCTTCGGCATCGCGATCCTGACCACCTTGCTGTGCGTCGCGATTGGTGCGCCCGAAGCGTACGTGCTGTACCGCATGCGTGACCCGTGGCGTTCGATGTTCCTGCTTGTGATCCTCGCACCGTTGCTTGTTTCAGTCGTGGTGCGTGCGTTCGGCTGGAGCATGCTGCTCAACACCGGCGGTATCGTGAATCAGTTCTTCGGACTCTTTGGCCTCGGTCCGTACAAGCTGGAATACACCACCTTCGCGATCGTGATTGCGCTCGTTCACGTGATGCTGCCGTTCATGGTGATCCCCGTCTGGACCTCGCTGCAGAAGCTCGACCCGCAAGTGGAAAACGCTGCGCTCTCGCTGATGGCGTCACCGGCAACCACGTTGCGGCGCATCGTGTTGCCGCAGATCGCGCCGGGCATTTTGTCGGGCAGCCTGATGGTGTTCGGTTTGTCGGCGAGCGCGTTTGCGATTCCCGGCCTGCTTGGCGGCCGCCGCCTGAAAGTGGCGGCCACCGCTGTCTACGACGAATTCCTCGGCTCGCTGAACTGGCCGCTGGGCGCGACCATCGCGATCCTGTTGCTGATCGCGAACCTCGTGATCATGATCACGTACTACCGGGTTCTGGAGCGTCGTTACTCCAGAAGCCTGGGTTAAGGTTAAGGAGACCGCTGCCATGCGAAAGAACGGCCTCGTTGCCCTGAGTTTCCACACGCTCGTGATCCTGTTCGTGCTGGCGCCGCTCGTGATCATCGTGCTGGTGGCGTTCACGCCGGACCAGACGTTGACGCTGCCCACGCATGGCTTCTCGCTGCGCTGGTTTCGCGCGATTCTCGACTACCCGGATTTCATCTCGGCGTTTTTCAACAGCATCAGGCTGGCGTTTGCGTCGGCTACGCTGTCGCTCGCGCTGGCCTTGCCGGCGGCGCTTGCCATCGGCCGTGAACGTTTTCCCGGGCGCGAATTCCTCAACGGTTTGTTCCTCTCGCCGCTGGTGATTCCAAGCCTCGTGCTCGGCATTGCGTTCCTGCGCTTCTTCGCAATGATCGGCGCGACCGGCTCGTTCACGTGGCTCGTCGCGGCGCACATGATCATCATTACGCCGTTCGTGATGCGGCTGGTGCTGGCCTCGGTGAGCGGCATGGATCGCAGCATCGAGCATGCGGCGCAGTCGCTGGGTGCGGACCGATGGACAGCCTTTCGCCGCATTACCTTGCCGATGATCCTGCCAGGCATCACGGGCGGCTGGCTGCTTGCGTTCATCAATAGCTTCGATGAACTGACCATGTCGATCTTCGTGACATCGCCGCAGACCATCACGTTGCCGGTGCGGATGTACATGTACGCGACGGAATCGATCGACCCGATGATGGCTTCGGTGTCCGCGCTCGTGATCTTTATTACAGCCGGCGCGATGATCGTGCTGGACCGCGTGTATGGACTGAACCGGATCCTGATCGGTTCGCATTGATCGCTCAGTGCCTACGACTTCTTTCTACGCGATGACAAACCTTCCAAATGCAGCATCTGCCGTTCAGCCGCCAATAGCGGCCGATGCCGCACCGCAATTCGTGCGTCTTACGGAGACGCATCGCAAGCAAGTGACGCTGATGCTGGACGGCGCGGCCATCACAGCGCTGACCGGCGATACGGTATTGAGCGCCATCCTGCTGCACGCGCGGCGGGTGCGCGACACCGAGTTCAGCGGCGAGCCACGTGCGGGTTTCTGTCTGATGGGCGCGTGCCAGGACTGCTGGGTGCAACTGGAAGAGGGCACGCGGATCAGAGCATGTTCGACCTTCGTGAAGGAGGGCATGCGAGTGCTGACCCGGTCTCTGGGAGTGACAGGAGCGTGAGCACGACAATCGATAAAGACAGCATGCGTCGGGTCGTGATCGTCGGGGCGGGACCCGCGGGTGTGCGCGCGGCTGAGACGCTGGTGGCAGCCGGAATCGTGCCTGTTGTGATCGATGAAGCGCCGCGTGCCGGTGGCCAGATCTATCGCCAGCCGCCGGCGGATGCCGGTTTCGCCCGCAGCAAACGCACGTTGTATGGCATGGAAGCAGGCAAGGCCGACGCGGTGCATTCCACCATGGCGGGACTGATTGCAAAGATCGATTACCGGCCCGACACATTGGTGTGGGGATGCGGTGCCGCACAACTCGATACCTTCCACGCTGGCCGTCAACGCGCGGTACCTTATTCGCACTTGCTGATTGCGACCGGCGCGACGGATCGCGTTTTGCCGTTTCCGGGCTGGACGCTGCCGGGCGTCTACACGCTTGGCGCCGCGCAAATCGCGTTGAAATCCCAAGGATGTGCGATTGGACGCCGCGTGGTGTTCGCGGGAACGGGGCCGTTGCTTTACCTCGTGGCGTATCAATATGCGAAAGCGGGCGCGCAGGTGGAGGCGGTGCTCGATACCAATCCGTTCTCGCGCCAGATCGCCGCGACGCCGCGTTTGTTGCGTCAGCCGTCCACCTTTGCGAAGGGCCTTTATTACGTCGGCTGGCTGGCGGCTCGCGGGGTTCGTATCGAACGTGGCGTGACGCTTGTGCGTGCCACCGGCGATAAAGCTGTGCAGGGCATGACCTATCGCGATGGCGGCCAGGAGCTGACCATTCCCTGCGATGCGGTTGGCTTCGGTTATGGGCTGCGTTCCGAAACGCAGTTGGCTGACCTCGCAGGTTGCCGTTTTCGCTTCGATGCGCTTAATCGCGCGTGGCTGCCGGAGCGCGATTCGGCCGGCCGCAGTTCGGTGCCGGGCGTTTATCTCGCCGGCGATGGCGCAGGTATCGCCGGCGCGGATGCTGCGGAACTGGCTGGCCGTCGTGCGGCGCTCGCGATGCTGGAAGACCTTGGGCATAGAGCTGGCAACGCTGACGTTCAGGGTCAGGCTGCGAAGCTGGACCGGCAACTGGCGAACATCGCCCAATTTCGTATCGGGCTGGAAAAGGCGTTTGCGCCGCCCTCCGATTGCACGTCAAACTGGCCGGACGACATGACCGTGTGCCGCTGCGAGGAGATCGATGCCGGCACGCTGCGCCGTTGTATACGCGCTGGCGAGGCGAGCGAGATCAATCGGCTGAAGGCGCTTACGCGCGTGGGCATGGGTCGTTGCCAGGGGCGTATGTGCGGCGCGGCGGCGGCGGAATTGCTGAGCGCGGAGACGGGCAAACCCATCGCGGAGGCCGGACGTTTGCGCGGACAGGCGCCGATCAAACCCGTGCCTCTATCGATAGCAATGATGGACGAAGTCTCGCAAGCTGATCATCTCGCGGCCATTCCGGAGCACGCACGCGATGACTGAGAAATTGCGGTTTGACGTGCTGGTGGTGGGCGGCGGATTGGTGGGGTCATCGACGGCCCTGATGCTTGCAAAGCGCGGTCTGAAGGTCGGGCTTTTCGAGCGCCGGTATTGCGGCGCACAGGCGAGCGGCGTGAATTACGGCGGCGTGCGCCGTCAGGGCCGGCCGGCCGAACAACTGCCGTTGGCCGTGCGTGCGCGATTGATCTGGGACCGGTTGCCGGAACTCGTGGGCACGGATGGTGAGTTCGTTGTGTCGGGGCACTTGCGGCTGGCCCGTAGCGTTGCGGATCTGGCGGCGCTGGAAGCGTACGCGCAGCTTGCCAACCCTTTCGGTCTCGACCTGCAACTGATGAGCGGGCCGACTTTCCGGCGCCGTTACCCGTGGCTCGGCGAGGCTGCGGTGGGCGGCTCGCTGTGCCCCGGCGACGGCCATGCGAATCCGCGTGTGGTTTCTCCCGCATTTGCGCGCGCGGCGCGTGCAGCCGGTGCCGATGTCCGCGAGCAGACTGCCGTGACGAACATCGTGCGGGCGGGGGAACGGTTTGTTGTGCAGGCCCGGCATGACTCGGGTGCGGCGATCGAGGCGCAGAGCGACTGGCTGGTCAATGCTGCAGGCGCTTGGGGCAACACGGTGGCCGCGTCCTTTGGCGAAGCCATCCCAATGGAACCGATCTACCCGAACATGTGGGTGACCGAGCCGCTGCCTTTTTTCATCGATCACAATCTTGGGGTCTATGGCGGCGGCATTTATGCCCGGCAGGTCACGCGCGGCAATGTAGTGATTGGCGGTGGTCGCGGGTTGGGGGATGGTGAGTATGCCCAACCGCTCACGGAGACTACACGGACGGTGATGCGTGCGGCATGTGCGCTGTTACCTGCGTTGAAAGATGCTTTGCTGTTGCGGACCTGGACAGGTGTGGAAGGCAGTACACCTGACGATAATCCGGTGATCGGCTTTAGCCGGACTACGCCGCGATTGCTTCACGCGTTTGGATTTTCGGGCGGCGGGTTCCTGCTTGCCCCGGGGGTTGGAGAAGTGCTTTCCGACCTGGTTGTTGAGGGCACGACGAGCACGCCTCTCGATGCATTTTCCATCGAGAGATTTGCCTGAGCGACCCAAAAAAAGTGCGAACAAAATCTGGCAGGACCACCTCTGAAGGAGATCAGTAAATGAAAGCGTTTCATACAGTAGCCAGCGTGGGCATAGCCGCCTTGTGCGCCGCAGCCCTCTCCACGCCCGCGCAAGCCGACGACAAGACTATCTACATCGGCATGAACGGCGGTGCGATGGAAAAGGCCTACACGAGCGAGGTCCTGCCCGAATTTGAAAAGGCCAATAACGTAAAAGTGGTCGTGGTCCCAGGCACGTCCTCAGACATTCTCGCCAAGCTGCTGGCGAACAAAGCCAAGCCGCAAATCCACGTGGTGTTCCTCGACGATGGCGTGATGGCGCGTGCAGTCAGCATGGGCGTCTGCCAGAAACTCAACGACACCCCTGAGCTCAAGCAACTCTATCCGTTCGCGCGCATGAAGGATGACATTGGTGCGGGCGTGCAGCTTGGCATGACCGGCATTGCGTACAACACGACACTCTTTGCGGCCAATGGCTGGGCGCCGCCTACGTCATGGCTCGATTTCGCCGACCCGAAATACAAGGACAAAGTGGTGTTCCAGTCGGCATCGAGCAGCACGTTCGGCCTGCACGGCTTCCTGATGATCAACCGGCTTGAAGGCGGGTCGGAGAAGAACGTCGAACCGGGCTTCACGAAATGGCAAAGCACCGTGGGCAGGAACGTGATCGAGTACATCCCCAACTCGGCGAAGATCTCGGAGATGGTGCAAACGGGCCAAGCCGGCCTTTTCCCGCTCACGCCGACCGCCGTGGGTGACCTGCAGGCTAAGGGCATTCCCGTTGCCTACGTGAACCCGAAGGAAGGTCCGGTGCTGTTGCTGGTCGATGAATGCGTAGTGGCGAACAACCCCGATCCGGCCCTCGCACAAAAGCTTGCGGCGTTCATGATCTCGGCATCCGCACAAAGCAAGGCAGCGAGCGCCGGCCGCCAGATCCCGACCAACCGCCAGGCAACCATGCCCGACTCGATGCAGAAACAACTGGGCAACCTCGACGACCTGGTCAAGAAGGTCAACGTGGTGGACTGGGATGTGATCAACGCGAATCGTCCGCAGTGGGACGCGCGCTGGAACCGTCAGATCGAACGGTAATCTGACGCTGGATTGAAACGGGCGTTGTCAGGGAGTGCCCTGACAACGCCCGTTTTACGTTGTGCGCGCCAATCAGCGTATGACGGTCCGCTCTTACTCCTGCGAGTTGATGATGACCTTCGACACCGCATGCTCCTGCAAGCCCCATTTCTTCAGGATCTTTGCATAGGTGCCGTCGGCGATCAGCTTGCCGAATGCCTGGCTTATCGTATCGTTCAAAGCCGGGCTGCTCTTCGCCATGCCAATTGCGGTGTATTGCGACATAAACGGCTGGCCGATCGGCGCGTACGCATCTTTCTCAAGGGTGTTCTGATACGGCAGCGTCTCACCGCCTTGCACGGCGGCATCAATTCGTCCCTGGCGCAACTGCAGACGTGCGTCGGCGGAACCATCCGTTCCCACCACGACTACAGCAGGCTTTCCAGCCTTCACGCAATGCTCGTCGCTCCATGTCTTGATGTCGTCGGGCCAGGACGTGCGGCGGCTCGTGCCCACGTGCTTGCCGCACACTGATTCGATCGACGGGAAGTCGCCGGCGTGCGCCTTCAACGTATAAAACTGCGGCCCGCTCTTGATGTAGTCGAGGAAGTTGACCGCCTCGCGGCGTGTCGGCAAGTCCGTCATGCCCGACAGGATCACATCCACGCGATGGGTGGTCAGCGCGCTCATCATCTGGTCGAAGTTGGTCTCCTCCCACTTCAGTTTCACACCCATCTTCGCAGCCAGCGCCACGCCGAGATCGACGTCGAAGCCGGTCAGTTCATCGGTTGCGGGGTCCTTGTACTCGAACGGCGGATAGTTCGGCACGATCGCGGCCGTGAGCGTACCGTTGCCCCCCACGGGCGTCTGTGCATGGGCAAACGGCGAGCCAAGCGAGACAGCGCTGAACGCGAGGGTGACAAGGGTTCGCCGGAACAAGGAATTCATCATAAAAGTCGCCTGAACATGAGGTTGACGGAAGGGTTTAAAAGCCGGGTGAAAGCGTGAAAGCCGTTGCCATGCGTTCCTGATCACACTAGGACAGCACCGCCGAAATAAACTCCTGAGTACGCTGTTGCTGCGGTCGCGAGAGCACCTGTTCGGGCGTGCCGCTTTCGACCACCTTGCCCTGGTCCATGAACACCACGCGGTTCGCCACTTCACGCGCAAAACCGAGTTCGTGCGTGACGACGATCATCGTCATGCCGCTCTTGGCCAGGTCGCGCATCACGCTCAGCACTTCGCCCACGAGTTCGGGATCGAGGGCGGAGGTGGGTTCGTCGAAAAGCATGAGCTGCGGATGCATTGCCAGCGCGCGTGCAATGGCCACACGCTGCTGCTGGCCGCCGGACAACTCGACCGGAAACGCGTCGCACTTGTGTCCGAGTCCGACGCGCGTGAGCAGCGCGCGGGCTTCTTCAACCGCCTCGGACTTTTTCTTCTTCAATACCTGGACCGGCCCCTCGATCACGTTTTCCAGCGCCGTCATGTGCGGAAACAGGTTGAAGCGCTGGAACACCATGCCGGTCGCAAGACGTTGCCGCGCCATCTGCTTTTCAGACAGCGGATACAGCTTCTTCTCGACACGCCGGTATCCGACCAGTTCGTCATTCACCCACAGCGCGCCGCCGGTGATGGTCTCGAGTTGGTTGATACAGCGCAGGAAGGTGCTTTTGCCCGACCCGGATGGTCCGATGATGCACAGCACTTCGCCCTTCGCGACGTCGAGATTGATGCCGTGCAGCGCCTGGAATTCGCCATAGGACTTGCGCAAGTCGACCGCTTTGACTAGTGGGTTCATGGTTGCCTGGGTTCGCGTATGAGCGGGCTGCTTACTGTTTCGCGGATGCACGTCCCGCGCCACGCGCGAAGCGCAATTCGACTCGCGATTGCAGCAGGGAAAGAACCGTGACAATGACGAGATACCAGACGCCCGCGACCATCAGCAATTCGATCACGCGAGCGTTCGCGTAGTAGATGTTCTCGGCGTTGTGCAGCATCTCCGCGTACTGGATCACGCTCGCGAGCGAGGTCAGCTTGGCCATGCCGATCAGCTCGTTGCCAATAGGCGGCACGATCACGCGCATGGCCTGCGGCAGGATCACACGGCGCAGCGCCTGGAGCCTCGGCATGCCGATCGATTTCGCGGCTTCGTACTGGCCGGTGTCTACCGAGAGCAATCCCGCGCGCACGACTTCCGACGTGTAGGCACCCTGATTGATCCCGAGTCCGAGCAGCGCGGCGAGGAACGGCGTCATGATGTCGACGGTGCGAAACTCGAACAGGCCGGGGATGCCCATGACCGGAAACACCAGTGCGAGATTGAACCACAACAACAGTTGCAGGATCACCGGCGTGCCGCGAAACAGCCATACGTAACCATGCGCGACCGCGCGCAGGACCGGGTTGGTGGAGAGCCGCATGATCGCGATGATCACGCCAAGCACAATACCCAGTGCCATCGCGAGGATCGTCATGACGATGGTATTGCCGAGGCCGGTGAGGATCGACTTGGCTGTCAGGAAGCGTCCGACGACGGCCCACTCGATTTGCCCGCGAGCAAACGCCACGACCACATAGACAACGATCGCCAGGATCACGGCCGAGGCGAGATAGCGCCCGTAATAGCGCCGCGGCACGTGTTCGAAGTGCGAGATATCGGTGAAGCTGTCGGCGTTGCCGGACGCCGGTGCACTTTCGTTCGATGCGCTCAGCATGAAGGTCCCTTGTAGTAAGCCGCCCATGCGACCTGTTCTTCAATAGCGCTGCGCAGGCGCGCGATCTGTTCGGCCACGCGTGCCGGCGCCGTGCCGCCATAACCGCTGCGTGCCGCCACTGCGGCATCCAGCGTGACGTGATCGAGGACGCCGGGTTCAAGCCGGGCGTCGACCGTTGCAAGGGTTGCCACGGACACGTCGCCCAGTTCAATGCCTTGCTGTTCGCAAACCCGCACCAGTTCGCCGGTGATTTCGTGCGCTTCGCTGAACGGCACGCCGCGCAGCGCGAGCCAGTCCGCGACTTCAGTGGCCAGCGTAAACCCGAGCGGCGCCTGACGCCGCATTTCATCCACGTTCACGTGCATGGTGCGGATCATACCGGCCATTGCGGGCAGCACGAGTTCGAGTGTATCGATACTGTCGAATGCGGCGATCTTGTCTTCGGCAAGATCGCGGTTATAGGCAAGCGGCAGTGACTTGAGTGTCGCGAGCAAGCCGCTCAGGTTGCCGATCAACCGGCCTGCTTTTCCGCGTGTCAGCTCCGCGATGTCCGAGTTTTTCTTCTGCGGCATGATCGAGCTGCCGGTCGCGTAAGCATCGTCGAGTTCGACCCAGCGAAACTGCCGCGAGGTCCACAGGATCACCTCTTCTGAAAGCCGCGACAGGTTGACCGCGAGCATGCTGGTGATGAACGTGAACTCGGCAACGTGGTCGCGCGAGGCGACCGCGTCGATAGAGTTCTCGCACGGGCCGTCGTAGCCGAGCTCCTGCGCGGAGAGATCGGCCCGCAAGCAGATTGCGGACCCCGCCAGCGCCGCCGCGCCCAGCGGCGAACGTGCGCTGCGCCGGTCCCAGTCAACCAGCCGATCGACATCACGATAAATGGACTGAGCATGCGCGAGCAACTGGTGCGCAAACACGATAGGCTGCGCCGGCTGCAAATGTGTGAAACCGGCGGTGACGGTTTCCACGTGCGCCTCGGCCTGCTCGACCAGCGCGCGCTGCAATTCGATCACGGCCAGCGCCAGCTTGCGAGCCTTGTCGCGCAGATACAAACGCAGGTCGTTAGCCGCCTGGTCGTTGCGCGAGCGGCCGGCACGCAGCTTCCCGCCGATCGCCTTGAGCCGTTGCGTCAGTTCGCGTTCGAGGAAAGTGTGAACGTCTTCGTCGGCAAGAATAGGGGCGAGCTCACTCGCGGCAAACTCGGTTTCTATTTGCTGCATGGCGTCGAGCAATTGCTGAAGCTCGCCGGCGGTGAGGATGCCGGCTCGCTTCAGCTCGTTTGCATGGGCGCGCGAACCGGCGAGATCGTAGGGGGCGAGACGGAAGAAGCTTGGGTCCGAACGGGACAGGTTTTCCAGCGCCAGCGAAGGTCCTGATTTGAAGCGGCCGCCCCAGAGGCGTTCGGTTGTGTCGGTAGTGTTCATGCGCGTTGCCCAGGTTTGCCTAAGGAAGCGTTTCAGGATGAGGCTTGGTTCACGGCTTGTCGTTCATGGTGCCTAGCTCATGGTGCCTAGCTTACGCAAACAAATTTTTTGCTTGTAGAGAGAATTAAATTCGCTTTAAATCAAATTTTTCTCAGCATCTCTCCGGTAGTTCCACGCTTTTGCAGGCTTTGTCATGCGCCATCGGCTGCCCCCGCTCAATCCCCTGCGTGCGTTCGAAGCAACGGCGCGGCACGGGACGGTTGCAAGTGCCGCCGAAGAGCTCAACGTCACGGCAAGCGCGGTCAGCCATCAGGTGCGTGTGCTGGAGAGCACCCTGGGCGTGGCCTTGTTCATCCGCTCGAAGGCGAGGGTGAAACTGACGGCTGCCGGCGAAGCGCTGCTGCAACCGGTCAAGAATGCGTTCGACATGATTGCGACAGCCGTCGTCAGACTGGATTCGCCGGTCATTGCGGGCGACCTGGTGGTGTCGGCGCCGCTGTTGTTCACTACGCGCTGGCTCGCTCGGCATATTGGCGACTTCCTCGAGCAATTCCCCGCAGTCAACTTAAAACTGATTCCATCCAACGACGACAAGGAGATCTATTCATCCGATGTCGATCTTTGCGTCCGTTACGGCGCAGGCCGCTGGCGTGATCGCGACGTCAAGCTGATTACGCATCCGGTCCTGTTCCCTGTCGTGAGTCCGGCATTGATGAACGGGCCGCGCGCGCTTCGCACGGTGCAGGACCTGGCTCACCGGACCTTGTTCTGCGAGTATGCCGAGTCGTGGATGCGATGGCTGGCGGAGGCATCGGCGGACAAGCTGGAAGGTTTGCGGATCCTTGAAATTGGCATTGCGCATGTAGGTATTGAAGCCGCGGTGCGGGGACAAGGCGTAGCATTGGGCGATAGCTTTTCCGTACGCGACGATCTTGCCGATGGCACCCTCGTGCGGCCGTTCCGGTTTACCGTGCCGGCCAAGCATGCGTATTACTGGGTGTGTCGTCACGAGCTGACGGAGGCGCCGCTGGTGGCGGCGTTTGTATCGTGGGTGGACTCGAAACTGGCTTGAGGACTTCTATTTTTATCGGGTAAGAAAAGGAGCCCGAATGCACGAAAACGTTTGCCTCTGGAAAACCCGCAGAAGCACCCGCGCTTCCTGACATTTCTGCCATTTTGGCGTCATCTGGGTGTTGGCACCTGCCCGTTAAGATCGAGGCGTGAGTTACCTGTCACTTGTCGTTGGTTGTTGGTTGTTGTCGACTGTCTGAGGGACCACATGGCATCGGGCCGCAATCAATCCGGCTCGCCGTGTGCGAAACAGCGCCTGATGGCCTTGCCTGAAAGGTGTCGTTGCATCCCAGCGGTTCATTTTCTTTCCTGCTTTTTTCGAGCGCGCCTCAATGTGGATCGTCAACGTTGCGCTGAAGCGGCCCTACACGTTTATCGTGATGGCCATCCTGATCCTGTTGGCGACGCCGTTTGCGCTCCTGACAACGCCGGTCGACGTCCTGCCGGATATCAACATTCCTGTCGTCAGCATTATCTGGAATTACACGGGCCTGTCGGCCGAGGACATGGCCGACCGCATCACGCAAGTCAACGAGCGCAGTCTCACCACGACCGTCAACGACATCGAGCACATTGAGTCGCAGTCGTTGCCCGGCATCGCGATCCTGAAGATCTTCCTGCAACCCACCGCGAACATCCAGACCGCCATTGCCCAGACGGTAGCGGTCGAGCAGGCGCAACTGAAGCAGATGCCGCCGGGCGCCACGCCGCCGCTCGTGATCAGTTATTCGGCCTCCAGTATCCCGGTGATCCAGTTGGGATTGTCCAGCCCCACGCTGTCCGAACAGAACCTGAACGACACCGCGCTGAACTTCCTGCGACCGCAACTGGTGACCATTCCCGGCGCGGCCGTGCCTTACCCCTATGGCGGTAAAAGCCGCCTGATTTCGGTCGATCTGGATACCCGCGCACTGCTGGCAAAAGGCCTGACGCCGTCTGACGTGGTAAGCGCCTTCAACGCGCAGAACCTGATCCTGCCCACCGGCACGGCCAAGATCGGGATGAAGGAATACACGATCAACATGAATGGCTCGCCGGCCACCATCGACGCGTTGAACGACATTCCGGTACGCACGCTGAACGGCGCGACCACCTACCTGAGAGAGGTGGCCCATGTACGCGACGGCTTCTCTCCGCAGACGAATATCGTGCGTCAGGACGGACACCGCGGTGTGCTGATCTCGATCCTTAAAAACGGCAGCGCGTCGACGCTGTCCATTGTCGATACGCTCTATGGGCTGTTACCGAATGCCCGGGCGTCGCTGCCGCAGGACCTGAAAATCACGCCGCTTTTCGATCAGTCCGTGTTCGTCAAGGCGGCGGTGCAGGGCGTGATTCGCGAAGCGCTGATCGCCGCCGCGCTGACGGCCGCGATGATCCTGCTGTTCCTCGGCAACTGGCGCAGCACCTGCATCATCGCGGTCTCCATTCCGCTGTCGATCCTCTCGTCCTTGCTTGTGCTGCATGCGCTCGGCCAGACCATCAACATCATGACGCTGGGCGGGCTCGCGCTCGCGGTCGGTATTTTGGTGGACGATGCAACGGTGACCATCGAGAACATCGAGCGGCACTTGCACATGGGCACGGACCTGCACGAGGCAATCCTTGAAGGGGCCGGCGAAATCGCGGTTCCCGCGCTGGTCTCCACGCTGTGTATTTGCATTGTGTTCGTGCCGATGTTCTTCCTGACCGGCGTGGCGAAATTCCTGTTCGTGCCGCTTGCCGAAGCGGTGGTGTTCGCCATGCTCGCGTCGTACATCCTGTCGCGTACGCTCGTGCCAACACTGGCCATGCTGCTGATGGGCCACGCGCACAAGCCGAAGAACGGGTCGAAGCCGAACCTGTTCATGCGGCTGTATCACCGTTTCGATGCCGGCTTCGAGCGCATGCGCGCCACTTACATCGTGATCCTGAGCACGCTGCTCGTGCGGCGCCGGATGTTCGCATCGGCGTTTCTCGGCTTTTGCGTGCTGTCGGTGTGCCTCGTGTTCGCGCTTGGCGAGGACTTCTTCCCGACAGTCGACGCGGGCGACATCCGCCTGCATATGCGTGCGCCGACCGGCACGCGGATCGAGGAAACCGCGCGGTTGGCGGACCATGTCGAAGACGTGGTGCGGCAGATCGTGCCGGCGGCTCAACTCAACACGATCCTCGATAACCTCGGCTTGCCGTATAGCGGCATCAACTTGTCGTACAGCAATGCGGGCACGATCGGCACGCTCGACGGCGAGATCCAGGTGGCGCTGAAGCCCGACCACGATCCCACGGCGACCTTCGTGGACAAGCTGCGCGCCGTCCTGCCGCAGCGCTTTCCAGGTGTGGAATTTTTCTTCCAGCCTGCGGACATTGTGACGCAGATCCTGAACTTCGGTCTGCCGGCGGCCATTGACGTGCAGATTTCCGGGGCCGACCAGCAGGGTAATTTCGACGTCGCGGCGAAGCTGATGAAGTCGATCCGTCAGATTCCCGGCACGGTGGACACGCACATTCAGCAGAAGCTCGACGAACCCACGCTCAATCTTCAGATGGATCGCACCCGGCTCCAGCAGCTCAACCTGACCGCGAACAACGTCGCGCAGAACGTGCTGATTTCGCTGTCGGGCAGCTCGCAGACATCGCCGGGTTTCTGGTTCAACAACAAGAACGGCGTTGAATATTCTGTCGCGGTGCAGACGCCCCAGTACCAGGTGTCATCCATCGACGAACTGCTGCGCACGCCTGTTTCCGGCAGCGCCACCGGACCCACGCAACTGCTCGGCAACCTTGTGCAGGTCACGCCGAAAAGCCAGTTCGCCGTGGTCACGCACTACAATATCCGTCCGGTCATCGACGTGTTCGTGAGCGTGGAAGGGCGCGACCTCGGCAGCATTGCGACACAGGTCGACAAACTCGTGAACCAGGCCCGCGCAACCCTGCCGCGCGGCAGCCAGATCGTCGTGCGCGGCCAGGTCGCGACCATGCGTTCGTCGTTCTTCGGCCTGGGTATCGGCGTGGCGATGGCCATCGTGCTGGTGTACTTGCTGATCGTGGTGAATTTCCAGTCGTGGGTCGACCCGCTGATCATTGTCAGCGCGCTGCCGGCGGCGCTTGCCGGCATTGTCTGGATGCTGTTCCTCACCGGCACGCACCTAAGCGTGCCGGCGCTGACCGGCGCCATCATGACCATGGGCGTGGCGACCGCGAACAGTATCTTGATGGTTGCCTTTGCACGCCAGCGGCTGCAGGCCGGCGCACCGCCGTTGACCGCTGCGCTGGAAGCGGGGGCGAGCCGTATCCGTCCGGTGCTGATGACGGCGTTCGCCATGATCATCGGCATGATTCCGATGGCGCTCGGCTTAGGCGAGGGCTCGGAACAAAACGCGCCGCTCGGCCGCGCGGTGATCGGCGGATTGCTGTTCGCTACTGTGTCCACACTCTTTTTTGTGCCGCTCGTGTTTGCGGGTATTCACAGCCGGCTGGCCCGGCGGCGTGATCGTTCAGCGGGTGACGGGGACGATCATGGCGGCGGCCACTCGGGTGGCAACCCAGGTGGCAACCCGGGCCATGGCGCCGGCGAGCATGCTCCAAGTTAAATATGGCTGACTGATATGACTGAAAAAACTCATGCTTCGCTGGCGATTCCTGCAAGGGACACCGAGGACGGGCACGCGTTGCCGCCTCGCGGCCGGGAATGGAAACGCGCGAAGATCGCCATCATCGTGGTGCTGGTCCTGCTGGTGCTGGGCGCCGGGCGCACGGTGGTGTCGGACGTGATGCAAAGCCACTCGGTGGCTGCGACCTCACAGCAAAATGCGAAGGTGTACGTGAATGTCGTCTTGCCCAAGCAAGCCGCGGGCGGCGGCGACACCTTGCTGCCGGGCACGTTGCGCGGCTACGTGGAGTCGCCTATCTACGCACGCGCCACGGGTTATCTGCTGCACTGGTATGCGGATATTGGCGCACGGGTCAAGCAAGGCCAGTTGCTCGCCGATCTCGATACACCGGAGATCGATCAGGAACTGAAGCAGGCGGCGGCGCAACGCGAGCAGACCGCGTCGAGCCTCGTGCTCGCGAAGAGTTCGCTCGATCGCTGGCAGCAACTGCGTCAACGCGATGCGGTTTCGCAGCAGGAACTCGATGAACGCCAGAGCACCTATACGCAGGACGTCGCGAATCTTGCCGCCGCCGACGCCAACGTGCAGCGCCTGAAGCAGCTTGAATCGTTCAAGCGTATCGTCGCTCCGTTCACAGGCGTGGTGACGCAGCGCAACGTGGATGTGGGCGATTTGATCGATGCCGGCAGCGGCGCGAGCCGCGCGCTCTTCGCGCTGGCGCAGTCGGACCCGCTGAGAGTCTACGTGCAGCTTCCGCAGGCTTATGCACAGAACGTGACGCAAGGGCAGGATGTCATCGTCACGCAGGCGGAGTTGCCGGGCCAGCAATTCCACGGCTCGATCGCTCATATCTCGGGCGCGATCGATGTTCCCACCCGTTCGCTGCAGATCGAAGTGCGCCTGCCCAATCCGGACAACAAGCTGCGCCCGGGTGCGTACGTGCAGGTGTCGTTGCCCGCTAGCGTGCGGGCGCCCTTGCTGGTGCCGGGCAATACGCTGCTGTTCCGCTCCGAAGGGCCGCGGCTTGCAGTGGTTGGCCAGGACGGCAAGGTGAACCTGCGCAAGATCGTGATTGCACAGGACCTGGGGCAGTCCCTGGAAATTGAAAGCGGCATTGAAGCAACCGACAAGATCATCATCAATCCGAGCGATTCCATTGCGGACGGCGACCATGTCCTGATTGCACCGCAACAGCCTGCCAAGAAGGGGACGTCGTGAAGCGCGCGCGCCAGTGGCCGATGCAGTGGCCGATCCTGCCGGCACGGCTCAAGGCCCTCAAGACCGTATTAGCCGGCACGACCGCGATGGCATCCGGAGCGGTTCTGCTGTCCGCTTGCACGGTCGGGCCGGACTACAAGCAGCCTCACGCCGACGCACCGCCCGCGTGGCATACCGACTCGTACTGGCGTGTCGCCGAGCCCTCGCATGCGCCGCTCGCGCCGGAATGGTGGACCCGTTTCGGCGATGAATCGTTGAATGGCTTCGAACTGCAGGCGCTCGCGCAGAACCAGACGCTCGCCGCCGCGAGCGCGCATTACGCGCAGGCGCGCGCGACGCTGGCGAATACCAAGGCGCAGCAAGTGCCCGAGGTCGACCTTGGCGCCAATGCGTCGCGCTTTCGGACATCGAAGGACCGGCCGCTGACCAACTACGCCACGCCGACCCAGTCGACGGTGCAAAACAACCTCCAGCTCGGCCCCACGATCAACTACGACACCGACCTGTTCGGACGGATTCGCCGCGAGGTCGAGGGCGCTAAGGCATCCGCTGAACAATCGCGCGACGATCTTGCCAACGCGCGGCTCGTGCTGACCACGGACCTTGCGACCGACTACTTTTCGATGCGCGAACTCGATGCCGAGATCGACGTGCTGAACCGGTCAGTCGTCCTGCAGCAGAAGGCGCTGGATTACGTGACCGCGGAGCATGACCTTGGTTCGGTGTCCGGGCTTGACGTGCTGCAGCAGAAATCCGAACTCGACTCAACGCGGGTCCAGGCGCGCTTGCTGCTCAACCAGCGCGCCCAGTTCGAGCATGCGATCGCCGCACTGATCGGCGTTCCGGCACCGCAATTCGCCATCGCGCCGAAGGTGATCGACACCACCGTGCCCGCGATTCCGCTCGGGCTGCCAAGTGACTTGCTGCAGCGGCGTCCCGACATTGCATCGGCTGAACGCGCGATGGCCGCGGCGAATGCGCAGATCGGCGTGGCGAAGGCCGCGTTTTTCCCGAGCCTTTCGCTGACGCCGGGCATCGGCTGGGAAAGCACGCAGTTCGCCAACCTGCTGAGCGCGCCCACCCTGATGTGGACACTTGGCGCAACGCTCTCGCAAGTCGTCTTCGATGGTGGCCGGCGCGCCGCCAATGTCGACTTTGCGAGCGAGGGTTACCAGGCGGCCGAGGCGAATTATCGCCAGACGGTGCTTGACGCGTTCCAGCAGGTGCAGGACGGCGTGACCGGGTTGTCGGTGCTCGATGCCGCGTCGAAAGAGTCGCAAGAGGCCGTGAGCGACGCGCAGCGTTTGCTCGCGCTTGCCAACGATCGTTATTCGGGCGGCCTGGTCGCTTTCCTCGATGTGATCACCGCCCAGCAGTCGCTGCTCACGAGCGAGCGTCAGGATGTGCAGATTCATGGTCAGCAATGGAACCTGTCGGTGTCCTTGGTGAAGGCGCTGGGGGGCGGCTGGGACGTCAATGCGGCAGAACCGGAGAAAACGGCGGCAGCCAACCCGTCAAACTGATCGACGTGCGGTGACGTGAACTCGCCCGGGCGCAACTGGCCCAATTGCGCAGACCGGGTTTCGCCACTCGCCGGGAGGGGGAAATAACGTTTTTCTATAATGGGAAGACGTACACAAGAAGGCGCGCATGAAACTGCTCATCGTGGAAGACGAACACAAGGTGGTTGACTACCTGCGCTCCGGTTTGACGGAGCAGGGCTGGATAGTCGACGTGGCCCTTGACGGCGAGGAAGGCACGCATCTTGCGATCGAATTCGACTACGACGTGATCGTGCTCGACGTGATGCTGCCCAAACGCGACGGCTTCAGCGTGCTGAAGTCGCTGCGCGCGCACAAGGCGACCCCCGTCATCATGCTGACCGCCCGCGACCAGATCAACGACCGGGTACGGGGTTTGCGGGAAGGCGCCGATGACTACCTGACCAAGCCATTCTCCTTCCTGGAACTGGTTGAGCGGCTGCATGCACTGGCGCGGCGCACCCGCGTGCAGGAGTCGACGCTGATCTCGCTGGGCGACCTGTACGTCGACCTGATCGGCCGGCGCGCGACCCGCGACGGTGTGCGGCTGGACCTGACCGCCAAGGAATTCCAGCTGCTGAGCGTGCTGGCGCGCCGCCAGGGCGATATCCTGTCGAAGACGGCGATCACCGAACTGGTCTGGGACGTGAATTTCGACAGCCATACCAATGTGGTGGAAACTGCGATCAAGCGCCTGCGGGCCAAGCTGGACGGCCCATTTCCGACCAAATTGCTGCATACGGTGCGCGGCATGGGCTATGTGCTGGAGGTCCGCGAAGAAGCGGGAACATCATGAATCGATCCATCGCCCGACGTCTGGCTTTCATGTTTGCGGCCGTCGCGCTGTTTGTCTTCACGCTGGTCGGAACCGGGCTTTTCCTGGTGTTGCGCACGCAACTCGAACTGCATTTGCGCGAGTCGCTCGACGATCGCACGCAGATCGCGCGGATCATCGTCTATCACGCGATCACACCTGAAAAATGGAAGATGGCGCGCGAAAAGCTCACCGACATGACGCCGCGCGACGGCGTCACGTTGTATTCGGTGTGGAGCGCCGATTCGTCCTACCAGTTTGGCAAGCCAGTCACCGGGCAGGTCATGGACCGCTGGTCGGGCGGCTATGAACGGGTGCGAACCGGCCCCGGCAGCGAAAACGACATGCTGACCAGTACGGTTACGCTTCCCGCTTATGGCCAGCGGCCGGTCGTGATGCTGCAGGTCGCGGCCGGTTATTCGGCCAATGCCCGGACCATGCGCGCATTCGGCTTTGCGCTGGCCGCCTTGTCCGCCCTGGGCAGTCTCGGGGTGCTGCTGCTGAGTTATTCGGTCACCCGGATCGGGCTTGCGCCGCTCACGCGGCTGACTCGGGACGCGTCGGCGGTGAGTCCGAACAATCGCTCGCAGCGGCTGAATACGCGCTCGCTGCCGCTGGAACTCAACGATCTCGCCAATTCATTCAACGGGGCGCTTGAGCGCCTCGATGGCGCGTACGGACGGCTTGAATCGTTCAATGCCGATGTCGCGCACGAGTTGCGCACGCCCGTCACCATCCTGATCGGGCAGACCGAGGTGGCGCTGACCCGCAACCGTTCAGTTGACGACCTGCGACACACCTTGCAGTCGAACCTGGAAGAGTTCGAGCGCATGCGGGCGATCATCAACGACATGCTGTTTCTCGCACGAGCCGATCAGGGCGAACGGGCGACGGGGCTTCTCGATGCATCGCTTGCTGCGGAAGTCGCTCATACGCTGGAGTTCCTGGAGATTCCGCTCGAGGAGGCGCACGTGCACGCGGTTGCCACCGGCGACGCGCTCGTGCGGGTGAACAAGTCGCTGTTCGGTCGCGCCTGCATCAATCTCCTGATGAACGCGATCCAGCATTGCGCGCCTGGATCCACCATCAAGGTTTCGATTACCCGCGAAGGCGATCAGGTGCGCGTGGCGGTGGCCAATCCCGGGGAGCCTATTAAGCGCGCGGTGCTTGACCATCTGTTCGACCGGTTTTATCGCGCCGAGGTCTCGCGGACCAACAGCCGCGAGAACCATGGACTCGGCCTGGCGATCGTCAAGGCGACGGCGGAAATGCATGGTGGCAAGGTGTCCGCGACCAGCGCCGGAGGCGTCAACACGTTCTCGTTCTCGGTCGCCGCGTCTCGTAGCGAGCGCGGTAGCGAGCAGGGCAGCGAGCAGGAGAGTGCGCCTGAGACGCAGGCCGCCAACGCGCCCGCCAGCGTGCCGATGCAGCCGGCCTCGGCAAGTCACTGAGATTGATCTCCGCATAGCTTGCCCGGCGCTTCGCGCGCCGGGGAGCGGCCTTTTCGGGCAATAATCGTCTTTAATCATCCGCTCCGTGTTACTAAACGCGGTGTTTTGTCGTGCACTCAAAAGATAGGTTGTCGTACAACAAGGGCGATAATATCTGCGCCGATGCCCAATGTCGTGCTGCCTTCGGCCGATCTGGTCCAATGCTGGTTCAAATCGTGGAAACGGCCACCCGTAAAGCCAGGAATGACATCTATCCGATCTTTTCCGGGAAATCGAAGTCATTGCGATTAGGGGTTTACGGTGATAGAAAGAGCGCTTCTTCACGGTTATGTTCTCATACGACAACATACATCGATAAATGGACCGCGAAACGGACTTGGCTGCGGTCCATTTGTGTCGCGCGGCCGGCATCGGCCTTAATCGATCCGCAATAAAATCCATACAAAGAGCGAGGAGACGAAATGATTCTGTCTGGCCGTTTGTCGGCGAAGCTGCGGGTACTGCGCATGGCGCTGAGCGCCGTGGCGGCGGTCACCGCGGTTACCGCGGTGTCCATGGTTACCGCACCTGCCGCGCACGCGGCGGACCCGGTGGCGATCAACATCGTGGACGTTGCGGGGAACCTGCAACTGACGCAGAAGGCGTTCGAGGCCTTCAAGGAGAAGTACCCGCAACTCGTCTCCAACATCACGTTCACCAACGCACCCGCGCCGCAGTTGCCCGGCAAGATCAAGGCGATGCAGGCGGCCGGCCGCTCGGATATTGACCTCGTGCTGACCGGCACGGATGCACTTGCCGCGGGTATCGAACAAAAGCTCTGGATGAAGCTGTTGCCGGATCAAGCCGCGGCGTTCCCCGGCGTACTCGATAAATACGCGCCCGGTCCGCGCAAGATGCAGGACCTGGCGCAAGGCTACGGGATTGAAGTGACGTACATGCCGGCGGGTCCGCTGATTGAATACAACCCCGCCAAGGTGACCGATCCGCCGAAAACGCCTGCCCAACTGCTCGCGTGGTGCAAGGCGCATCCGGACAAGCTGATCTATGCACGCCCTGCTAATTCCGGTCCGGGCCGCACGTTCCTGATGGGCTTGCCTTATGTGCTCGGCGACAAGGATCCGCAAGATCCAATCAACGGCTGGGACAAGACCTGGGCGTTTCTCAAGCAGCTGAACGACTGCATTCCGTATTACCCGGGCGGTACGTCGGCGGTGATGAAGGAACTCGGCGAAGGCTCGCGCGACATGACGGTGACCGTGACCGGCTGGGACATCAACCCGCGCGCGCTCGGCCTCGTGCCGGCCGAATACAAGGTCCAGGCCTTCGACAACATGACGTGGGTCAACGATGCCCATTACATGGTGATCCCGAACGGCGTGCCGAAAGAAAAGCTCGACGTCATCTACAAGATGATGAACTTCCTGCTTGAACCCGCGCAGCAGGCAATGACCTTCGACGACGGTTATTTCTATCCGGGTCCGGCAGTGAAGGGCGTGACTATCGACCAGGCCCCGGCGAAGAGTCAGGAAGTCATCAAGAAGTACGGCCGGCCGGAATACGCGAAACTGCTTGCCGACCGTCCGCATGTGGTGCCGCTGAGCGCCGCTGCGATGGTTGCTGCATTCCAGAAGTGGGACCGCGAGATTGGCTCGCAAAAGTCGAAGTAGTTTTGGATGACGAAGTAACGAATAGGTGTTTTAACGGCCGTGCGGCGGCTTGACGATTGCGTCAAGCTCGTCGCACGGCGTTGTTCTTAGTCTCAGGAACCTGCCATGAAGCATCAGTTTGATGAGTTGCGTCTTGATTCGGTCAGCCGCAGTTTCATGAACGCCGAAGGTCAGGCGGTTGCGGCGCTCAGTGGTCTCGCCTTGAACATCCAGCGCGGCGAATTCATCGCGTTGCTGGGGCCGTCCGGATGCGGCAAGTCGACGGCGCTCAATTGCATCGCCGGTTTGCAACCGCTGACCGGCGGACGGATCTGGCTCGACGACCAGCGTATTGATGTCCTGCCGCCGGAGAAACGCGGCTTCGGCATGGTGTTCCAGAACTACGCGCTGTTCCCGCATATGTCCGTGCTCGACAACGTCGGCTTCGGCCTGAAGATGCGCGGCGTGGCCAAGAGCGAAGCTGCCCGTCGCGCGTATGAAGCGTTGCAGATGGTGCAGCTCGTCGGCCAGGAGAAGAAGCTGCCGGGGCAGTTGTCCGGTGGGCAGCAGCAGCGCGTTGCCATCGCCCGGGCGATCGTGATCGAACCGGCGCTCGTGCTGATGGACGAACCGCTGTCGAACCTGGATACCAAGCTGCGCATTGAAATGCGCGCCGAGATCCGGCGCATTCACAGCCAGCTCGGACGCGCGACGATCTACGTGACCCACGATCAGGACGAAGCGCTCTCGATGGCCGACCGCATTGTCGTGATGCGTGAGGGCACCGTACAGCAGGTTGCGTCGCCGAAGGAAATCTATGAACGGCCCGGCAACCTGCATGTCGCGCGCTTCATGGGGTATCGGAACGTGGCTCAATTTACGCTCGAGGGCATGCAGGGTGAAGGGGTTGCCGTGAGCGCGGACGGCGTGCGGCTGATCGGTATGCCGATGGCCGGTTTCGACAGCAAGCGCGTGAGTGTCGCCATGCGTCCCGAAGACCTGGAGCGCGCCGCGCCAGGAGCCGAGAATGCGTTTGATGCAGAGGTGCTGACGGTGGAATACGGCGGCCACGATTCGCTGATCCGCGTGAAGGCTGCGTTCGGCAATCTGTGGGCGCGCGTGACAGGTGATGTGGTGGTGGGTGAACCCATTTGCCTGCGGGTCCCGCCATCGCGCACGCTGGTGTACGACGGGGAGACGCCATGAACTCGCCAACCGTTCCGACCGCTCCGCTCCCTTCCGCAGTCCCCCGCGACGCGAAGGCGTGGCTGGTTTCTCCCGCGCTGATCTTCATCCTCGCGCTGTTTGTTTATCCGTTCGTGTACGGCCTCGTGCTGTCGTTCCAGCCGATGAACGGCGGATCCGCGTTCGCCAACTACATCGCCTTTTTCACCGATACGGCGATGTGGCCCACCATCATCGTCACCTTGAAGCTTGCGGTGCCGGCGACGATCATCAACGTGGGTTTGTCGGTTCCGGTTGCATTCGCTTTGCGCCGGAATTCCCCGTATCAGAAGTTCGTGACCACGCTGCTGGTGATTCCCGTGACATTGGGCACGGTGCTGATCGCCGACGGCATGCTGACTTACTTCGGCCCGAACGGCTGGTTCTCCCAGGCGGTGCACGGGCTGCACTTATATAGCGATGAAGTCCGTCTCACGCATAACTACTGGGGTGTGTTGATATCGCTGATCGTGTCGGGCTTTCCGTTCGCCTTTCTGTTGACGCTCTCGTATGTGACCGGCATCGATCCAACGCTTGCGCGTGCCGCGGCAACCCTGGGTGCGAGCCCGTGGGAACAGTTTCGGCAGATCTACCTGCCGCTGCTGATGCCTGGGCTGACCATGGCCGCGTGTCTGTCGTTCGTGCAGGCGTTCTCAGTGTTTCCGTCGGCGGTGCTGCTCGGCGCGCCTGCCGGACCCACGCGTGTGATCTCGATCGCCGCGGCCGAAGCCGCATTCGAAAGCTACGATTATTCCCTCGCCTCCGCGATCGCAATGGTGATGGGCTTTGTACAGTTGCTGGTGGTGGCAGGCATGCTGAGCGCGCGCCGCTTCTTCTACACGGGTCCGGTGACCGGAGGTAAAGGCTGATGGCGACCGATAATCATGCACCTGCCTGGACGGCTTCCGCTCATGCCTCGGCTCCTCGCGACAGCCGCAACGACGGTGCACAACCGGCCAAGCCGATGAAACCGCGCGTCAGCCTGCGGGACCGGCTCTGGAAGATATTTATCTGGGGCGCGATGGCGTTCTTCCTGTTCAACGTCCTGTTGCTGATTGCGACCGTTGCCGTCAACTCGGTTGCGACACGCTGGTTCGGCACGCTCTTGCCGCCCGGGTTCACGCTGCACTGGTATGCGCAGGCGTGGAGCGACTTCCAGCTTGCGAGCGTGTTGTGGGTGACGATCGAGGTGGTTGGCGCGGTGGTGATCCTGTCGATTGCGCTGGGCGTGCCGGCGGCTTATGCGCTTGCCCGCGTGCAATTTCGCGGCAAGCGTTTTGCGATGCTCGTGTTCCTGCTGCCGCTGATGGTGCCTCCTGTCACCTACGGCATTCCGATGGCAACC
The DNA here is from genome assembly GCF_001544555.2 of Caballeronia udeis. Classification (GTDB taxonomy): domain Bacteria; phylum Pseudomonadota; class Gammaproteobacteria; order Burkholderiales; family Burkholderiaceae; genus Caballeronia; species Caballeronia udeis. The sequence continues at coordinate 4,174 of NZ_FCOK02000004.1, read as the reverse complement.
GTCATGTACAAGGTCGGTCTTGCGGGGACGTTGAGCGGCGTGATCCTTGCGAACCTGGTGCCTGCGCTGCCGTTCGTCATTCTCGTGATGACGCCGTTCATTGAACAGATCGATCCGAATCTTGAAGCAGCCGCGCGTATCTTCGGAGCTAACACGGCAAAGTACTTCCGCTATGTGCTGCTGCCGCTGCTGATGCCGGGCATGCTGGCCGCGGGCTTGCTGGTGCTCGTTCGCACGATCGGCATGTTCGAACTGACGTTCTTCACCGCGGGACCGACCACGCAGACGCTGGTGGTCGCGCTGTATTACGCGGTCTTTTCGACGGGCGTGCGCGCGCCTCAATCCATCGATGCAATGGCGATGATCTATATGGCGATCACGCTGGTATGGGTATTGATCGCGCTGCAGTTCGTGAGCCCGACGCAACTGGTCTCGCGCGTCAAGGAACAGCGGCAGTGACAGGCGAGTAGTTGCGACCGCTTGATGCTGGATGCGGCGAGCGGACGCAAGGAGACGTGTGCGGAGCATTTGAATCTGCATAACGCGCTTACCTTGTTTAATCCGGCGTCGGTGACGTGATTGGCCGGCTGTTGAAATATCTATGCGGTTGATTTCATGACCACTGCCAGCCGATAGATGTATCGGCTGGCAGTGGTGATTTCCTTACCCCTCGCTTCACTATCCTTCGTTTCATCTTTTCAGCAATCACGCCGGTGTTTCGACACTCGTTGTTGTGATTCGCGCCTGAGTTTCCGATTGCCTCGCCAACTCCTCACTCCATCTGCAAGACGACGTGGCCGCCACGACGAAGGCATTGCCGTCGATGTCGATGCGCAACCGGCGTTCGGAACTAAAAAGCCCTATAAAACAAGGCTCATATCAGGGTTTTCGATCAGGATATCGGGTTTTCCATAACGGTTTTGCCGTTGTGCGCAAACGTTCTCTGCGCTCTCTCACACCCTTTCGAATCATCTCCCCCCACTCGCGTGGCACAGCGCACAGAACGCTTTTTCCAGACTGTCATTCTGGAATCACATCGCGTCCTTGATTGATGGGGAACGCGGAATAAAAACGCGTTTCAATCCGGGGGAAATATGAGTACTACTTATAAAAAGAATCTGAAGACCGCGCTTAGAGTGAGCTGCATTGTTATCGCCAGCGCCATTCCACCGATGGCCAATGCGCAAGCCGGAAGCCCATCGCTTTCGGCAGCGCCATTGCTGCCTTGTTACGACAACCACCACAAGCTGATGGCAGGCAATTGCGGATCCGTGAACGATGACTATGGCATGGAGTCCGATACATCCAGCTCGCAGGAGTCGGGTTTCGCCGTCGGGGCAGCGACCGGGCCTAACTCCGGCATCGCCGCCGAGGGACACGGTGATGATTCGTCGAGCGGGACTTCAGGCAGCGGCACGGGATCAGGTAGTAAAGGCAAGGGAAATGGAAGTGGAACTTCGGGGGGCTCCTCGGGTAGCACTTCGGGCGGGACCTCAGGTAGTGGTTCAGGTAGTGGTTCGGGTAGTAGTGCGGGCGGCAGTGCGGGTATTGGTGGCTCGGGCACCTCGAACGGTAACGCCGGCGCTGGCGGTGCAGGGTCGGGTAGCAGCGGCGGGGCGGGATCTGGTAGCAGCGGTGCGGGATCAGGCAGCAGCAGCGGCGGACACGGAAGCAGTTCGTCAGGCGGTAGTTCGAGTGGTAGCGGCGCGGGAGCGGGTGCTGGATCGGGTTCAAATGGCGGAAGTGGTGGGTCGGGAGGTAGTGGAGGGAGTGGAAGCGGCGGGTCCGGTAGTGGTTCGGGCGGTAGCGGCGCGGGAGCGGGTGCTGGATCGGGTTCCAGTGGCGGAAGTGGTGGTGCCGGAGGGAGTGGCAGCGGCAGCGGTGCGTCCGGTAGTGGTTCGGGTGGGAGTGGCGCTGGCGCGGGTAGCGGATCGGGTTCCAGCGGTGGAAGCGGTGGATCCGGAGGGAGTGGAAGCGGCGGCGGTGCATCCGGTAGCGGTTCGGGTGGTAGCGGTGCGGGTGCAGGTAGCGGATCAGGTTCCGGCGGTGGAAGCGGTGGTGCCGGAGGGAACGGAAGCGGTAGTGGTTCGGGTGGAAGTTCAGGGGGCAATTCCGGCGGTAATACGGGCAGCGGATCAGGGCATGGCCACCACGGCAGCCACGGTGGTCACGGCGGCGATGGTGGTCACGGCAACGATGGTGGTCGCGGCAACGACGGCGGTCACGGCAGCGATGGCGGTCACGGTAGCGACGGCGGTCACGGCAACGATGGCGGTCATGGCAACGATGGCGGTCACGGCAACGATGGCGGTCATGGTAACGATGGAGGCCACGGAAGCGACGGCGGTCACGGCAGCGACGGCGGTCACGGAAACGATGGAGGCCACGGCAGCGATGGTGGTCGCGGAAGCGACGGCGGTCGCGGCAACGATGGTGGTCGTGGCAACGACGGTGGTCATGGCAACGATGGTGGTCGCGGCAGCGATGGAGGCCATGGCAGCAACGGCGGTCACGGCAACGATGGAGGCCACGGCAGTGACGGCGGCCATGGCAACGACGGCGGTCATGGCAACGACGGTGGTCACGGCAGCGACGGCGGTCATGGCAGCGACGGCGGTCATGGCAGCAACGGCGGTCACGGCAACGATGGCGGTCATGGCAACGATGGTGGTCGCGGCAGCGACGGCGGTCACGGCGGCGACGGTGGCCATGGAAGCGACGGTAGTCACGGCAACGATGGAGGCCATGGCAGCGACGGCGGTCACGGAAGCGATGGTGGTCGCGGCAACGATGGAGGCCACGGCAACAACGGCAACAATGGCAACAACAGTGGCCACGGAACAGGATCATCCAGCCATGGTCCTAACGGCGGCGAGGGTGCGGGTGGCCACGGCGACGGCAGCGGTTCATCCGGTGGCAGCGGCAACAACGGTGGCCAGGGCAAGGGCTCATCCGGCGCAGGTTCCAATGGCGGCGCAAACGCTGGCGGTAAGGGCGGTGCATCCGGCAAGGGATCGAGCGGTAGCAGTAACAGCGGTGGCCATGGCGGCGGCAGCGGCGGAAGTCACTGAAGCAACCGGGTATGACTCGAACGGGAGGACACGGCATGGGCATCGGCAGCCGCAGCCGCTGTGTCCTTCCCGCCCCTCCACAATTGCCATTTGCGGACACCTGTCGACCGCCTCTATATGAGCGCGGTCGCCCGGAACAGAAAAACCGCCTGCCGAACGTGGTCCGGTCGTGCAGAGCCTAACCCCACGCAATCGCTCCCTCGTTCACAAAATTCACAAACCAATCAGACGTCAAACTAAAACTGCTTGGCATACCTGATAAATTCAAGAACGGCGGGCCCGCGCTCATGCCGGCGAAACGCCACAGCGATCTCGGACACGATCGGTTTTCCAGTAATCGCCTTATAAACCACGCCTGGAAATGAAACGCAGTCGCTGAGCGTGCGCGGCACTACCGCGACATTTCCTCCTGGCGAAACGCAAGCCAGTACTGCGGCCAACCGTCCGGGCCGCTGACCCAATCGCGGCTGAAAGCGCCCCCTGCGCCCGACTTCGAATGTCCCAAAGTCCTGCTCAGGTACCGCAAAACACAGTCGCGCCATTGCGCGGGCGAAACGCCTGCCGAGTTCGCCAGCGGCGAGTCTTCATGGATTGCCAGAATGAAATGATCCCGATACAGCGTGATTGCCTGGATTCCCCCCGGGTAATGCATGGGCGGCCTGACATACGCAACGTCGATAAGGCCTTCAGCAAGCATGGCCGGCACGCTGCTTGCCGGTGACGCGGTTCACGCGACAGAGCGTTTGGCACCGGCGGCGAAGGTGTTCATTGCAACGGCGGCTCCCGCAAGTTTCGCCAGCGGTTTCGCCGCGGCCCTGTGCGTTGCCGGCGCGCTTGCCCTGGTCATTGGTGCGGCCGTATGGGTCTTGGCAGGACGACGTGTGCGCCCGGCGGCGCAAGCGCTTGGGCAAGGATAAAAGCGGGTCCGCTGTACTCGGACCCTCAGGCGCTGGCTCAATTTTCCAGCGGAAATCCTTAAGGCCGGATGAACGCGCGGCTTAGCCGTTTTGCTTCCGGGCGGCGCGGCTAGTGTTCCGTTCCGTTGTTAACTGAACTATGTTTGCGTAGAATGTTGGTATCAACGAAACGGGAGATACCAGCAT
>NZ_FCOK02000003.1 GCF_001544555.2 Caballeronia udeis | reverse complement strand
GGCTACACCTAAACCCTAAAAATAGCCGAAACCCAATGCTAGCGGAGGTTTCGGCTAATTGATGGGGAAAAGTACGGCTTAGGCATGGCCCGATCAACGAATACGATTTCTGGACGCCGTCAATGAGCGTTCCACATCGGGTGGCTCATCTTGTTCCCGGCATCCCCACCCGACACACCCTATATGAGCGTCAGCGCGAAGCGGATTGGCTCGTGGCCGGCGCGCGTGAAAAAACTGGCGGGCGCTCGCAGGAAGAATTGGCATTGTATGGGCGGGCAGTCCGACATTCGGCAACGACCAATTCCACTCCATGCCGTTCGCCGCGTGGTCACCGTTCTCGGAGGTGGCGAACACCGAGTGGTTTTCGTTGCAGAAGGGGGCGGCACGCAACCAGCTTTCGCAGCCCGGTTGCGCGTTGAAGCCCCACGACCTGACCGACGACATCCACGATTTCGCCGATACCGCCGCGCTGATCAAGCAACTCGATCTGGTGATCTCGGTGGATACGTCGGTTGCCCATCTGGCGGGTGCGCTTGGCAAGCCCGTGTGGGTGTTCCTGCCGGCGAGTTACGACTGGCGCTGGATGCTCGATCGCGACGACAGCCCGTGGTATTCCGGCATGCGTTTGTTCAAGCAGACCACGCTCGGCGACTGGGCTGAGCCCGTGGCGCGGGCGAAAGCGGCGCTGATGGGCAACGAACCTTAATCGCCGCTTACTTCTCCGCTGTCTGCATCGACTCGATGGGCTTATCGCGGGTAATCAGGCGCAAGCCGCTTGCAATACTGGCCACGCCCGCGAATCCGGCGCCAATCGCGAGCGCGAGCGTCGGACCGTGATGCCCGGCAATGCCAAAGCTTAGCGCGACCAGCGCTGCGCCAGTCGCCTGGCCGATCAGCCGAGCGGTTGCCACCACGCCGCTTGCGCCGCCGCTGCGTTCGCGCGGCGCGCTTGCCATCAGCGCTTTCAGATTGGGCGATTGGAAGAATCCAAACCCCGCGCCGCATATGCCCATACGAATACAGATATCGAGGACATGGGGATGCGCCGGCATCAACGCTAGCGACGCCATGCCCGCGCACATGACCGCGAGCCCGACGCCGCCGAGCAACCCTGGTTGATGTCGATCCGATAAACGCCCGGCGACCGGCGCCAGCAAGGCCACCATCACCGACCATGGCGTCATCAGGAAGCCGGTTTCCACCTGGCTGCGTCCGAGCACGCTTTCGAAATAGAACGGCAGCGAGACGAACGCCAGCCCTTGCGCGGCGAATGAGCACACGGCGGTTGCCGTCGATAACGCGAACATCGGGCGCTTGAACAGATCGACGGGAAGCATCGGCGCCGGATGACCGCGTTCCCGACGCAGCATCAGCCCGCCCGCGAGCACCGTCACCGCGAGCGCGATAAGCACGATATGGGTGGGCGCGCGCTGCGCCGCTTCGCCAAGCGCGAACACCAGCGCGGCGAACGTGATCACGTTCAGTCCGGCCGCCACGCGGTCGAAGCCGTGCTTGGCGCGCGGCGTCTGCGGCAACGCCGGCCAGCCGATGATCAGCGCCAGCAGCCCCACGGGCAGGTTCACGGCAAACAGCCAGGGCCAGGGCCCGAGCGAGAGCACGATCGATGCGATCGTCGGCCCGATTGCGAACGATATCCCCACCACGAGCGCATTCAGCCCAAGCCCGCGCCCAAGCCGGTGATGCGGATAGATTGACCCGATCAGCGCCGTGTTCACGCTCATCACTGCACTTGCACCCACACCCTGCAACAGCCGCGCCGCAGTGAGCGACGGCAGCGACCACGACAGCGCGCATGTCAGCGACGCCACGAGGAACAGGATCAGCCCGCCCAGATAGATCTTCCTGTGTCCGACGATGCCGCCCAGCGCCGCGAACGGCAGCAGCGTGGCGACCATCGCGAGCTGATAAGCGTTGATGATCCAGACGGACGCGGCAGGCGCTGCGTGGAGATCGGCGGCGATCGCCGGGAGCGCGGTATTCGCGATGGCCGTATCGAGGGTGGCGAGCGAAACGGCGAGCAGGATTGCCGCCATGGCGCGACGCTGGAGCGCGGTCATAGGGCTATCGGCGGGAAGAGTGGTCTGGTCTGACACGGTTTTTAGGATTAGGCGTGATCGGCGATAGTCCGACACGATACGGGATCGTGGCGAAGCTCGCCGGGCACCCTCGCGGGAGCTTTCAAACAGGTGTCAGTACGGCCTCGCCGGCGAAGTGCCGAGTGGCGTTGTCGACGAACATCTGCACCGAGGCCGCCACTGCTTCCGGCGAGCGCCCGCCCACGTGGGGCGTCAGCACGACGCGCTCGGAGCCTGTCAGCAACGCCGGCGGCGCGGGTTCGCCTTCGTAGACATCGAGTCCCGCGCCGGCGATCACACCACGGTCGAGGGCATCTGCCAGAGCAGCGGTATCCACAACACTGCCGCGCGACACGTTCACCACATAGCCTTTTGAGCCGAGTGCGGCGAGCACGTTGGCGTCGATCAGATGTTTGGTCGATGCGCCGCCTGGCGTGGCGACCACGAGGTAATCAGCCCATTCGGCCAGCGCGATGACTGAATCGAAGTAGGTGTAGGCCGAGTCCGGTTGCGGGCGGCGATTGTGATAACCGACCTTGATATCGAAGCCTTGCGCTCGTTTAGCCACCTTCCTGCCGATATTGCCCAGCCCGATTACGCCCAGTTTTTTGCCCGAGAAGTTCGGCTGGAACGGCAGGTCGTCGCGCCAGACGCCGGCGCGGCATGCGCGGTCGAGCACGGGGATCTGGCGGACGACGCCAAGCAGCAGCGCGAAGGCGTGATCGGCGACGCAGTCGTCGTTGGTACCCGCGCCATTCACCACGGTGATGCCGCGCGCTTGCGCCGCATCGCGCGCGATGTTTTCGTAGCCCGCGCCTAACGCGCCGATCAGCTCGAGGTTCGGCAGTTTCGCGACGGACGCTGCATTGATGCCGATAGTGCCGTTTGTCAGAACCGCGCGGATTTCTTCGGCATGGCTGGTCAGGGCTTGATCGAGCGCGGGTTGATCGAGGGCTGTAATGACGTTGAAGGCACTGGTGATGGTGGTCTGGCTTTCAGGACGAAGCGGGACCACGACGAGGACGGTGGGGAGCATGGGCACAGGGTTGAAGGAGTGAAGGGCCAAGTTTCGCATTTTTTTGAGATGGCGTTGGGACGTCCCGGCTCTCTTCAAACGTCTCGGCACGTTGCCGCGCTCGCTAATATTGCGTTGCTACGGATCGTTCCATGTGTGGCTGACGCCGCGATCCCGTCACAGAAACTGATCGACTGCCTTCGCATTCGCCCAGATTCTCCCAGCTCGGCGCAGTACTTCCTTGCATGTCGTTTGACGAGTTGTGTGAGGCAGAGGAAATATCTTTTCCGGGCCGGGCGCATTAAGTTGATTCGTACGGGGATCCTTTGGACGATCCGCTATAGGAGCGCAGACGGCTCCGTTGATTTGATAAAATCATATACATTATTTCGGATACCTTAGTTATGAAGAGCAAGCTGATGCTGTGCTGAATGCTCGTCTGAAGTTTCATGTGTGCGCCGTGAAGAGATGGAGCAGCATTGATCGGAGCGGGGACAGCCGTCTTGCATACGGCGACGTGTCCGCCCACGTCTACTCCAAACGGTGGTCTCGCTCGCGGCAAACCGAGCCGTCAAGCTATCACCTCCCACGCCAGCAGCAGCCGCCACCAAACCCGATCCCCACACCAACCGTCGGCGCCGCGTAATACGCGGGCGCATAGGCATATCCATATCCCGGCGCGGGGGCATATCCATAAGGCGGCGCGACGATACACCCCGAAAGGCCAACCGCTAGTCCCACGACAAGTAAGAGCCTGACCATGATTTTTCTCCCTGTTACGGGTTAGAGGGATGGGACCGGGCCATTGTTCAGCGGGAATTGTGTCGCGTGTCGCGAGTTGGTATCGGGAAATTACACGCTGTCCGAACCAGGAATCTGCCCCCAATCGTAGATTAGGGTTTCCACCTAAAACGACAATAATCTCTTGCTTGCATCGCGCTTAATTTTCAGAGACGGCTTACCTACACTGGAAACACTGAACGCGAACAAGGTTGTTCGCGGCAAAACAAGATTCGGAGGTAAGTATCATGAAATCGCTCATTCAAGCCGTTGTAGTTGCCGCAGTGCTCGCCGTCCCGGCCGTGTCGTTTGCTCAGTCAAGTCAACAACCGCTGACCCGTGCTGAAGTGAAGGCGCAATTGATTCAGATTGAAAAGGCCGGTTACAACCCGGCGACTGCGAACGATTACGACTACCCAGCCAACATTCAAGCCGCAGAAGCCCGTGTCGCAGCCCAAAACGGCGGCACCAGCAGCTACGGTGGCGTGGCTAACGGTTCATCGGATTCCGGCAACGCTGTCCAATCGTCATTCGGCGACAGCGTGCACTCGGTGTACATGGGCCATTAATCAGATAAGCATCACGCGGTACGAAAGACGCCGGCGACGAACACGAACGTGAGTCGTCCGGCAGCGTAACCCGAGCGTGCAGAATGCTTGCCCGCCTGAATAAAAACTGAATTCGCACCTCCTCCAACGGGTTAATCCCGGTGGACTTGCCCAGCGCCCCTGTCTGGGCTTTTTTGCATCTTTCGATGACGCGTAAAAAGCAAGTTCCAGACGTCCAGTAAAGATCGTTCTTACATACTGAAAGGTTCGCATTTCAAATTGCGTGACCTAAAATGTAAGCAGTCTGTGACGCATTAAGGAGGCGGCTATGACTGAGTCGATGATCGGTTTTGTAGTGGGCCTTGCGGTCCTGATAGCGATTGCGGCTGTATTGGGCCGCCGGTATCGACGCGAACACCCGGAAGACGGCAGCGGATGGGTGCGTATGCGTGAATGGCTCGATGCCCACCACATGAGCTGGATGCACCATAAGCATTAATGCGTCGCTAAAAAACAAAAAGGCCACTCGCAACGCGCAGTGGGCAAAGATGAAGAGAGTAGCGAACCGTCATGGCGCGGATGCGGAAGCGCCCAGTGGAGCGGTGCGGGGCGCACCGTCTTCAGTTGCTGCAGGCGGCTTCACCGCTCGCGGAGGCCTCCGTCCGTCGACCTCTGCTTTTCCATATGCAATTGCAAACCGGCAGGCGTCGTCCGCTTCCGCGAAATGTCCCAGCACGCCGGACGCCCAGCGCGCACCGTTCGGTTTCGTGACAATGACCATTGACGCAAAACTGCCGCACTCGCCGGCTGCGAGGGGCATCAAAACATGATCGTTATAGTCGAGTGGAATGGCGTGCATTCGCTCTCCCCGTTAAACGAGTTTTCGATGGATGATTCTCCCGTGTCGGGGTAAACGTGGTTGTTAGTAATTGAAAAAAACGGAAACAACGCGTGCAAAAAGACCCGAATGCGCTGGGCAAGGCTGTGAACGCAGGTTCTGGTCATGTCGGGTCTTTGCAAGCCCCGAAACACGATACTCACGGAGAACACTTCTGCTTGAGCAATCCTCCATTACCAACCATAAAGTCGGTAATGCTTTCGTGAAGCTTTTGGAAAATATTCTTATCGTGAAAGAACAAGGATTGCGTAAAGTTATCGCGCTGTTTTGACAGGTGCGCGTAGCCAGTCGTGATTGCTCAGAACGAAATTTTGAGAATTTGCGCTCCCGGTCCTTGGGTACCCGCATACAGGTTGTTGTTTTTGTCGATCGCGAGGGAGGTGACGAAGCCCGAAGGCGCAGCGAACGGATACGCGGTGACTGTGCCACCGACCGACATGCGATAGATCGTTTGTATGTCAACGGTAAAGATATCGCCTGCAGCATCGACGGTAAATCCCGCGCCCGTCATTGGTGTGGGCGGCGTGATTGTCGTCACGGTTCCATCAGGCGCTATCTTGCGGAATACGCTGGGGCTTCTCACATAAAGGTTGTCGTTGGCATCGATCCCCAGATTGTTGGAGGTCATCGTCAGCGTCGCGGCAGTCCCGGCTCCGTCCGCGTTTCCAGCCGTGCCATTGCCTGCAAAAACAGTCCAGCCGGTCGGTGGGGTGAACTTGACGATCCGGTTATTGACTACATCGGCTAAAAACAGGTTTCCCTTGCTGTCGAACACAAGTCCGCCAGACGCAACGTTGGGGGAAGGGGAACTCTCCCAGTTCGGATACGGACTTGCCAAGGCTCCTGAAGCCGTCATTTCGGAGATCGACGCACCAAACAATGCTGGCGAAACGGAGGCGAGCGTCAAGCTGGGGGCCGAGCCGTAGATGTCGTTAGCTGAATCAATCGCAACGCCGTCCCATGCGTAGGGCTGAGCCAAAGCGGACAAGGTTGTCACTACCCCTTGCGGCGTGACTTTCCGGAGTGCGCCTTCGTCCGAGAAGATCACGTTGCCATTGTTGTCGACGGCAAGAAATCCACCGCCATGAAGTATTGCGGCAGCGCCCGTTCCGTCCTGGATAGCAGGTGTCGACGGAGAGCCGGCGAAGGTCGTCGCCGATCCCGCCAGAGCCGTGATCGTGACCGGCGCGGCAGAGACGGTCGCGCTCGATGTTTGTCCGGTCGTGACCACGTTGTTCGCGGCGCCGGTTGCGCTCGCTGGCACGGTCACCGTTGCGCCAGCTTGTGTGGAGACTGTGTTCGATGATCCATTCAGGGTGATGACGCTGCCATTCGGCGACGTAATGATCGCGCCGGAAGGCACCATCACCGACTCGTTCGCGGTCATGGTCACAGAGGCGCCTGCTGCCACGGTGGCCGGTGCCGCCGAGCCGGGGCTCGCCGCCGTCGTCGAATTGCCGCCGCCGCCGCAGGCGACCAGCATCGTACTGACGCACGACACGAGAATGGCGCGCAAGAAAATCGTCATGGATCTTCGTTCCCTAATAAATGGGAAAGAAGAATACATCGGCGCTTCTTAATGAGACGGCTGTCATCGACGACCGAGTGTTACAAAAAATTACCGATATCAACCCGTGCCCACTCTCAATGGACATCCTTGAATCGGAATATGCAGATGCCTACATACGAAGCTTAACTTTGTAGTTTGCCTTCATATCTGCTAACGTACCGACATGAAGACGAACGACAAAATGGAACCCATCGATCCGGAAGGCGCGCATGCGCATGCTGTCGCGGGGGAGTTGCGCGTGGTGCTGGGCAAACTGAAGCGGCGGCTGCGTGAAGAGGCGAGTCTGGGAGAGTTCACGTTGTCGCAGATGTCAGCCCTTAGCCGGCTGGAGCGCGAGGGTCCCGCGACCGTTACCACACTCGCGCGGGCTGAAGGTGTGCGACCGCAATCCATGGGCGCCACCGTGTCGGCTCTCGAGGCGGCCGGGTTTGTGATCGGCACGCCGGACCCAGCCGATGGACGTCAGACCATTTTGTCGCTCACTGACACCTGCCGCGAATGGATCAAGGCGAGCCGTGCAGCCCGGGAAGACTGGTTGTTCCGTGCCATTCGAACCAAGCTCACGCCCGCGGAGCAGCAGGAACTTGTGACCACCGTGGTGCTGCTCAACCGGCTCGTCGATTCCTGATTGATCCAAGCCGCGTGGCAGAAGCAGTGCCATCGGCTCAGCTATTCCCGTTGCCGTGCCTTATTCCGGGCCGCGCCGCAGTCCACCTCGCATGAAGGAAAACACCATGGCAATCACCACGCTCGACCCGAAAACGGCCCTTGTCGTCATCGATTTGCAAAAGGGCATTGTTGCGCTTCCCACCGCGCACCCCGTCAATGAAGTCGTCAAGCACGCCAGCGAGTTGCTTGACGCGTTTCGCAGCCACGGCTTGCCGGTCGTGCTCGTCAACGTCGTCGGCGGCGCGCCGGGACGCGCGGAGCAGGCCCGTAGTCTCTCTGGGCTTCCCGCCGACTGGGCCGACCTTGTCCCCGAACTGAAGCAGCAGTCGGACGATCACATCGTCACGAAGCGCACGTGGGGCGCGTTCACGAACACCGACCTCGATGAACATCTGAAGAAGCTGAGTGTTACGCAAGTCGTTATCGCCGGCGTGGCGACCAGCATTGGGGTGGAGTCGACGGCCCGCTACGCCCACGAGCACGGCTTCAATGTGACGCTGGCTACCGACGCGATGACCGACATGAACGCCGATGCCCACACCAACAGCATCACGCGGATCTTCCCAAGGCTGGGCGAGACGGGCACGAGCCGCGAGATCATCGATCTGCTTGGCAGCACCCGCGCGTGAGCTCGTTCAGCGCGGAGATCGTAGCCTCGGGAGCTGTCCGATGAAAGGCACCTTCCGCTCGCTGAACAGCTTCAACTACCGGGTCTGGGACGGCGGCGCGATCGTGTCCAATATTGGAACGTGGATGCAGCGCACCGCCCAGGATTGGCTCGTGCTCACGCAACTGACCCACCACAATGCGACTGCGGTGGGCATTGTCATGGCGCTCCAGTTCGGCCCGCACCTTCTCCTGCTTCCCTTCACCGGTCTCGCGGCCGATCATCTCGATCGCCGCAAACTTTTGATCGGCACGCAGGCGGCGTTGGGAACGCTCGCGCTTGGGCTGGGTGTTCTCACTGTCGCCGGATGGGTCCAGTTGTGGCACGTGTACGTGTTTGCGTTCTTGCTCGGCAGCGTGAGTGCCTTCGATGCCCCCGCGCGTCAAACCTTCGTCTCCGAATTGGTGGGGGAAACTGATCTGTCGAACGCGGTCGCGTTGAACTCCACATCGTTCAATGCCGCGCGGATGATCGGGCCGGCCATTGCAGGCGTGCTGATTGCATCGGTGGGGACCGGGTGGGTGTTCCTGATCAACGCGGCGTCGTTTGTCGCGGTGCTCTGCTCGCTGGGGTTCCTTCGCGTGCGTGAGTTTCATCAGAGCAAGCGGGCTGTCCGGGCGCGCGGGAGTCTTGCTGAAGGGTTTCGATATGTCTGGAAGCGGCCGGATCTGAAAGCGGTGCTGCTCATGCTGTTTCTGATCGGAACGTTTGGACTCAACTTCCCGATTTTCATCTCCACGATGTCCGTCACCGTCTTTCACGCCGGAGCGAGTCAATACGGACTCCTGTCGTCGATCATGGCGATAGGTACGGTCGCGGGTGCGCTGCTCGCCGCGAGGCGGGCGAAACCGCATATTGGTGTGTTGTTCGCGAGCACTGCGATCTTCGGCGTTGGCTGTGCTTTGGCAGCAATCGCGCCGGGTTATGGGTTCTTTGGTCTTGCGCTCGTGGTTATCGGCGTGTCCGCGCAAACCATCACCACGACGACGAACAGCACCATGCAGCTATCGACCGAACCCGCCATGCGCGGTCGCGTGATGGCGATCTTTCTCGCGATCGCGCTGGGCGGCACGCCTTTGGGTGCACCGGTGGTGGGCTGGGTCGCCGACAGGTTTGGCCCGCGCTGGGCGCTTGGCGTTGCCGCGGCGGCGGGGTTTGCAGCGGCTATCGTCGGGATTCGGTATTTGGCGAAGTACCGCCAGTTGCGAGTGTTCATCGACGCGGGGAGGCTGCGGTTTAGTATCGATGACGGTGATGCGGTGGTTTGAAGGGCGAATATCTCTGGCGATAACCGAAAGTCACAAAGCAAATCTATGGTCACGCCCATTTTTGCAACGCTGATTTTTGATGATGTAGTGGGGTGGCTTGCGTAAATCTATCCGAAGGGCTGCGGCGGCGCATCTGCTCTCGTTGGCTGCATGGCAAGACTTCTCACGGCCGTGATCGAAACCCCGCTTGGCTATCAAGCATCATGAACTGACGGCTGAGCTTGCCTCGTCAGCACGGTAACGACGGTCGCACGTGACTGGGCGGCGGCACATTGGATGCCTAACGGGGATGGATGTCGCTTACCCTCCATCAGACCAAACACCAGATGCTCGATGACTTCCTTCGTCAGCAGCTCAAAAATCCGACTGCTCGAATGAAATTTGCGTAAGTTCGAGATGTGTATAATTTTAAGAGACTATACACATTGCGAGGTATACCATGCGCACCAACATCGAAATCGACGACAGGCTGATGGCCGAAGCGCTTGCCGCCACAGGCATCAAGACCAAGCGGGAGGCTGTCGAACTCGGCCTGAAGACGATCATCCGGCTCAAGCAGCAGGAACAGATCCGTCAGTTCCGCGGGAAGCTTCACTGGGAAGGTGATCTTGATGCAATGAGAACGGATCGATGACGCTCGTCGATTCGAGCGTCTGGATCGATTATTTTCGGGGCGTGATCTCGCCGGAAACCGACAAACTCGACGCCTTGTTGGGCGCGGAAGCGCTGCTCACGGGTGACCTGATCGTGGCGGAGGTGTTGCAGGGCTTCTCGGCCGAGTCCGAATTCAACACGGCCAGACAACTGATGACGACGCGCCTGAGCGTTGTGTCGCTCGTCGGCCCTGATAACGCTGTTCAGGCTGCGCGAAATTACCGCGCCTTGAGAGCACAAGGCGTGACGATCCGGAAAACCATTGATACGCTGATCGCAACTTACTGCATCGAGAATGGCGTGTCGCTGCTGTTTAGCGACAGGGACTTCAATCCTTTTGTCGATTACCTAGGCCTTAGATCAGCGATAGTGGACAACTGATCAGGCCGAGGATTGCGTCCGCAACCCACGACTGTATTTCGCCTCCGGGATTTTTGGGGCGGCCGCATCGTCCGTTTCCTGTGTCAGGTCGCGATTGAGACGCACATCAGCGGCTGGCCCTCGCCGGCTGCCTTCTCGCTGGGCGGCTCAAGTCGCACGAGGAAATCGAAATCGCGTTCCACGAGCCTTGCGAACTGTTCCTGCACGGCACCGAGCTTCAGAAGACACTGTACGTGCCAGTTGATCCCGACAACGAGCCAATCCGTCAGGCCGTTCCATTCGGCCAACAGGATGGCGCCAGCGGTACAGTTCTCCTCGGCGAACTTTTCGATGCGCCGCCCGATGAGCCGGGCATCATCCCGGAGCATCGTGCCTGAGATGTGCAGCGACACCGTATGTGCGGTTTCGTCGTGCGCAAGGTACACGCTGGCGAAGCCGCTCAGGTGCCGCCGGACCCGCTCGATCTGTTCAGCTTCCAGGTCGTCATTGACGGGCAGCGAGCCCGAGAGGACGTACGTTCCTTTTTCCATGGCGGCCATCCTTGTATGCTTGCGATGATGCCTATTATCGACCAGTGGGTTCTGTTGCTGGTGCAACGTCCGTGGTGCCTAGTTGGGCGAGGATGAAGGCCTGACGAGCCAGCAGTGCGTCCAGCTGGGCGTGCAGATCCGTGAGTTCGTCGAGCAGTTCGACGTGTGACGCCAGCCCGAGGGTGAGGAATGACGGCTCGCCATAGCGTAGCCGGCTGAAGATCGCGCCCGCCGCGGCCCAATCGCGTGAGAACTGTTCGAGCGTATCTTCGACCGACTGCTGTTCGTCTTCCGAGAGCGCACCGCGCACGCGTATTACGAGCGAATGGGTTACGTCGTCAGTTGCAAAATAGACGTCAGCCGGGTTTTCGAGGCTTTCGGCGAGTGCCGTGCGTGGGCGTGCTTGAAACTTGAGCGCAGCGGCAGGGCACCACGGATTTCGTAGTTGGCGGACATGACATTTCCTTTTCCGGAAGGCAGCAGACCCTTTGTTCAGGCATAAACGGGCGCGTATCGTGACCGACGGAATGCCATCGGTAGGTCGTCAAGCAGGTATGCCACTTATCAACGGGCCGCTGGGGCGTAACAGACGCATCGATTCTGGCGTGATGTCGTTGTTGCGAAATCATTTATATCCTACTTTAATCAACAAAAGCGTTCATGTCAAATAAAAGTCCACGAATGAATAACTTCACGCTGCGGTTGAGGCAGGAGCGGCGGCGTCTTGGCATGAATCAAACAGATTTCGGCAATGCAGGTGGGGTTCTAAAGCAAGCGCAGTCCAATTACGAGAAGGGCTTGAGATATCCGGATGCCAGCTATCTGGCCGGGATTGCGGAGGTCGGCGTCGATGTCATGTATCTGCTGACTGGGCGCACTTCCGATCCAGCAACCCTTGCGCTTGATTGCGATGAGGAGAGGCTTCTCGCCGGATATCGTGAACTGAAGCCTCGCGAAAAGAGGGGAGTGCTGGGGCTAGTGAGCGCAATCATCGATACATCTCCCGAGGGTGGGGCGGATGTCGGGAATACTGCGGCATCTGAATAACTGCGTGCGCTCTGGGCAAAGAAGGCTGCGGAAGCGGCCAAATCACCCAGCACTGAGGCGCAGAACGGGACAGTCGCATGCGAGTCGAAGTGAATGGCGTGACTGTCGCCGCTCAGGACAGTGGCCACCGCAGGTATGGCGCATTTCCCTGACTAGGGAGATCCACGTGCGATAGCTAGTGGGCACACGGAGAGCCGCCGACGCGGCGACCGTGATTGGCGGACTCCCGCAGCGTCGCCCGCAACTCGACGTCGAACGCACGTAGCACGCGCATCACGTCACGACGGTCCGCCTTCAAGCGTTCTTGAGGGCGCCACAACAGGTCGGCGGCGAGATCCTGGCAAGCCTTGGGCACAGATTTATGCATCAAATGATGCTATAATAAAAGCCTTACTGCGGAGGCGTTTATGCGTACCACCATTGCCTTGGACGACGAACTGATCGCCAAGGCTCAAGCGTATACGGGTTTGGACGAAAAAACGGCGCTGGTTCGTGAGGCTCTCAAAGCCCTTATCCAGCGCGAGGCCGCGCGCCGACTGGCGAGCCTTGGCGGCAGCCAACCGGGAATTCAGGGGGCGCCGCGTCGTCGGCAGGATATCGAATGATTCTGGTCGACACATCAGTATGGATCGACCACATCAACGCGTCTGATTCAATGCTGGTGAACTTGCTGGCAGAAGAACGCGTGCTCGCCCACCCCTACGTCATTGGGGAAATCTCTCTCGGCAGCTTGCGCAATCGCGAAGTCGTCCTTGGCGCGCTACGTGACCTTCCGAGCGCCCCTATCGCCACGCCCGAAGAGATTTTTTATCTCATCGAGGGCGAGCAACTATTCAATCGCGGAATTGGATACGTCGATACGGCGCTACTGGCATCCACGCGGTTGCAGCCCGGCGTAACCATCTGGACGCGCGACAAGCGACTGAAGAAGATCGCCGACGAACTCGGATTGGGTGCAACGTTGGGACACTAGCCGCGGGTTTCAAGACTAGAATGATCATCGCACTTCTTGCTGGCCTCGCGCAGTCGTGCTGCCAGCGTTGAACTTGGGGCGTCGTCAACGAAAGCCGCTTCGCAGTGCGCCACGTTTACCACGCGTGACACTCGCGTTACATCCCGATGTTCCGCCACTCCATGCCGGACGGCGGATCTGCATGGGCATCGGCCAGGACACCCCCTGCTACTTCCGTGTCGCCCTCAAGGAGCCGCAGTCTCCAAGCGCCGCCCAAATTAGAAGGGCGCGGTGTTGGTGGCTCGATCGAACCCGTACATAACGCCGTCACGATTGCCGAAATCTCTGTCGAGAAAGGGGCGACATCGCTGTTGATGCCTGTGGCATGTCGACGCCAGCTGGTCGATTTATCCGATGATATGGCAACCAAGATTGACATCCAGTTTTACTCCGATGCCAGAGACGCGCTCTTGAAGGCCATGGCTGAGTGACCCAAAATGAACGATAGCCCGATGACGACCCGGTGGTGTCACGGCAAAATAGCTTTGCTTTTAAATTGGAAGTGTTTGATTTATATAGGTTTTTTGTCGAGACGGGTGTAGATATCGCTTTTGCTATAAAAAGAGATTCGAACCCGTCTCGCCGATCGCCTCTTACGCCCAAAAGGGCGCGTATCGCGCGTAGCGGCGCGAGGTTGATTCTGAGTCATCCAGCTTGATCTTTCCAGCCTCCAGCGTTTGATTGATGATCACGGAAACAGCCTCAACCTTCGTAGCGGGCAGATGGAAACGTTCCCGAAGGCTTTGGTTCGACATGCGTCGGTTGCTTACATACTGAAGTACGCAATGTTGATAGCAAGCCCGGATCCGGTCCGCTTTGCTCATGTCTTTAAAATCCTGATGCGCAAACATCACAGCCGTTGTTCGGACGTCGCCAACCCGGAAATCTGGAGCCGGCAGTTGGAACATTTCGGATGCGGAAACGACCTTGTCGATGCCACTGCCTTTTTCTTCGCAAATCCCCATGCGGCGCATCAGATCAGCAAGTCTTTCATTTCGAGACCGGTATTCGTCAATAAATCGTTCGAGAGGGATCGGTGGGATGCCGGGGTTAGATATCTCGACACGATCAGAATACATCTCAATCATTACCGACATGCCGGTAAGCGAGAAGTCCTGATGTACAAGCGCGTTAGCGACCAACTCTCGAAGTGCCTGCTTCGGGAACATACGCACTTCTTCACGAATGGTTTGCTCTATTACCCTATTCCTCGGCGCATGCCCATGGAGAATTGAAAGTGCAGCTTCAAACCCGATTGCATAGCCCTTCTTGCCGATTTGCTCCAGCTTAGTCTCGACCTTGTTCGTGCCTTCATAAACGACCAGCCGCAAACCCTTCCGAGATACTGACAATGGGAAGCTATCCAGATGCTTACCAAGCAAGATAGCGCCAAGATTCGATATCGACCAAGTTTGTCCCTCTCGAAAGATGAGAGCCTCGCTTTCCAACCGGGAGATTACGCCATCGCGGCTTGTAGGATATGGTAGTTTCACCAAGTCAAAATATGCTTGCGTGTCCAAAAGCGCGACCACCTCGTCCGCACTGCAACCAACGACTGCGAACTCTGCCAGCCAGTCTGGCTTCCCCTCTGCAAAAATGTCTCGCAAACGGTCTTCCGACATTGGCACGAGTTCGTCGGTCGAACGCATCCAGTAAGCACCATCCAAGCTATAAGCGGTACCAATAGGCCGGGAAGGGATATGGAAAATGACAACCCGCCCGTCCGCGTGTGCAAAAGTTTCGACATCGACTCGGAAACGCAGTGCTGTGAGCAGCCGACTCGCGATGTCGGCCGTGTTTGTGAACGCGGCGGTTCCGACTACCCTACGCGGAATCTTGTCGCTGACACCCAGGATTAAGACCCCACCGCCCTCGTTCGCCAGAGCGACGCAATATCGTTTCAGCTTGGTGGTATCAAATTGTTCTTTGGCTTCTTTGAACTCTAAGTGCTCGTCTTCAGTATTGGCTGAGGTCCACTGAGAGAACTGTTCCGGCGTTGTCATCTTTACCTTTCGCTGCCTAAGATAGTGCGAACAACATTTTCGTGTACACGTAAGCTTGAATCTTACCCGAGCGAGTTTCTCAGCAAGCGATAAGCCGCCGTGAACCACGCCAAGCATCTTTTTTTTGGGAGGAGGGTACACGCCAAGGTACACAAAAGACGGAAAAGCTTGGCCGAGTCGTGCTGTTCCGAGTCGTGTTGTTTAAAGGCATAAAGACTTCACAAGGTTCGGTATCGGGCACGTGCTCCAGTCGGTCGGTGGCCAGGGAGCACGACGCGAAACGCGCGAGCCGGTTGAGACTTACCTAGCCGGGGTGATTCGCTCAGCGTGCTCAACGACTCCAGTCGTGTGCCGCACGAAGAACGTCGTGAATCAGCAGCGCGGCAATCGCACCGTTGGTTGCCGGATTGAGATGTGTATCACCCCGATTTCATGTGGTCGCGATTCGGCACCGCCCACGCCGCACACGTGCAAACTTGCCGGAGCGGCAAACTTAGCGCGCCACAGCGCCCGTTCGCCGCGGGGCGTTACGGCCCCCCCGTTAGCCGAGCCGTTCGCGTTGACAGCTGTAGCGCGTTTGCGCCCCCCGGTTTGGCCGACGAACGCAGGGGCTCGGCGTCACGATCGCTGCCTTCCCGCTGTTGGCCTTCCCCGAATCGGGTTACATGACGGTTACATGGCTCAGAAAAACAAAAAGCCCAGTCGCAATGACTGGGCTAAGTGCTTGATATCTTTGGTGGGGCGTGACAGATTCGAACTGTCGACCTACGGATTAAGAGTCCGCTGCTCTACCAGCTGAGCTAACGCCCCGAAAAACTGAATCCGAATTATAGCGACGTTTTCCGCGATTACGCAACTGTCTGCAACGCAAAACCTGAAAATACCGTCTCGCTGATGCCCGAGAGCCGCGCGGCACATGGCGTGGACGTTCATCGTCCGTCTCAAAAAAGCCTCGCTTCGGGCAATTGTCACGAGCCGTTATCATGACGGACGCGTGAAACACGCGCTCGTTGCGGCACCGGCAATCGCACGAAGGCAGCCACAAAAACACCCGCGAGACCAACATTACGAAACCGACTCCATGGACGAATCCGCCATCCGCACTCTGCTCGACACCACCTTCGCGCCGTGGATCCGCGACCTGGGCCTCGCGCCGGAAAGCGCCACCGATACCAGCGTCACCCTGCGCCTGCCCCACGCGGACAAGCTCCGCCACGCGGGCGGCGTGATCTGCGGCCAGGTTTTCATGGCCGCTGCCGATACCGCCATGATCATCGCCATCGCGCATGCGCTGGGCGGTTTCCAGCCGATGACCACCGTCTCGCTCACCACAAGCTTCCTGCGTCCGATAAAAACCGGCGATGTCCTGGTAACCGCGTCAATCCTGCGCCGTGGCCGCAACCTGATCTTCGGCGAAATCGAACTCCACGATGAAACCGGCGCGCTCGCCGCGCACGCGACCACCACGGTCATGCTCCTCACATAATTCAATCAAAACATGTTCGATCAAGTCGTATTCGCCGGCGGCGGCAACCGCTGCTGGTGGCAAGCCGGTTTCTGGGACGTCGTCCAGCCGGAACTCAAGCTGCGCCCGCGTGTGATCACCAGCATCTCGGCCGGCGCGGCCACGGCGTGCATGCTGTACATGAACCATTCCGAATGGGTGATGGACTACTACGCGCACGTGCTGCGCGACAATTCGAAAAACGCGTATTGGGGCAATTTGCTGCGCAGCGAATCGGTGTTTCCGCACTATCGGATCTATCGCCAGGCTTTACTCGATATCTACGGCGCCGAATTTCCATCGCTGCAGGACGCGCCGGAAATTCGTATCGGCTTATCGCATTTGCCGCGTTGGCTCGGTGCCCGCAGCGGGGTGGCGGCGGGGCTGATCGCCTATAACATCGAAAAGTACGTGCGCAAGAAGCTGCATCCCACGCTCGGTCAGTCCCTCGGTTTCCATCCGGAATTCGTGAAAGCGCAATCGTGCGCGACGGTCGAAGACCTCGCCGACCTGATCCTGCAGTCGTCTTGTACGCCGCCGTTCACGCCGGTCATGCGTCGGCACGGCCGGCCCGTGCTCGACGGCGGCATGGTCGACAATGTGCCGGTCGGCGCGCTGGATGCATCGCCGGGACTGGTTCTCGTGATGGTGACGCGCGTGTATCCGCGACCGCAGATGTTTGTCGTGGAGCACGGTGCGAACCGCGACCAGCGCCGCGTTTATGTACAGCCGTCGCGCAAGGTGCCGATTTCGGCGTGGGATTACACGAGTCCGTCGCTGATGCGGCCCGCGTACGACCTGGGCCGTGCCGACGGCGAGCAATTCCTGACACGCTTGCCCGATCTGCTGGGCGCAGCCGCGCATCTCTAAGAAGGAGTATCGAACCCATGGCCAAACACCACAAATACACGCTGCAAGTTGTCTGGACGGGCGACCAAGGCTCCGGCACCTCGCGCTACGACGCGTACTCCCGCGACCACCTGGTTCGTGCGGCGAACAAGCCGGCCATCGAGGCATCGAGCGATCCGGCGTTTCGCGGCGACGCCACGCGCCACAACCCGGAAGAGCTGTTCGTCGCGTCGCTTTCGTCGTGTCACATGCTCTGGTACCTGCACCTTTGCGCCGTGAACGGCATCGTGGTGACGGGTTACGTGGATGACCCCGTTGGCACGATGGAGGAAACGGCGCAAGGAAGCGGTCGCTTCACCGACGTCCTCCTGCGCCCGCAAGTGACTATTGGCGCAGGTGGCGACGTGAAGCTGGCGGACCGTTTGCACGAGGAAGCGCATAAGTTCTGCTTTATCGCGAACTCGGTCAATTTCCCCGTCCGATGCGAACCGTCCACGGACATTTCCACGCTTTAACTATCGCCGGCGTCCGCCCACGAGCGCTTCCGGATTCGCGACGCTCGAGGTGTCGCCGGCATCGAAGGCGAGGACGTTCTTGAACGCCGCCGTGAAATAGAGCTCGTAGCTTTCGCGCTCCACGTACCCGATATGCGGCGTGCAAATGACGTTTTCCATGCGCAGCAGGCTATAACCCTGCAGGATCGGCTCGCTTTCGAACACGTCGATGGCAACCATCCCCGGCCGGTTGTGATGCAGCGCGTTGAGCAGCGCATTTTCTTCGAGCAGTTCGGCGCGGCTGGTATTCACAAACAGCGCGGTGGGCTTCATGCGCATCAAGTCGGCGGCCGTGACAATGCCGCGCGTTTCGTCGTTCAGCCGCAGATGCAACGAGAGCACATCGCTCTGTTCGAACAATGCTTCGCGGCTCGCGGCCACATCCACGCCGTCCGCACGCGCGGCGGCCTGCGAATGCTCCCGGCCCCAGACCATCACTTTCATGCCAAATGCCTTGCCGTAACCGGCAAGCAACTGGCCAATTTTTCCGTATCCCCAAATCCCCAGCGTCTGGCCCCGAAGCACCTGGCCCAGGCCGAAATTCGGCGGCAATGCGGAAGTCTTGAGGCCGGACTGCTGCCACGCCCCCTGCTTCAGGTTCGCCACGTACTGCGGTATCCGGCGCTGTGCGGCCATGATCAGCGCCCAGGTCAGCTCGGCCGGCGCAATCGGCGAACCGGTGCCTTCGAGCACTGCGATTCCGCGCTCGGTACACGCATCGAGTTCAATGTGGCCGCCCGCTTTGCCGGTCTGGCTGATCATGCGCAGCCGCGGCAGTTTGTCGAGCAGTTGCGAGCTGATCCGGGTGCGCTCGCGGATCAGCACAAGCGCTTCTACTTCCGAAAGTCTGCTAGCCAACTGTCCGAGTCCGCGCACCGTGTTATTGAATACTTTCACCTCATGATCGGCGAGCAGACTGAAACAATCTAGCTTGCGAACGGCGTCTTGGTAGTCGTCCAGGATGGCAATTTTGATTGGCATGGATTGGCTTTTGATAGGCATCAAACGTGCTGCAGAAATTCGAGGATGGACAGGAATCGACGCGGTAAGTTCGGGTAATTACGGATTTATCGGGTAATTACGTAGAAATTCGCCGGAATACGGGCATCGCGTCGCGTTAAGCTGCTGGTGTAGCACGGCGAATTTACCGGTCGCCGAATGGGTATCTGAAAGAATTCGAATGCGGAATAGGGCAGTTTAGCCATTCACGCGTCACTAGCGCCGGAAAACCGGCAACGATGGAGACAATTCTTATCCCTTTTTAACAGTATGTTCCGTGCCGACGCAAGCCGCGATTCAGACGGCAGTCGCCACCAGACTAGTCAACTCCCCGACGCATGCCTTGTTTTTGTGTCGCCGTCTGCCACGTGAGTTCCGCCGTGCAGGCAAAACCGGCGACCTGAAATGCGCCTCTCGCGAGCAGCGCCGGCGGGTTGCAAACCGTTTTCTCATCTAAGAACGGAGTGTGCTCGATGAACCAGCCCGCAGTAGTAGATCAAAACGTAGTCGCCGACCGCGACGCACCGTCGTATGTGAAGAACCAAAAACTCATCGACTGGGTGCAGCGGGTCGCCGCGCTGACGAAGCCGGACCGGATTGAATGGTGCGACGGGTCGGAGGAGGAATACGACCGCCTGTCCCAGCAAATGGTCGATGCCGGCACGCTCAAACGCCTCAATCCGGCCAAACGGCCTAATTCCTATCTCGCCTGCTCGGACCCGTCCGACGTCGCGCGGGTGGAAGATCGGACGTTCATTTGCTCGGCGCGCGCAAGCCAGGCCGGTCCGACGAACAACTGGATCGACCCTGCGGAAATGCGTCTTACGCTGGACGGTCTCTTCGACGGCTGCATGACCGGCCGGACGATGTTCGTTGTCCCCTTTTCGATGGGCCCGCTAGGCTCGCCGATCGCGCACATTGGCGTGGAACTGACCGACAGCCCGTACGTGGTCACCAACATGCGCATCATGACGCGCATGGGCCGCGCGGTGTATGACGTGCTGGGCGCCGACGGTCAGTTTGTTCCCTGCGTGCATTCGGTTGGCGCTCCGTTGCAGGCAGGGCAGAAGGACGTGCCGTGGCCGTGCAATGACACGAAATACATCGTCCATTTTCCGGAAAGCCGCGAGATCTGGAGTTTCGGTTCGGGTTACGGCGGCAACGCGCTCCTCGGCAAGAAATGTTTTGCGCTGCGGATTGCATCGACAATGGGACGCGACGAAGGCTGGCTCGCCGAACACATGCTGATTCTCGGTGTGACGTCGCCGGAAGGGCGCAAGTATCACGTCGCGGCCGCGTTTCCATCGGCGTGCGGCAAGACCAACTTCGCGATGCTGATCCCGCCGCAGGACATGGCGGGCTGGACGGTCTCCACCATCGGCGATGACATCGCCTGGATCAAGCCGGGCCGCGACGGCCGCTTGTACGCGATCAACCCCGAAGCGGGCTATTTCGGCGTGGCGCCGGGCACGAGCGAAAAGACCAACTTCAATGCCATGGCGACGCTCAAGGAGAACGTGATTTTCACGAACGTGGCCCTTACCGACGACGGCGATGTCTGGTGGGAAGGCATGACAGACACACCGCCGGCGCATCTGATCGACTGGCAGGGTAACGACTGGGCACCCGAGTCGGGCAAGAAGGCGGCGCATCCGAACGCGCGCTTCACGGCACCGGCCGCGCAATGCCCATCTATTGATGCCGACTGGGAAAATCCGGCGGGCGTAGCGATCGATGCATTTATTTTCGGCGGCCGTCGTTCCGACACCGTGCCGCTCGTGACCGAGGCGCGCAACTGGAATGAGGGCGTCTACATGGCCGCCACGATGGGCTCCGAAACCACCGCCGCCGCGGCCGGCCAGCAAGGCGTGGTCAGGCGCGATCCGTTCGCCATGCTGCCGTTCTGCGGCTACAACATGAGCGACTATTTCGGGCACTGGCTGAAAGTGGGCGAGCGGCTGGAGAAACTCGACGCCAGGCTGCCGAAATTCTTCTGCGTGAACTGGTTCCGCAAGGGCGACGACGGCAAGTTCGTGTGGCCCGGTTTCGGCGACAACATGCGCGTGCTGAGCTGGATGATCGGCCGTATTGAAGGCACCGCGAAGGGTGAGGAACATGCGTTCGGGTTGTCGCCGCGCTTTGAGGACATAGACTGGGGTGCACTCGACTTCACCCGGGAACAGTTCGAACGCGTGGTCTCTGTGCAGGACTCGGCATGGCGCGCTGAACTCGAATTGCACGATGAGTTGTTCACGAAACTCGCCCAGGGACTACCCGACGAGCTTTCAGAGACGAAAGCCGGGATCGAAAAAAGACTTTCAGCCTGACTTTCTGTTACAGCACGATTAGCGCGATTAGTGACGGAAGTCGACATAATCGATGAAATAAGGGCCGCATTAGCGGCTCTTATGCATTTCCCGCAGTACTGCGCCAAAATTGCTTCAGCCAGTTTTTCAGAATTATATCGGCTCTTACTTTAGAGCTACATCGTTCCGAATTTAGCAACAATGCACTGTGTTTTACCTTACTGAATGTTAAACCCGAAATTTTTTGTCGTAAAAAGTCACATTTTCGGCAACTTCTGCACGAAAGACGGAGTCCTAGGATAATTCCGAATTGCTTCTGGAATTTAAAAGAGGCCGTCTAGCAGCAGGAGTTGTCTCATGGATCATTTGCAGTCGATGAAAGTATTCGTCCGAGTGGCGGATCTCGGCAGTTTTGCCCGCGCAGCCGGCGCAATGGATATCTCGAATGCAGTGGCAACACGTCATATTGCTGACCTGGAGGGGCGTCTGGGCACCCGCTTGCTCAACCGCACTACGCGCAGCCTGTCGCTAACCGAGTCCGGCCAGGTGTACCTGGAACGCGCTCGCCAGATCCTCGACGAGCTTGAGGACGTCGAACAAATGGTGGTTGCACGTAACCACGAGCCGGTTGGATCGCTACGAATTGTCGCACCCGTCGTGTTCGGCCTGCACAACCTCGCGCCCGTGCTGCAGACCTACGCGCAACGCTATCCGAAAGTCGTGCCGGACGTCACGCTGGTCGACCGGCAAGTCGATCTGGTGGAAGAGGGCTTCGACGTGGGCATTGTGATCGCGCGCCAGATGCGCAGCGCAAGCATTGTCACGCGGCGCCTGACGACCGGGTGCCTGACCGTATGCGCGACGCCCGGGTATCTCGAAAAGCACGGCGTGCCGGCGCGGCCGGAAGACCTGGCCGAGCATCCGTCGCTGAGCTTGCCGTCCGAATATTTCGGCGATGAGCGCGTGTTCACCGGCCCGGAAGGCGAAGTGCGCGTGCGGCCGACGAACGTGATCGTCGCGAACAATACCGAGATGCTGCGCCAGTTCGCGCTGCTCGGCATGGGCATCGCGATCCTGCCGAGTTACCTGATCGGCAACGACACCACGCGCGGCAGGCTCGTGCGCCTGCTGAGCGACTATCAGCTGCCGCAGGTCGAGATCAACGTCGCGTATCCGAGCCGGCGCCATTTGCCGGCGAAGGTGCGCACGTTCATCGATCACCTTGTGGAGCATTTCAGCCAGACGCCGAATCATCAGTTGGGCGAGCAATGGGTGAAGGACGGGTTCGTCAAGCCGGGGGCGCCGGCAATCGATGAGCGCGATTCCGAGCCGCTGGTTGCGCATGCGGCGTACGCGGAAGCAGAAGGCGGTGCACGATTCGAAGCGCCTTCCGCCGATGACAGCAAGGTCGGAAGCAAGCCTGCGAAGTCGCGCTCGCGTGCGACGCCGGCCATGCCCTCGCCGTTCTGATGGGGGCCGCCTTGGTGGGGCTCATTGGGCGGTCAAGCGTTGTCCAGCACGATGAACGAAAAAAAGCCCGCGGATGATTCGCGGGCTTTTTTAATGCGGGGCCTAACCTACGGCCCTCAAAACCTGAATACCTGAAAATTAACCCGCCTTGCGAGCCGGTGCCTTCTTGGCCGCCACCTTCTTCGCAGGCGCTTTCTTCGCCGCAGGCTTGACGGTCGTTTTCTTGGCCGCCACGGCGACGTCGCCGTCGCCTTCGTCTTCTGTTTCAGCAGCTGCCGCAGCACCGCGCTTGACGGCCGGCTTGGCACCCGGCTTCGGTTCCTTCTTCTCGAATTCGAAGCCGATCTTGCCGTCCGGCTGCTTCACGAGAAACGCCTTGAAGTTACGGCCCGTGCGCGACGACTTGAAGCCCGTCAGCAAGTCCGTGCGTCCTTCTTCGAGCAGTTTCGTCATTTGCTCGCGCGACATTTCCTGCTGCAGGATCACCTTGCCCGAACGGAAATCGCAGGTCTTCGGATTCGCCACCGAGTTTTCGCACACATAACTCATGCCGTGCTCGTACACGCGCGACTGGCACTTCGGACACGCGCCAACCGGCGTCTGCTCCGAGAAATCCACCGGTTCGCCGTCTTCGCCGCCTGAATCCTGACCGAAGTCGAACTCGAGTTTCCAGTTCTTGATTTCGTCGTCGAAGGACAGCTTCAGGATGGCGGAAAACGGCCGGCCCATCTTGCTACGGAAACCCGACAGCGGCCCGATGGTTTTATCCTTGATCAACTGCTCGACTTCCGGAATCTCGAACTGCCGTCCGCCGGGAATCTTCGACATCGAGAATTCGCACTTCGTACAAGCGAATCGCCGATAGTTCTCTTTAATCTGGCTGCCGCAATTCGGACACGGTGTTTCGAGCGTCGAATAATCGCCGGGGATGGTGTCGGAGTCGTATTCCTTCGCGCGCTTCACGATGGTCTGTGTCATGCGCGCGATTTCCTGCATGAACTCGTCGCGCGGGAGCTTGCCGCGTTCCATCTGCGACAGCTTGTGCTCCCACTCGCCGGTCAATTCCGGGGCCGTCAGTTCCTCTACGCCCAGACCGCGCAGCAAGGTCATCAACTGGAACGCCTTTGCCGTAGGAATCAGCTCGCGGCCTTCGCGCACCATGTACTTTTCGCCCAGCAGCCCTTCGATGACCGCTGCACGCGTAGCCGGCGTGCCCAAGCCCTTTGCGGCCATTGCTTCGCGCAATTCCTCATCTTCAATGAGCTTGCCCGCGCCTTCCATGGCCGAGAGCAACGACGCTTCGTTGTAGCGCGCCGGCGGTTTCGTCACGAGACCCACTGCGGCGACCTTCTCGACGTCGACCTTCTCGTCCTTCTGGACCTGCACGAGATTGGCTTCTTCGCCGCCCACTTCCTTGCCGTAGACCTGCAGCCAGCCCGGCTCGACGAGCACCTTGCCTTCGGTCTTGAAATGATGGCCGGCGACTTCGGTGATCCGCGTGGTGACCAGGTATTCGGCCGCCGGGAAAAATACCGCGAGGAAGCGCTTCACGACCAGGTCGTACAGCTTCTGCTCCGGCTCGGACAGCGCTTTCGGCGCCTGCAGGGTCGGGATGATGGCGAAGTGATCGCTGATCTTCGAGTTGTCGAAGATGCGTTTGTTCGGTTTCACCCAGCCCTTGTCCAACGCCTGCTTCGCGTGCGGCAAGTAGTTGTTGCTCTCCTTGAGCATCGCGAGCGTGTCTTTCACCGTCGGAATGTAATCTTCCGGCAGCGCGCGGGCGTCAGTTCGCGGGTACGTCAGCACCTTGTGCTTTTCATACAACGCCTGAGCCAGGCCGAGCGTGTTTTTGGCCGAAAACCCAAAGCGGCCATTGGCCTCGCGCTGCAAGCTGGTCAGGTCGAACAGCAACGGCGACATCTGCGTGGTCGGCTTCGCTTCTTCCGTGACCGTGCCGGTCTTGCCACGGCAAGCCGCGACAATGGTTTCCGCAGCGGGCAAGCTCCAGAGGCGCGAGTCGCGCTGCTCCGGATCGCCCTCGACGCGCTTGAATTTCGGGTCGAACCAGCGACCTTCGTACATGCCCTTCGCAGCGATAAATTCAGCACGCACTTCCCAATAATCGCGCGGCACGAAACGACGGATCTTTTCCTCGCGTTCCACGACGATAGACAACGTTGGCGTCTGAACGCGGCCAACCGTCGTCAGGAAGAACCCGCCGCCCTTGCTGTTGAACGCGGTCATGGCGCGCGTGCCGTTGATGCCCACGAGCCAGTCGGCTTCGGAGCGGCAACGGGCGGCGTCCGCGAGCGGCTGCATGTCGGCGTCGCTGCGCAGGTTCGCAAAACCGTCGCGGATGGAACCGGCGGTCATCGACTGGAGCCAGAGGCGCTGCACCGGCTGCTTGGCTTTGGCGTGTTGCGCGATCAGGCGAAAAATCAGCTCGCCTTCGCGCCCCGCGTCACAAGCGTTGATCAGGCGATCGACGTCCTTGCGCTTGAGCAGTTTGCTCAGCACCTTCAGCCGCGATTCGGTTTTGGCGATCGGATTCAGGTCGAAATGGGGCGGAATGACGGGCAGGTTGGCGAAGCTCCACTTGCCGCGCTTGACCTCGTACTCTTCCGGCGCGGCAATTTCGAGCAAGTGGCCGACAGCCGACGACAGCACGTAGTCTTCGCTTTCGTAATATTCGTCATGCTTGGTGAAGCCGCCCAAAGCGCGCGCGATGTCGTTCGCGACAGAAGGCTTTTCAGCGATGATCAGGGCTTTGGACATGACTCGATTCTAGTTAGGGACTGGCATGAGGCCGGGTTTGGGCGGCTTGCGCCACCACGGTTCGGACTCGTTAACGTCCGCTTTATAGCATATGGCGTGCGGCGCGCGGTCTGGCATTTAGTGAAACGCGGGATGCCGAACGGTGAATGTGGGCGCTTTGTGATGCAAGCGCGAAAGCCGTTTCAGCTTACGAGTGCGCTCAGTTGCGCATATTGGTCTTGCCAGTTGATTCGAATTTACGCGGCGACGAGCGCGGGCCGGATCTTCGGTGCGCCCACCATCCCCGGCAACGCGCTCAAATCGGTCAACATGCGCGCGACAATGGACGTTTGCGGCAATACCGTTCCAAAAAAACGGGTTGTCACAGCGTCTTCAATCAAGACGGTCGGAAAATTTTCCACATCGAGGTCATCGAAGCGATCCGCCTGGTTTTCAATGTCGATCCATGCAAAGCAGATGTCCGGATGGGCGTCGGCGAGCAGGTCGAAACCCTCGCGATAATCGCGGCACGTCCCGCACCATTCGGCGCACAGGCAGGCGACGAGCAGCGTGCCGGCGCTGGTCAGGCGCTCGGCGATCTGATCGGCGTCGGTGTCGAGATTCAGCGCGGGCATGGTTCCTTGCGGTCCTTTTCGTCAGTCATTTGTTGGGTTTGCAAGAAGCGGATTTTGTCGCGAATGTAGCATGGTGCCGAAAAATCAGCGCTCAAGCCGGGTAAAGCGTCCCCCCCGGCAACGCGCCAACCCGTCCCGACAATTCGAGTTGCAACAGCAGGCTTTGTAGCGTCGCACCATCCATTTCGGTCCGCTCGGCAAGAATTTCAAGCGTCGCGGGCGCGTGCCCGAGTGCATCGAGCAGGCGGTCGGTTTCGGGAGTGGCCAGTTTTATTGACGCTGATGCCCAGGACGCGCTCGCCGGCTTGCTACGCGCGGCGGTTGCTGACCCCGACGCGCTTTCCCACGCTTTCGTGGCTTCGAAACGGGCGCCGCCGCTGCTTTGCTCTGAACCGAAAAACCGAACTTCTCGAGAATGTCCTCGGGTGTTTCCACGAGCTTCGCCCCCTGCTGGATCATCCGATGACACCCGCGCGATAGCGGCGCGTGGATCGAGCCCGGGATAGCGAATACGTCGCGCCCCATTTCGTTGGCGAGCCGGGCGGTAATCAGCGAACCCGAACGCGTGGCTGCTTCGACGATCAGCACGCCACTCACCAACCCCGCGATCAGGCGGTTACGCTGCGGAAAATTTGCCGGCCGGGCCGGTGTGCCGAGTGGCCATTCCGACACGATCGTGCCGTTTGTCGCAATTTCGTGCGCCAGCGCGTGGTGCAGCGGCGGATAGACAAGATCCGCCCCCGTTCCAATGACCGCAATCGTGCCGCCGAGACCGCTTAGTCCTCCACGATGCGCCGCGCCGTCGATACCCAGCGCGAGCCCCGACACAATCGCGAGCCCCGCATCCGAAAGGGCCTGCGCGAAGCGGCGGGCGTCGTCAATGCCTTGCGGCGTTGCGCTTCGGCTGCCGACAATTGCCACCGCCCGGGCCTGAAGCAGGTCCAGCCGTCCCTTTACATATAGCAGCGGTGGCGGATCGGGCATGGTCAGGAGCGCCGGCGGGTACGCTGAATCCGCAAGCGTGACGATCCTGTTGCCCGGAACCGACGCCCACTCAAGCGTGCGCGCAAGGCATTCGTCGAATGGACCGAGTTCCGAGCGCGGCGGGGGCCCAAGCACCGCACAGGCCGCTTTCTCTCCGGCGATTGCCGCGGGCGCGCCGAATGACTAGTTCAGCACCGCCTGCGGCCCGCCGAATTCGGCAAGCAACGCACGCAGCGCGATGGGCGGTAAACCGCTCGCATTAGCCAGCCGCAGCCAGGCCGAAACGTCCCGCAAATCGGTCTCTCCCAGACAGGGCTTGGCGTCGGCCGTCGGCAACAGGAAAGGTGTCATGTTAAAATTTTCATATTCCGAAATACGAAAGGATTGTCGAAGGGCCTTTTTCCTGGCCTTTCGGACAACGCGTTGCCGCCCCGCGAGCGGCACTGAAACGACGTTGAAGCGCCGCGTTTCGGCCCAATCATCTTCTCGATACCGGCACTCTTTTACAACCTGGCCGAATGGCCGACTATCGCGCGCCGCGGCGTGCGTCGATAATCTGAATCATGGCTCTGCTCAACATACTCAAATACCCGGACAAGCGGCTGCACAAGGTCGCGAAGCCCGTAGAGGTCGTCAATGACCGGATTCGCAAGCTCGTCGCAGATATGGCTGAAACCATGTACGCGGCGCCTGGCGTCGGCCTTGCCGCGACCCAGGTGGACGTGCATGAACGCGTGATCGTGATCGACACGTCGGACACGCACGACCAGCTTCAGGCCTTCATCAATCCGGAGATCATCTGGTCGAGCGACGAGAAGAAGGATCACGAGGAAGGCTGCCTGTCGGTGCCGGGCATCTACGACTTCGTCGAGCGGCCGGAAAAGGTGCGCGTGCGCGCGCTGAACGAGAAGGGCGAGACGTTTGAAATCGACTGCGAAGAGTTGCTTGCGGTGTGCATCCAGCACGAGATGGATCACCTGATGGGACGCGTGTTTGTGGAATACCTTTCGTCGCTGAAGCAGACGCGAATTCGCGGCAAGATGAAAAAGCTCGAAAAGGCGCTGTGACGGGTCGATTCACCAAGACGGATGCTGGAATTTGCAGGTTGCTGAATCGATGACTCAATCGCTGCGTGTCGTATTTGCCGGAACACCTGAATTTGCCGCTGCCGCACTGGCCGCCATTCACGCGGCGGGTTTTCATGTGCCGCTCGTGTTGACGCAGCCGGACCGGCCCGCCGGACGCGGATTGAAACTGGCTCCCGGGCCGGTCAAGCGGTTGGCGGTCGAGCGCGGCTTGCCGGTGGCGCAGCCGACCTCGTTGCGGCGCAATGGCAAGTATCCCGAGGAAGCGGCCGCCGCAATTGAACTGCTGAAGGCCACGCCGCACGACGTCATGGTGGTTGCGGCGTACGGGCTGATCCTGCCGCAGGAAGTGCTCGACATCCCGCCGTTGGGCGCAATCAACATTCATGGTTCGCTGTTGCCTCGCTGGCGCGGCGCAGCGCCCATTCATCGTGCGCTCGAAGCTGGTGACGCCGAGACGGGCATCACGCTGATGCAGATGGATGCGGGACTCGATACCGGTGCAATGATCCGGGAAGGCCGCATCGCGATCACGCCTGCGGACACCACGGCCACGCTGCACGACCGGATGGCCCGGCTCGGTGCTGATCTGATCGTCGAAGCGTTGCGGGATCTCGAACGGGACGGCGCCTTGCCCGCCACGCCGCAGCCGCCGGACGGCGCGACGTACGCCGAGAAGATCGCCAAGCACGAAGCGGCGCTCGACTGGCGTCGTCCGGCGAGCATGCTCGCGCGTCAGATTCGCGCCTTCGATCCGTTTCCCGGCGCGTTTGGAACGCTCGATGGCGTTGTCGTCAAGATCTGGGCCGCAGAGCCGGTGGCACTGACGGGTGATGCGGATCCCGGCGCGATTGTGGAAAGCGGTGCGGAGGGTGTCGTGGTCGCATGCGGTCAGGGCGGCTTGCGTCTCACGCAGTTGCAAAAGCCCGGCGGCAAACGACTGCCTGTGCGCGAATTTCTTGCGGGATCGCCTATTGTTAAAGGGCAACGATTCGAACTTCGGGAAGTCGCGCCGGATGCCTGAAACGGTGTCAGCGTATTTGCCACGCCGTCGTTGCGACGGCTAAAACCAGCCAAAAAACATAGGTCCCGCAATGCTTGGAATCACCGGTTTCACGCTGTTTATCGTCGCCGTCATGTTGCTGAGCGTTACGCCGGGGCCGGATACGGCGTACATCGTCGGCCGGAGTGTCGCACAGGGGCGTGGCGCGGGCGTGGTGTCGGCGCTGGGCATTGCGCTCGGCTGCATTGTGCATACGCTGGCCTGCGCGTTCGGGCTGACGGCGTTGCTGGCGGCATCGGTGACGGCGTTCACCATCGTCAAGTTCGCGGGAGCGATTTACTTGATCTATCTTGGCGTGCGGCTGATCTTCGCCAAGCCGGCAGCCGCGAAAACCAGCCACAAGCCGAGCGAAGCGACCCGCGTTCCCGCCGCACCGAAGTCGCTCCAGCAAATCTTCACGCAAGGCTTCGTCACGAATGTGCTGAACCCGAAAGTGGTGCTGTTTTTCGTCTCGTTCATTCCGCAATTCGTTGCCGTCGACAGCGAACACAAAACCCTCGCCTTCCTCGCGCTTGGTTTTGTGTTCGTGCTGGTCAGCACGTTCTGGAACACGTTCGTGGCGTGGATCGCGGGCAGCGTAACGCAACGCTTCTCCGGCAAGCCCGGCGTCAAGCTATGGCTGGACAGGGTGGTGGGCAGTGCATTCGTCGGACTGGGCATCAAGCTGGCGACTTCACACAGGTGATTGAATTTTTACGGGATGTCCTTATCTAACATTTTGCTTACAATCTGAGGCCGGGCAATTGCGGGCAGATTGTCTGGTCAGGCAAAAAGGCCGCTTCGGCCGCTCGCGCTTAACGCGCATTGATATTGGGTGAGGAGTTCAAGACATGTTCAACTGGGTCAAAACGGCGATGCTGATGGCAGCGATCACGGCCCTTTTTGTCGTGATCGGAGGAATGATCGGCGGCAGCAAGGGGATGATGCTTGCGCTGATCGTCGCCCTCGCCATGAATTTCTTTTCGTACTGGTTCTCGGACAAGCTCGTGCTGAAGATGTACAACGCACAGGAAGTCGACGAAGCCAGCGCGCCGCAGTTTTACCGGATGGTCCGCGAACTCGCCACGCGGGCGCAACTGCCCATGCCGAAGGTGTATCTCATCGACGAAAATGCGCCCAACGCGTTTGCAACAGGGCGTAATCCGGAGCACGCGGCGGTTGCGGCGACTACCGGCATCTTGCGGGTGTTGTCCGAGCGCGAGTTGCGCGGCGTGATGGCGCATGAGCTGGCGCACGTGAAGCACCGCGACATCCTGATCTCGACAATATCGGCGACCATGGCCGGTGCTATCTCGGCGCTGGCCAACTTCGCCATGTTCTTCGGCGGCCGGGATTCCGAAGGCCGGCGCACGAATCCGATCGCCGCTATTGCTGTCGCCATGTTGGCTCCGCTGGCCGGTGCGCTGATCCAGATGGCTATTTCGCGGGCGCGGGAATTCGAGGCTGATCGCGGCGGCGCGCAGATTTCCGGCGATCCGCAAGCGCTCGCCAGCGCGCTCGAGAAAATCCACGCGTATGCCGCGGGCGTGCCATTCCCCGCCGCCGAGCAGCATCCCGCCACGGCGCAGATGATGATCATGAACCCGCTGGCGGGTGGCGGAATCTCGAAGCTCTTTTCCACGCACCCGGCGACCGAGGAACGCGTTGCGCGCCTGATGGAAATGGCGCGAACCGGCCGGATGGAGTGATGGGAGCTGTCTAAGGCATAGTCATGGACCCATCGCCGCGAGAGCGGCGATGGGTCTTGTCACACCATGACACCCTGTCATATAAACAGAGGGTTGCCTCCAACCCCGTCCGTTCGGCCAGCATTCCAGCCTCAATCTCAGACCCAAACCCCTCGCAAGTTACAATGCTTCGTTTGTGCGGACCGGCATCGGCCGGCTCGAACGCCTTCGCCCCGACATGACCGAAAAGCCTTCCCGACGCCGCACCGTTTCATCGGCGGAAAGCAGTCGAGCGTCGTCCGACGCCCGGCTCGCCACGCTTCACCTCGCTCCCGATTCCCTTGCGTTCGCGCTCGATGCCGCCGCGCAAGCAGTCGGCGCGGTGCGTGCCGGTTCCGCGCTGCCCGCAGCCTTGCAGACGGTCATTGCGGCCACGCACGTGGCGG
The DNA here is from genome assembly GCF_001544555.2 of Caballeronia udeis. Taxonomy (GTDB): domain Bacteria; phylum Pseudomonadota; class Gammaproteobacteria; order Burkholderiales; family Burkholderiaceae; genus Caballeronia; species Caballeronia udeis. Next base: position 245,843 of record NZ_FCOK02000003.1, on the reverse strand, counting down.
TATCGCGCGGGGCGACGCAGGACATTGCGTACCGCACGTTGCGGCGCCTTGCCGTGGCCGAGGCGCTGCTCGCGAAACTGGTGCGCAAAGCGCCGCCGCCGCATGTATCGAATGTCATGGCATGCGCGTTCGCCCTTCTGGTGGACGACGAAGCCGAGGCCGCCTACACGCCATTTACCGTTGTCGATCAAGCCGTCAACGCCGTCGCCGCGCGGCGCGAATTCGCGTTTGCAAAGGGTCTGGTCAACGCCGTGTTGCGCTCGTTCCTGCGTGAACGTGAAGCGTTACTCGCCGAGGTTCAAAGCGATCCGGTCGCGCGTTTCAACTATCCCGCATGGTGGATCGATGCGGTAAAGCGCGGTCATCCGGACGAATGGGAAAACATCCTGGACGCCGGTAACCGGCAAGGGCCACTTACGTTGCGCGTGAACGCACGGCGTATGAGCGTCGCGCAATATCTCGACGTCCTCAAGGCCGAGCACACAGAAGCCGAAGCCGCGGGCATTCATGCCGTGCGTCTCAAGACGCCGACGGCGGTCGACAAGATTCCCGGTTTCGCCGACGGCGTCGTCTCGGTTCAGGACGCCGGCGCGCAACTCGCCGCGCAGTTGCTGAATGCGCGCGATGGCATGCGCGTGCTCGATGCCTGCGCGGCACCCGGTGGCAAGACGGGCCATGTGCTGGAACTGGCGAACGTCGAGTTGATTGCGGTGGAAAGCGACGCGGGGCGCGCGCGGCGTATCGGAGAGAATCTGCAGCGCCTGAACGTGCAAGCGGAAATTCGCGTAGGCGATGCCGGCGAGCCGTCGGGCTGGTCGGACGGAGATCCGTTCGATCGCATTCTTGCCGACGTGCCGTGCTCGGCATCGGGTATCGTGCGGCGTCATCCGGACATTCGCTGGCTGCGCCGTCCGACTGACATCGCCGCCTTGGTCGAAGAGCAGCGCCGCATCCTTTCTGCGCTCTGGCCCCTGGTCGCAACCGGCGGCGAGTTGCTCTACGTTACATGCTCAATCTTCCCGGAAGAGGGCGAGTTACAGGCGCAGTGGTTTGGAGCGGTGCACGAAGATGCGGTACGATTGGACGCGCCGGGGCAATTATTGCCGACAGCCAGCCGCACCGGCGCGGCTGGTGGGCAAGTATCACCGGACCCGGTCGCGAACTCGCTGACGGACAATTCAGGCGAGGCGCAACGTACCCGTTCAACATTGACGCGGGACGCGGAAGCCTTTGCGGACCACGACGGATTCTTCTACGCGCGCTTTCAGAAACGGTGACGATCAAACGCTTTTTCCCGCTGCGGCTCGCGCCTGCCGGCCAGGCCGTGCTGGCCATGCTATTGAGCCTTGCGCTGTCGTTCATGCCCGTTTCGGCCGCGCAGGCCGATCCCATCGCTGTGCAGCGTGCGTCGCTGCAGGCGGACGGATCGGGCTGGAGTCTCGACGCCCGTTTCGACTTCGACCTCAACAGCAGCCTTGAAGACGCCGTAAACAAGGGTGTGCCTTTGTATTTCACAACGGATTTCGATCTGTCGCGGCCGCGCTGGTATTGGTTCGACGAAGAACCGGTGAGCGTGTCGCAAAGTATCCGGCTTTCGTTTCAGCCCCTGACACGCGAATATCGTGTCTCTACCGGGGGCTTGCAGCTCGGTTTCGCCACGCTTGAGGAAGCGCTCGCGGTCATCAAGCACGTGACGTCTTGGCACGTAATCGATCGTAACCAGGTCAAGCCCGGCGAGACATATAACGCTTCAGTGCGCATGCAGCTCGACATTGCACTGATGCCCAAGCCGTTCCAGATCGACGCGGTCAACAACCGCGACTGGAATCTCTCTTCCGACTGGAAGCGTTTTACTTTTACGGCGGCGACCAGTGCTAAATAAACTACGCCGCCGACCGCTACGCCGCACGAACATGACGGGCCTCGTGGTTCGGGTGCTCGTGACAACGGTTGCGCTCACGGCCATTCTGCTGCTCGTGATGCTGGCCCTGGCCAGCGCGAACACCGAGTTCTTCGATCGTTATTACCAGTGGCTGTACGCCGCGAATCTCGCGGTGGCGGTCGTGCTGATACTGATCGTGATCGGGCTGCTGGCGATCATCATCACCCGGGTGCGGCAGGGCAAGTTCGGCACGCGGCTGCTCGCGAAACTCGCGTTCATCTTTGCGCTCGTGGGCGTAGTGCCGGGCGCGATCATCTATGTGGTGTCGTATCAGTTCGTGTCGCGCAGTATCGAGTCGTGGTTCGACGTGAACGTGGAAACCGCGCTCACGTCCGGGCTGAATCTCGGGCGCGGCATGCTGGATGCATCGTTGTCCGATTTGCAGAACAAGGGCCGCCTGATGGGCGACCAGCTTGCAAGCGCCGATCCGACCAGCCTCACGCTCACGCTGTTGCGCTTGCGCGATCAGTTCAATGTGCAGGACGCGACCATCGTCGAACCGGCGAGAAGCGGCTCCGGTACCGCGCCCGATGTGCGTGTGGTGGCGCAGGCATCGAGTAATTTCGCGGCGCTCGTGCCTGACGACCTGCCCACTCCGCTGCAACTGAATCAGGCGCGTGGCAGGCCGTACGGGGCGATTGAAGGCGAGGTCGATGGCGATTCAAGCCAGACCGGGCCGAAGGGCGCACTGAGGCTGCGGGTGATCGTGAAGATCCCCGATAGCTCGACCACTGAATTGCAGCCGGCCGAACGTTTCCTGCAGATCGAACAGCCGGTCAGTACCGGACTTGCCCGCAATGCCGACGCCGTGCAGCGCGCGTATCGCGAGTATCAGGAGAAGGCGCTCGGGCGCACCGGATTGCGCAAGATGTATATCGGCACGCTGACGCTCGCGCTGTTCCTCGCCACCTTCATTGCGATGATGCTGGCGCTTGCACTCGGCAATCAGCTCGCGCGGCCGTTGTTCCTGCTCGCGCAAGGCACGAAGGAAGTCGCCGAGGGCGATTACACGCCCAAGCGCGAAGTGAAGTCGCGTGACGAGCTCGGCTTCCTCACGCAGTCGTTCAACGCCATGACGCGGCAATTGTCCGAGGCGCGTGCGGCGGTGGAGAACAATCGGATCGCGCTTGAACATTCGAAGGCGTATCTCGAGAGCATTCTCGCGAACCTGACCGCCGGCGTGTTCGTGTTCGACCGGCAGTTTCGACTGACCACGGCGAATCGCGGCGCCGAGCGGATCTTCCGGCAGCCGTTCAATGCGTCGCTGAACTTGCCGCTTGAACAGATCGGCGTGCTGTCCGAGTTTGGTGCAATGGTGCGAAAGGCATTTGCAGATCGCGATGCAGCCGCGAGCGGCAGCGGCCGGCCCATTGGCGACCGTGGGCACTGGCAACAGCAGCTTGCAGTACCGGTGGCCGGCGAGACCGATCCGCTAACCTTGCTGGTACGCGGCACGCAATTGCTGACCCTGACCGAAAGCGATACCGACGACGCCGAGACAACGGGCTACGTAGTCGTATTCGACGATATCTCCGACGTCATCTCGGCGCAGCGTTCTGTCGCATGGGGCGAAGTCGCGCGGAGGCTTGCGCACGAGATCAAGAATCCGCTGACACCGATCCAGCTATCGGCGGAACGGTTGCAGATGAAGCTGGCCGACAAGCTTGCTCCCGCCGATGCGGACGTGCTCAAGCGCGGCGCGACCACCATCGTGAACCAGGTGCAGGCGATGAAGCAGATGGTCGACGACTTCCGCGAATACGCGCGTACGCCGCCGGCCGTCCTGGGCAATCTGCAGCTCAATGATCTCGTGACCGAGGTGCTGACGTTGTATGGCATTGAAGAGGGCAAGAGTCATATCACCGTGGAGCTGACAAAATTGCCGGTGATTCGTGGCGACGCGACGCAGCTCAGGCAGGTGATTCACAATCTCTTGCAGAATGCGCAGGATGCGGTGGCCGATGTGGCTGAACCGCGCGTGCTGCTTGAAACGAAGACAGTAGAATATGGCGACTCCGATGCCTCCGGACATGCCCGCGTGGCGGTGCGGTTGACGGTATCGGATAACGGTTCTGGTTTTCCCGCGCGAATTCTCTCGCGCGCGTTCGAGCCTTATGTGACAACGAAGGCCAAGGGCACGGGTCTGGGTCTTGCAACGGTGAAGAAGATCGTCGACGAGCATGGCGCGCGCATCGACATCCGCAATCGTTCGAAGACCCCTGACGTGATCGAAGGCGCGCAGATCTCGATTCTGTTCCTGCAACTCGCGGACGATACCGCCGAACCGGGCGCGACGCCGCCCTCGGCGGCGGCGGCGAGTCACGGAACGACAAAAGCATTAGTGCAGACAAGGGCAGCGTAAATGGCAACCATCCTGGTGGTAGACGACGAAATGGGTATCCGGGAATTGCTCTCGGAGATCCTGAGCGACGAAGGTCACGTGGTGGAGACGGCAGAGAATGCGCAGCATGCGCGGGAGTACCGGTTGCGGCAGGCGCCGGATCTCGTGCTGCTCGACATCTGGATGCCCGATACCGACGGCGTGACCCTGCTGAAAGAGTGGGCGGCGCAGGGCAAGCTCACCATGCCGGTGATCATGATGTCGGGCCATGCGACTATCGATACGGCGGTTGAGGCCACGAAGATTGGTGCGCTCAACTTCCTCGAGAAACCGATCGCGTTGCAAAAATTGCTCAAGGCGGTCGAGCAGGGTCTTGCTCGCGGCACGGCTGCGGCGCCAATCGCGAATGCGGCCACGCGGCCGGCTTTGCCGTCGAGCGGTTCGACCGTGCCGGCTTCTGCTGCGTTGCCGGTGGCTGCATCGCTGAACCTGGCGGGTGGCGATGGCGGCGCGCTGGGTGCAACGGGTCCGGCGGGCGCGACGGCGTCCATCTCCTTCGACATTCCGTTACGCGATGCCCGCGATGCGTTTGAGCGCGCGTACTTCGAGTATCACCTGGCGCGTGAGAACGGCAGCATGACGCGGGTGGCGGAAAAGACGGGACTGGAGCGTACGCACTTGTATCGCAAGCTCAAGCAACTCGGCGTGGATCTGGGCAAGAACAAGAGCGAGGCTTGACTGGCGGGCGTTCCAGGATCGTTACAGTAAAAAGCTGGCAAAAAGCACTTGAGCGACATAATCCCCTTTGATATACTTTCGTTCTTCGTGGCCCGGTAGCTCAGTTGGTAGAGCAGCGGATTGAAAATCCGCGTGTCGATGGTTCGATTCCGTCCCAGGCCACCACAGTTGCAAAAAATGCCCGGAAACCGCAAGGTTTCCGGGCATTTTCCATTGTGCTATTTTGTTTTCGCTCGCACTGGATGCGCACTGGACGCCAACCTGTCCCGAGCCTTCTCCGCCGGGTCAAGCTCCGGCCGGGAGCGAATGCCACCTTCATGATAAAATCCTTGGTTCTTCAAAGACTTGGCTAAGATAGGACCGGGATAAAACCGCGCGCTGCGGCCTCTCCTGAACCTTAGCCAGATCGCGCATCCCCTCTTCTCCATTGGAGTTTCACGGTGACTCGGACAGACGCTAAAGACAGCGCACTGGTGCTGTTTTCCGGCGGCCAGGATTCGGCCACATGCCTCGCCTGGGCGCTCGATCGCTTTACGACCGTCGAGACACTCGGCTTCGACTATGGTCAGCGCCATCGCGTGGAACTCGAATGCCGGGAAGGTTTTCGGGCATCGGTGAAACAGCAGTTTCCGCAGTGGGCAGAACGGCTCGGCGAAGATCACATGATCGACCTGTCGGTCCTCGGTGCGATCAGCGACACCGCCATGACGCGCGAGATCGAAATTGAAGCCAGCGCGAACGGCTTGCCCAATACCTTCGTGCCCGGCCGCAATCTCATGTTCATGACGATCGCCGCCGCCATTGCCTATCGGCGCGGATTGAAGGTGCTCGTCGGCGGCATGTGCGAAACGGATTTCTCGGGCTACCCCGATTGCCGCGACGACACCATGAAGGCGTTGCAAGTCGCCCTCAACCTCGGCATGGACAGCCGCTTCCTGCTCGAGACACCGCTGATGTGGCTCGATAAAGCCGACACCTGGCGCCTGGCCGAACAGCTAGGCGGCGAGGCGCTGGTGGAACTGGTGCGTGTCGAGACGCACACGTGTTATGTCGGCGAGCGCGCCGAGTTGCATGATTGGGGTTTTGGCTGCGGCCAATGCCCGGCATGCAAGCTGCGCAAGCGCGGCTACGAAGCCTACAAGTCGGGTGAGCAAGTCACCACTGAACCGGTCTGATCATGACGTACGCAGTAAAGGAAATTTTCTATACGTTGCAGGGCGAAGGCGCAAATGCCGGCCGCCCGGCCGTGTTCTGCCGCTTCGCCGGCTGCAATCTCTGGTCGGGCCGCGAGGAAGATCGCGCGGACGCCGTCTGCCAGTTTTGCGACACGGATTTCGTTGGCACGGACGGCGAGAACGGCGGTAAATATCGCACACCTGCAGAACTCGTCGCCATGATCTCGTCGCAATGGCCGGAAGGCGAAGCACACAAGTTCGTGGTCTGTACGGGCGGCGAGCCCATGCTGCAGATCGACCCGCCTTTCGTCGATGCCCTGCATGCAGCCGGCTTCGAAATGGCGATCGAAACGAACGGGTCGCTGCCGGTGCTGGACAGCATCGACTGGATTTGCGTGAGCCCGAAGGCCGGCGCGCCGCTGGTCGTGACGAGGGGCAACGAGTTGAAGGTCGTCGTGCCGCAAGACAATCAGCCGCTGGCCGACTACGCAAAACTCGACTTCGAGTATTTCCTCGTGCAACCCATGGACGGCCCGTCGCGCGACATCAATACGAAGCTCGCGATCGACTGGTGCAAGCGGCATCCGCAATGGCGCCTGTCCATGCAGACGCACAAGTACCTGAACATCCCCTAACGCGAATCAAGCCCAAGCTGAGCCGACGTGCAGACGATTACCCGAAAACTTGAATTCGATGCGGGCCACCGCATCCCCGATCACCGCAGCCAGTGCCGTAACCTGCACGGTCATCGGTATGTGCTGGAAATCACGCTGCAAGGTGAACTCGTCGAAACGGAAGGCGCGCCGGATCGCGGCATGGTGATGGACTTCGCCGACGTCAAGGCGCTGGCAATGGAGCATCTCGTCAACAAGTGGGACCACGCGTTTATCGTCTATGCACGCGACGAAGTCGTGCGAAGTTTTCTTGAGCAGATGGCTGACCACAAGACCGTCGTGCTGGACCGTATTCCTACCGTTGAAAATCTCGCTGCCGAAGCGTTCCGGATTCTCTCCGGCGTCTACAACGACCACTACGGCGTCGATCTGAAGTTGAAGCGCGTGCGCCTCTACGAAACACCGAATTGCTGGGCGGACGTCGAAGGCGTCTGACACTTCAGCGGTCTCAGTCTCCAAGGTCCTAAGGCAGGCTCCTGCCAGCGCTCTTTTGTCACGGTATGATCTTTGGACAAGCCGCACTTTTTTGCTGCGGCGCATTCAACGACATAGCCCTACCGGAGCGAGACATGCCTGTCAGCCATTCCGCCGCGCGTGACCTACCTGGGACCACGCGATGAGCACCTACACCAATCTCCTCAAAGAGCGTTTCACCGAATCCGGCACCTTGTACGGCCTGTGGCTGTCGCTCGGCAGCGCGGACGTGGCCGAAGCCGTGGCGCATGCCGGGTTCGACTGGCTGTGTATCGACATGGAGCATTCGCCGAACGACAGCCATGACGTCGTCGCGCAACTTCGTGCAATTGCCGCCGCGCACTTGCCGACCGAGCCGATCGTCCGCGTGCCGGCGCATGAAGGCTGGCTGGTCAAGCGCGTGCTGGACGCAGGCGCACGCACCCTGATGTTCCCGAACGTGGAAACGGCGGAAGAGGCGGCACACGTTGTGCGTCTCACGCAGTATCCGAACGCCGATGCCCGCGATGGCCTGCGCGGCGCCGCCGGCGCGGTGCGCGCAGCGGCGTACGGCATCCGGCGCGATTACGTGAGTTCGGCGAATGCGCAGATATCGACCATCGTGCAAATCGAATCCGAGCAGGCGCTTGCGAATGTGGAAGCGATCGCGGCTACGCCGGGCGTGGATTGCCTGTTCATCGGGCCTGCCGATCTGGCCGCGAGCCTCGGCCATCTCGGCGATACCAAACATCCGGACGTCCAGGCGGCGATCACGAAAATTATCGATACCGCAAAACACGCAGGTATCGCGAGCGGCATTTTCGCGCTCGATGTCGCCAGTGCCCGGTCATATGCAGAAGCGGGCGTGAAGGTTGTCGCGTTATCGGCCGATGTGGGCTGGCTGTTAAAAGCGACGCGACAGGCGTTGCAGGAGGCAAGGGCATGAAACCCGGAATATTGGGCGCGGTATCCGTAGCGTTGATGATTGTGTGCGGTGCGGCGAGCGCGCAGACCGTCAAGGGCAGTGACATGGCGACGCAAAACGCCGTCGCCGATTACAACGCGGGCAACTTCGGCGCGGCGCGCTCGGAGTTTTTGCACGCGGCGCAGAACGGCAGCCGTCTCGCCGAATTCAATTACGCGATGATGCTGGTGAACGGTGAAGGCGGCCCGGCCGATGTAGAGGAAGGCAAGAAATGGTTGCGCAAAGCGGCCGACGCCAACATGACGCAAGCGCAGTACGTGTACGGGAAGATGTACGACGATGGCGAGTTTGTCGGGCGTGATCCGGTTGAGGCGCATCGCTGGTTCTTGCGGGCGGCGAACCAGGGCCATGTCCTGGCGGAGCTCGCGCTGGCCAATCAGTTCCTCGATGGCCGCGGTACGCCGCGCGACAACGCGCAGGCGTTCGTCTGGTACAAGAAGGCGGCCGAAGGCGGGGACATGACCGCGCAATACGTGGCCGGATCGTTTTACGAGCGCGGCGGCGATGGCGTGAAGAAGAACATCAACGTGGCACGCGCGTATTACGCGGCGGCGGCGGCGCAGGGCGATCCTGCGGCGAAGCTGAAGTTCCAGGAACTCAGCGCGGAACTTGCGCACGAACGGCCGCAATAAAACAAAAGCCCACAATGAAATCATCATTGTGGGCTTCGCAACTGCCACGCGTACAACCGAAAAACCGCTAGCCTTTCATCAGCCGCTTTTGTCGTGACACGCTCATGATGAGCCCCACCGCAACGCCCAGTGTTGTCAGCGCGGTTCCACCATAACTCATGAACGGCAGCGGCACGCCGACCACCGGCAGGATCCCGCTCACCATCCCGATATTCACGAACGCGTAGGTAAAGAACGCCATGGTCAGCGATCCAGCCAGCAGGCGTCCGAACAGCGTCGCTCCGTTGGCCGCGATAAACAGCCCTCGCGTGATCAACGCCATATAAAGGAATAGCAGCACAAGGCCGCCCGCGAGCCCGAACTCCTCCGAAAACACCGCGAAAATGAAGTCGGTATGTTTTTCAGGGATGAATTCCAGATGCGACTGCGTACCTTTTAACCAGCCCTTTCCAAAGGTCCCGCCCGAGCCGATCGCAATGACGGCCTGGATGGTGTGAAAGCCTTTGCCGAGCGGATCGGAGGTTGGGTCGAGCAGCGTGCAGATCCGATGCTTCTGGTAATCATGCATTAGCGGCCAGTTCACTTCCGGCTGGCAAATGCGTTCCTGGAATATGCCGATACTCGCGACGACCAGCACAGCCGCAACCAGCACTGGCACGATCAGCTTGAAACTCAGGCCCGCGAAATAGATCACGAAGAGGCCCGCCGCGAACACCAGCACGGCGGTGCCGAGGTCCGGCTGCTTGGCGATTATCGCGACCGGCAGGATCAGGATCAGGAAGCCGACAATGTAATCCCACCACCGGATACCGCCCTCACGCCGCTGGAAATACCATGCGAGCATGAGCGGCATCGCTATCTTCATGATCTCCGAGGGCTGGATCACCACGCCCACGTTCAGCCAGCGTTTCGCGCCTTTGCGGGTCAGCCCGAACGTGGCGACCGCGATCAGCAGCGCCATGCCGATGGTATAAAGCGGCACGGCGAAACGCATGAGCGTGGGCGGCGGCACGTTGGCGAGGATCCACATCAGCCCGAACGTCAGCATGATGTTGCGCAACTGGTCTTCCACACGGCCGGGGACATCCAGGCTCGCGCTATACAGCGTCACAATGCCCACGCACAACAGCAGGAACACGATCAGTGCGAGCGGTTTATCGAAGCCCGCGAACATGCGCTTCGCGCGTTCGAGCCAGACGCGCTTGTCGAATTGCAGCGCTTGCATGGCGATTCTCCTTTACTCGTCGATGCCGCCAGACGGCGTCAACGTCTGGACAGCGCTTTTGCTGGTGTCGCGGGGAATTGCGACAGTGGGCGTGGGTTCTTTCGGCCGCGACGGGGGCGTTGGCGCGGCCGGTGCCCGGCGAGCCTCGGCGGTACGGCTTGTTTCCTTCGCGCTGGCTGTGCCCGGTGCTTTCGATTCCGTTGCCGGGTGCACTGTTTCCCGCGCTTCCGTAGCGATAGGCGGGACCGGCACGCGCGGCGCTTCCAGCGCGCGCAGCATGCTCGGCGCTGCAGGAACGGCCGGTGCCGCCGGCGCGCTCGACGCCGCATCGGCTCCGCTGCTTGCCGATGCAGCCGCGCCGGACGCCGCTGTGCCCGCACTCGAGGCCGCTGAATCAGACGCAGCCTGCGGCTTGAACGCCGGCGACGTGCCCGTCACCGATGCGGGCAGCGCCGCGTCTACGGGGCTTTGCGCACCCCCGATCACGGGTGCGCCCGCATCTTCCGTCGCCGATGCCGCCGCAGCCACGGCCGCTGCTTCCGCACCCGGTTTCAGCCGGTCGACGAGATAATAATCGAGCACCTTGCGCGCGATCGGACCTGCCGATTCCGCACCCCAGCCACCGTTTTCCACGATCAGCGCCACCGCGATAGTCGGATGATCCGCTGGTGCGAACGCGATAAACAACGCGTGATCTCGCAAATGTTCCGCTATCGCGTTGTGCGAATAATTCGCGCCTTGCAGCGAATAAACCTGCGCCGTGCCGGTTTTGCCGGCGGCCTGATAAGGCGCGCCGCGGAAGATCTTGGCGCCCGTACCGGTGGTCACCACACCCTCCATTGCGTGCTTGATGAAGTCGACGTCCGCCTGCTTGACCGCGATCTTGTCGCTCGGATCGCGCACGGTGACGCGTATCGCCTTGCTGATCGGATTCTCGACTTCCTTGACCAGATGCGGCTTCATGACCACGCCGTTGTTCGCGAGCGTCGCGGTGGCGTGTGCGAGTTGCAGGATCGTGAACGAGTTATAACCCTGCCCGATACCCAGGCTGATCGTCTCGCCTTCATACCAGCGCTGCTGTTCCGGCTTCCGGTACGCTTTCTTTTTCCACTCGGTGGACGGCAGGATGCCGCGCGCTTCGCCGTTGATATCAATACCCGTGATCTGGCCGAATCCCCACGGTTTCATGAAGCCGGCCATTGCGTTCACGCCAAGATCGTGCGCCAGCATGTAGAAATAGGTGTCGTTGGAGACCACGATCGCGCGGTTCATGTCGACCCAGCCCTGACCCGCGCGCACGTCGTTGCGGAAGGTGTGGCCGCCGAACGTGTACGAACCCGGGTCCTGGAAACCCCAACTGGTCGTGCGTTTGTGCAGCGTCAGCGCGGCAAGCGCCATGAACGGCTTGTAGGTCGAGCCGGGCGGATAGGTGCCGTGCAGAGGCCGGTTCAGCAGCGGGTGATCGGGCGAATTGTTGAGGGAATCCCAGGTCTGCTGGTCGATGCCGTCGACGAACGAATTCGGGTCGAAACTGGGCGCCGATACGAACGCGAGCACATCGCCCGTTGCGGGTTCGATAGCCACCAGCGCACCGCGCTTGCCCGCGAACGCCTGTTCGGCGACTTGCTGCAAGCCGATATCCAGCGACAACACCAGGTTGTTCCCCGGCGTGGCCTGCGTGCGCGACAGTGTGCGCACCGGCCGCCCGCCCGCTGTGACTTCCACTTCCTCGAAGCCGGTCAGGCCGTGCAGCTCGGTTTCGTAGCTCTGCTCCACACCGATCTTGCCGATGTAGTCCGTGCCCTTGTAGTTGTTCGCGTCCAGACGCGGATCGTAGTGATCGGTGTCGGCGTCGTTCTGGTCGCTCGCTTCGTCGATACGTTCCTGATCGCGCTGCGAAATCCGTCCGATATAGCCAATCACATGCGCCGCCGTGGGCCCGAGCGGGTATTGCCGGAACAGCCGCGCGCGTACTTCCACGCCCGGAAAGCGGTATCGCTGAGCGGTGAAACGGGCGACTTCTTCGTCGGTGAGGCGAGTGCGGATTGGCAGGCTTTCGAAATTCTTCGAGTCCTCCAGCAGCTTCTTGAAACGCCGCCTGTCGCGCTGATCGACGGGAATGACGGTCGCGATACGGTCGATTTCATCGTCGAGCGTGGTGTCGATCTTCGATGGCGTGATTTCCAGCGTGTAAGCCGAATAGTTCTTCGCCAGCACCACGCCGTTGCGGTCGGTGATGATGCCGCGGTTCGGCACGATGGGCGCGACCGAGATGCGGTTTTCATCGGCTTGCAGCGAGTATTTGCTGAAATGCCAGACCTGCAGATACAGGAACCGCACGCCGATCAGCCCGAAACAGACGAACACGAACAGGCCGGCGGCAGCCACACGCAGGCGAAACTTCGATAACTGTTGTTCGGCGTTCTGAAATTCGGTCATGCAATGTTCGCGGGGACCGCGTGTGTGGCGTATACAGCGTGCAGCGGTTGCGGCAGACGCTTAACTAAACTCAGATTGGCCGCGTGTCGTCGGGATCGGTGGCGCGGCGCTGCGGAATCAGCAACAGGAAACTCGCGACCGGCCACAAGATGGCCTCCACGAACCCGTCGATCAGATATCCCCAGCCGGGAAACGCCGCGCCGGTGAGCAGGCGGATCACGAACGGCACGATTTGCGCGCCAATCAGCAACGGCGCGACCACGAACGTTTGCACGGGCAGGGACATCCACAATACGCGCCTGTGAATGGTGATGGCGCCATACGACAACAGCGTATACGCGAGCGCGTGCTCACCGAGCAGACTGGCATTGTGAACGTCCATGAGCATGCCGAGCATGAACGCGATACCCATGCCCACGCGACGCGGCTGATGGACGTTCCAGAAGAGCAGCACGACCGCGACGAAATCCGGGATGCCGAAGGTCCTGCCCCAGGGCATCAGGTTCAACAGGAACGCGGCGGCCAGACTGAACGTAATGAAGTACGGATTGACCGGCTGCAGGATGTATTGCGGACGGTTCATGGTGCTGCTCCGGGCTCGGACTTGACGGCAGGTTCAGCTTTCCTGGCGTGCCCGGGTTTTTCAGCTTTCTTCGCGCTGGCGGGTTCGGTTTTCTTTACTGCCGCGGGCGGTTCGGGTTTTTTCGCGGCGGGCGCACTCGCCGCCGCCGCAGGAGCGGCCGCGCTGGCGCTTTTCGCCGGTGCCGCCACTTTGCCCTTCTTCCCCTTATTGTCCTTCGCGTCCTTGGCCGCGGCAGCTTCCTCGGCTTCTTCAGGATTCGGCGGCTGGTTGACCTCGTAATGCAGCACGAGCAACTGGCGTGCACCGCGGACCGGTGCGACCGGCAGGCAGACTACGCGGGCAAAGGCGGTATCCGCTTGTTTATCGACGCGAACTACCTTCGCCACCGGCAATCCCGGCGGATAAATGCCGTCCAGGCCGCTGGTCACGAGTTCGTCGCCGGTTTGCACGTCGGCGCTGATTGGCACGAAACGCAGATCGAGCGTGTCGCCCTTCGGCGTGCCGTAGATCACGCTGCGCAATCCGGTTCGCACGATCTGCACGGGCACGGCCTCGTCTTTATCGGAGAGCAGCGTGACTTCCGATTGCAGCGGGAACACACGCGTCACCTGCCCGATAACGCCGTCTTCGTTGACCACAGGCGCGCCGTTCTGGATGCCTTGCTGCGCACCTTTGCCAATGACGATTTTTTGGGTGAAAGGATCGCGGGTGTCGTACTGGACTTCGACAGGCGTGGTTTGCGTGCTGGCGCGCGAGCCTAGCTGGAGCAACGCGCGAAGATGCGCGTTTTCGGCGTTGAGCTGGGCGGCATCGCCCGCTTTTACCGACAATTGGAGGTTCTTTTCTTTCAGTTTGGTGTTTTCATTGCGCAGGGTTGCGCTGGTGACGGCCAGATCGGCCGCGCCCATGAAAATATCGCGCGGCACGAGCGCCGCTCGCTGCAGCGGATACAAACCCGCTCCCAGCACGCCGCGCACGATCTCGAGCGTGTTGAAGCGTGCGTCGGAAATCAGCAGGGCGAGGGCAAGCACCACGAAGAAGATCAATCGCGCGAGAGCGGATGGACCTTGCTTAAAAAGTGGCGGCGGACTGTATTCCATGGTCGGCGCCGAGGGCGTGATCGGTTGGTTCGATGCTGCGGGTCCGCGTGGTGGCGCGGCCCTGCCCAGCGCTGTTCCCCGCGGGCCGGACCAGGCCGGACCACGTGAACCATTGCGCAAGTCGCATACTTCGCGCACGTCGCCGTTGCTGCATTGAGCGAGTGCGTGCTGTTGGCGCCTTAGTGAAAGGCGTCAAGGCTTACTCGTAGGAGAAGATACTGCCGAGCTTGTCCATGCGTTCGAGCGCCATGCCCGAACCGCGCACGACGCACGTCAGCGGATCTTCAGCGACGAGCACCGGCAACCCGGTCTCTTCCGCCAGCAGCCGGTCGAGATCGCGCAGCAACGCGCCACCGCCCGTCAGCATCATGCCGCGCTCGGCAATGTCGGCGCCCAGTTCCGGCGGCGTCTGTTCCAGCGCGATTTTCACCGACGACACGATCTGGTTCAGCGGATCGGTCAGTGCTTCGAGAATTTCGTTGCTCGAAATGGTGAAGCTGCGCGGAATGCCTTCCGACAGGTTACGGCCCTTGACTTCCATCTCCTTGACTTCGGAGCCGGGAAAAGCCGAACCGATTTCCTTCTTGATCGCTTCAGCCGTTTGTTCGCCGATCAACATGCCGTAATTGCGACGGATGTAATTGACGATGGCTTCGTCAAACTTGTCGCCGCCCACGCGGACCGAACCCTTGTACACGATACCGCCGAGCGAAATCACGCCCACTTCGGTCGTGCCGCCGCCAATGTCGACGACCATGGAGCCCGTTGCCTCGGACACCGGCAAACCGGCGCCGATGGCCGCAGCCATGGGTTCTTCGATCAGATACACCTGCGACGCACCGGCGCCGTGGGCTGCTTCCTTGATCGCGCGGCGTTCGACTTGGGTCGAACCGCACGGCACGCAGATGATGATGCGCGGCGAAGGCGAAAACATACGCGATTCGTGCGCAGTCTTGATGAACTGCTTGATCATCTGTTCCGTGACGGTGAAGTCGGCGATAACGCCGTCCTTCATAGGCCGGATGGCTTCAATATTGCCCGGCACCTTGCCGAGCATCTGCTTCGCTTCGCGGCCGACGGCCTGAATGGTTTTCTTGCCATTCGGACCGCCTTCCTGGCGAATGGAGACCACCGAGGGCTCGTCAAGGACGATACCCTTGCCCCGCATGTAGATGAGCGTGTTGGCGGTGCCGAGATCAATCGCCAGATCGTTTGAAAAGTAGCTGCGCAAAAAACCGAACATTCAAAATCCTGTCTCGCTGGGAGCCGTGCCTCGCTTCGAGCGCCAAAGGACGGCAGCGGAAAAAATGACAGCCTGCAGCGGGGACCCATTTTCTGGCCACGCAAATTGCAAGACTGCGAAGAAATCTACCGGAGGATGCGAGCGAACCAGGCGCGCACTTCTCTGAAAAATCTGTAACTAAGAGTAGGCCGCTGGTAAGTCGATCCGGATTTGGGTCGAACGCGTAATGATACCTTATAATTTTGGGGTGTTCGAAGGAAAAGGACGGTACATTTTGCCATCGTCAAGCCTGCTTTTTAGGGCTCCTTTATCTCGAATTGCAGCTCGAATTGCAGTCGCGCTGTTTGTCAGCGCGTAAGTCGAAAAAAACCGGTGATCGAATGTCTCTGACCCTGACCGATGTAAAACGCATTGCGCACCTCGCGCGGCTCGAATTGCCCGAGCACGAGGCCGAACCCACGCTTGCGCGGCTGAACGACTTCTTCGGTCTCGTCGAGCAAATGCAGGCTGTGGATACCACGGGTATCGAGCCGCTTGCTCATCCGATCGAACAGATCGAGAAAGTCGAACTGCGTTTGCGAAACGATGTTGTTACAGAGCACGTAAACCGCGAAGAGTTCCAACGCCCCGCGCCTGCCGTGCGCGACGGGCTGTACCTCGTGCCCAAGGTGATCGAGTAAGTGTCGTGCTTTGAGACAGCGCCTCTGAGGCAACGTATTTGAGGCACTGCAATATACGCACGAAAACAAAAAGGCGCGCGGTACCCGATACCCCATACCCGATACCCGGCGCCCATCAGGAAGAACGCAATGCATCAAAAAAGCTTGACCGAACTGCGCGCGGCACTTGACGCCAAGACCCTCTCCGCCGTCGAACTTGCGCAGCTCTTTTTGCAGCGCATCGATGCAGCCAAGGATCTCAACGCGTTTATCAGCGTCGACCACGACCTCACGCTCGAGCAGGCCAAAGCGGCGGATGCGCTGATCGCCAAAGGCGCAGCGGGCGCACTGACCGGCCTGCCGATCGCGCATAAAGACGTGTTTGTCACGCGCGGCTGGACCTCCACGGCCGGCTCGAAAATGCTCGCCAATTACGCGAGCCCGTTCGATGCCACCGTTGTGGAGCGCCTCAAGAACGCAGGCGTGGTGACGCTCGGCAAGACCAATATGGACGAATTCGCGATGGGTTCGTCGAACGAGAATTCGTATTTCGGCCCGGTCAAGAACCCCTGGGATCTGAAAGCTGTTCCGGGTGGATCGTCGGGCGGCTCGGCCGCCGCGGTCGCCGCACGCTTGGCGCCGGCTGCCACCGGCACGGACACCGGTGGTTCGATTCGCCAGCCCGCGTCGTTCACCGGCATTACCGGAATCAAGCCAACGTATGGCCGCGTTTCGCGTTACGGCATGATCGCGTTCGCGTCTTCGCTCGATCAGGGCGGACCCATGGCCCGCAGCGCCTCGGACTGCGCGTTGTTGCTCAACGCCATTGCGTCGTTCGACCCGCGCGACTCGACCAGCCTGCAGCGCGAGGACGAAGATTACACGCGCTATCTCGGCCAGAACTGGTCCGGCACCGACGCGGCCAAACCGCTCGCGGGCTTGCGCATCGGCTTGCCGAAGGAATTTTTCGGCGAGGGCTTGAGCGCCGAAGTGCGTGGCGCCGTTGATGCCGCGCTGAAGCAATACGAAGCACTGGGTGCCACGCTGGTCGAGGTATCGCTGCCGAAGACCGAGCTGTCCATTCCGGTGTATTACATCATCGCGCCGGCTGAAGCATCGTCGAACCTGTCGCGTTTCGATGGCGTGCGCTACGGGCATCGCGCGGCTGAATACACCGACCTTCTCGATATGTACAAGAAGTCGCGTGCCGAAGGTTTCGGGCCGGAAGTGAAGCGCCGGATATTAGTGGGCGCGTACGTGCTGTCGCACGGTTATTACGACGCGTATTACCTTCAGGCGCAGAAAATCCGCCGCATCATCGCGCAGGATTTCCAGGAAGCATTCAATCACTGTGACGTGATCATGGGACCCGTGGCGCCGTCGGTGGCATGGAATCTCGGCGAAAAAGCCGATGACCCCGTCCAGATGTATCTCGCCGATATCTACACGCTGTCGATCAGCCTCGCCGGCTTGCCGGGCATGAGCGTGCCCTGCGGTTTTGGCGCTGCGGGCAGCGCACATGCCACACGCCCGGTCGGCTTGCAGATCATTGGCAACTATTTCAACGAAGCCCGGTTGCTCCAGGTCGCCGACGCGTTTCAGCGCGCGACAGACTGGCACGTGCAATCACCGGCAGGACAGATTGAACTGCCCCCACGCTCACTAAATTCGCTGCCCCCCGAGGGGGCGCATGCCCCCCTTGAGGCGGCTCGGCGGGAGTCATGACTATGAGTAAGCAATGGGAAGTTGTTATAGGACTGGAGACGCACGCGCAGTTATCGACCGTCTCCAAGATTTTCTCGGGTGCGCCCACGCAGTTCGGCGCTGAGCCGAACACGCAGGCGTGTCCCGTCGATCTGGCGTTGCCGGGTTCGTTGCCTGTGATGAACCGTGGCGCCGTCGAGCGCGCGATTCGCCTTGGCCTCGCCATCGGCGCGACCATTTCACCGCGCAGCATTTTCGCCCGCAAGAATTATTTCTACCCCGATCTGCCGAAGGGTTATCAGATCAGCCAGTTCGAGATTCCGGTCGTGCAGGGCGGCAGCGTCACGATCCAGGTCCCGGCCAACGAAAAAACCGGTACGGCCGCTTACGAAAAGACCGTCAACCTGACGCGCGCGCATCTGGAAGAAGACGCCGGCAAGTCGCTGCACGAAGACTTCGCGGGCATGACGGGTATCGACTTGAACCGGGCCGGCACGCCGCTGCTCGAAATTGTGACGGAACCTGAAATGCGCAGCGCCGCCGAAGCCGTGGCCTATGCGAAGAGCCTGCACACTCTTGTGCAATGGCTCGGTATCTGCGACGGCAACATGCAGGAAGGCTCGTTCCGTTGCGACGCGAACGTCTCCGTGCGCCCGGTCGGTCAGGCCGAATTCGGCACGCGCGCCGAGATCAAGAACCTGAACTCGTTCCGTTTTCTCGAAGAAGCCATTCAGTACGAAGTGCGCCGGCAGATCGAGTTGATCGAAGACGGTGGGACGGTCGTGCAGGAAACGCGTCTTTACGATCCCGACAAGCGCGAAACGCGGTCCATGCGCAGCAAGGAAGATGCGCACGATTACCGCTATTTCCCTGATCCCGACCTGATGCCTTTGGTCATCGATGAAGCGTGGATCGCGCGGGTTCGCAGCGAATTGCCCGAATTGCCGGAAGCCATGCAGACGCGTTTCGTCGAGCAGTACGGTTTGACGCCGTATGACGCGGCTGGGTTGACGTCATCGAAGGATATGTCGGCGTATTTTGAAAGCGTGGTTGGCGTCGTTGGCCCGACGCATGCGAAGCTCGCGGCCAACTGGCTGATGGGCGAAGTGTCGTCGCAACTGAACCGCGACTCGCTGGATATTGCCGGCTCGCCGGTGTCCCCCGCACAGCTTGGACTCGTGATTCAGCGCGTGGCCGACGGCACGATCTCGAACAAGATCGCCAAGGATATCTTCCAGGCGATCTGGGAAGAGAAAGCCACCGACGACACCGCCGCCGACCGGATTATCGAAGCGAAGGGGTTGAAGCAGATCTCGGATACGGGTGAGCTGGAAGCGATCATCGACGAAGTGATGGCCGCGAACCAGAAGTCCGTCGATGAGTACCGGTCGGGCAAGGAGAAGGCGTTTAACGCGCTGATCGGCCAGGCGATGAAAGCGACGAAGGGCAAGGCGAATCCGCAGCAAGTCAACGAGCTTTTGAAGAAGAAACTATCCTCTTGAGCTGACCGCTGGATTATTCGCGGGTTGCTGCCGGCTCCTGTCTGGCAGCAACCCTTTCTTTTATCAACGGGGGACGCACGCGTGGCCAAAAAACCTGAGCTTGACGATTATCGCGTGCCGTATTTTGACGGCAAGAAGATCAAGCCGTTTGACCTGGCTTCCATCGACACCGCGTCGAAGCCGTTTTCGTCCGGCGCGAAAGACGCGGATCGCGAGCGTCTGAGCGAGTTGAGCACAGCACTCGATGCCCTGCAGGAAAAGCTGCACGCACAACGCGCGCACCGTGTCCTGCTCATCCTGCAAGGCATGGATACGAGCGGCAAGGACGGCACGGTTCGCGGTGTCTTTCGCGACGTCGATCCGCTCGGTTTGCGGGTCGTGCCGTTCAAGGCGCCTTCCGAAACCGAAGCTGCACACGATTTTCTCTGGCGCGTTCATTCACAGGTTCCGGCTGCCGGCGAGTTCGCCGTTTTCAATCGCAGCCAGTATGAAGACGTGCTGGTGCCGCGCGTGCTGAAACAGATCGATCAAGAAGGGTGGGAACGCCGCTACCGGCAGATTCGCGACTTCGAAGCGATGCTTGCCGAAAACGGCACCACAATCGTGAAGTGCTTTTTGCATATATCGAAGGACGAGCAGAAGGTGCGGTTGCAGGCGCGTATCGACAATCCCGAGAAGCACTGGAAGTTTGATCCGTCGGATCTCGATGCCCGCAAACTCTGGGACGATTATCGCCTGGCTTATGACGACGCCCTTGGGGCGACTTCGACGGGCATTGCCCCGTGGTACGTGATTCCCGCTGATTCAAAGACGCACCGCAACGTGATGGTAGCGGAGTTGATGGTGCGCACACTGCAGGGTTTGAAGCTCGAATATCCGCCGGCGAAAGAGTCGCTGAAAGGGATCAAGGTCGAGTAGTTCACCAACATACAAGGATGCTTCATGTTTCGTGTCATCACCGCTAATTTGAACGGCATTCGTTCGGCCGCCAAGAAGGGATTCTTCGACTGGTTTGGCGAGCAGGATGCTGACGTGGTCTGCGTCCAGGAGATCAAGTGCTCGCAAGACGATCTCACGCCGGAATTTCTCGCGCCGCACGGCTTTCAGGGTTATTTCCAGCACGCAGTGAAAAAGGGATATTCCGGCGCGGGGCTTTATACGAAGCACGAGCCGGATGAAGTGATCATCGGGTTCGGCAGTGAGGAATTCGATCCGGAAGGGCGTTATGTGGAAGCGCGCTTCGGGGATTTATCGGTGATCTCGGTGTATGTGCCTTCGGGGTCCAGCGGTGAAGAGCGGCAGCAGGCCAAATACCGGTTCATGGACGAGTTCATGCCGCATCTGGAGAAGCTGGCCAAAAAGCGCGAAGTGATCTTGTGCGGCGACGTGAATATCGTGCACAAGGAAATCGACATCAAGAACTGGAAGAGCAATCAGAAGAACTCGGGTTGCCTGCCGGAAGAGCGCGCGTGGCTCACGCAACTCTTCGATGAAAAAGCGTATGTGGATGTCTTCAGAACGCTGGACCAGCGGCCTGAGCAATATACGTGGTGGAGCAATCGCGGCCAGGCTTACGCGAAGAACGTCGGGTGGCGGATTGATTACCAGATCGCGACGAAGGGCGTTGCGGACACGGCGGCGGCGACTTCCGTTTTCCGCGATATCAAGTTCAGCGACCACGCGCCGCTGATCATTGACTACGACTGGAAGATTTAGATTTTCTAAAGCCGCGGCTTTTTAAACCGGCCCATTCCCTCGTAGTTGGGCAACTGGTCCACCGTTTTCCCGATCGCTTTTGCGTAGAGCGGCATCATGTCGGGCAACCGCTTCATCAGATCGTGTACGCGGGCAGCGCCATACGGGTGCATCCAGATAAACCCGTTCGGCGTGCGCCGCGTACGCGCATCAATCTTCTTCCACAACGTGATGGCGGCGCGCGGATCGTAACCCGCGCGCGATGCAATCTCGCTACCGATCACGTCGGCTTCGGTTTCATCGGCGGGTGTGTATCGCATGGCTAGCAATTGCTCGCCAATCCCCAGCGGGGTGGAGCTGATATCGGCGAAACCGAATAGCGGCGGAATTGTTCCCGTACTCAATTGCGCCGCCTGCTGACGACCCAGCCGGTCACGCGCATGTTCGCGCAACGCATGCGCTATTTCATGGCCGATCATCATGCCGAGTTCGTTGTCGTTGAGACGCAACCGGTCTATCAGTCCGCTGTAAATCACAATCTTGCCGCCCGGCAGGCAATACATGCGGATCTCGTCCGAGCGCACCACGTTGACTTCCCACTTCCAGTTCTTCGAGCGGTCATTCCACTTCAGCGCAAACGGAATCTCGCGATTGGCAATTTCGCGTGCACGCTTCACGAGCGGATTGTCGTCGCCAAGAAGATGCTTCGTGCGCCGGGCCTCGCGCAGGATTTGAGCGTACTCGTCGGCAGACTGCTGTTCCAATGTTGCCGATGGAATCAGGTTGCGGAACAACGCCGCATTGCCGAACCTGATCTGGTCGCTGGCCGTGGAATAGGGCGGTTGCGCGTTGGCCGCTGCAGCCTGCGCATCGGAAGTCCCGGACGCCGCGGACGCTGCGAAGCTCAGGCCGGCATGTAGCGACACGGCGCAAGCTGCGACGCGAATCAAGGCGTGCACCTTCATTGGACAGGTCTCCAGGGCGCGATTTTCGGCAACAGTAACATGCCGGGAATAGACAGCGCAGCGCAGATCATGAAGTACTCGAACCAGCCGGTTTGCGCGACCACAAAGCCGCTCGATGCCGACGCCAGCGTGCGCGGCACCGAAGCAAGGCTCGTAAAGAGCGCGAACTGCGTGGCGGTATAACGCGGATCGGTCGTGCTCGCGATATAGGCCACGAACGCGGCCATGGTGAGGCCGGTGGCAAAGGTTTCAAACCCGTAGAGCGCGGCCAGCGCCACGGCCGATGGCCCGATTTTCGCAAGCCACGCAAAGCCGAGCGTGGAAACGATCTGCAGCGCGCCGAAGATCCAGAGCCCGCGTGCAATGCCGATCTTCACCAGCCACACGCCACCCACAATCCCGCCGGCCAGGCTCGCCCAGAACGCGACGGTCTTCGCAATCACGCCGATCTGCGTCTTGTTGAAGCCGATATCGAGGAAAAACGACGTGGAGAGCGTGGTCGCCATCGTGTCGCCGAGCTTGTACAGGAAGATGAAACCGAGGATCAGCAGCGCCGTGCGCCAGCCGTCACGGGCGATGAACTCGCGAAACGGCTGGATGATCGCATCGCGTAGATTCTTGGGCGGCGTGCCGTGTATTTCGGGTTCCTTGACCACGAGCGTCAGCACCATGCCCGGCAGCATGAACGCCGCCGTGACGAGGAAGACGGTGGACCACGGCAGGTGATCGGCGAGAATCAACCCGAGCGAGCCGGGGATAAGCGCCGCGATCTTGTACGCGTTGACGAAGACGGCGTTGCCGAGCCCCTGCTCGGTGTCCGCCAGGAGTTCGCGGCGGTACGCATCGATCGCAATATCCTGGCTCGCGCCGAAAAACGCCACGAGCGCGGTCAGCGCGGCGACGGTCCAGATCTGGTCTTTCGGCGAGATAAACCCAAGCGCGCCAATCGCGATTGCCACCAGCAACTGCGTGACGATCATCCAGCCGCGCCGTCGCCCCGGCCGCCAGCCGGGCAGGCGCGGCACGTAGCGGTCCATCAGCGGCGCCCAGATGAATTTCCAGGTGTAGGGAAACTGGATCAGCGCGAACAGGCCGATCTCCTTCAGGTTCACGCCTTCAGTGCGTAACCACGCCTGGACCAGATAGACGAGCGTGAAGAGCGGCAGCCCCGACGTGAAGCCGATAAACACGCAAATCAACATGCGTTTGTTGAGAAACGCGCGCCAGCCGGGGTGGTCTTCGTGAGCGGTAAGAGCGGGCGCCTCGTGTGGCGAGTTGGACATAGGGTCGATTCGAAGCAGTAAGCGGTGCGCGAGCGACGAACCGGCAAGCTCAGTTCAGCTTCGCTTCACGCGATAGACCGCAAGGCTACCACGCCAGTTCGCCCCCCACCGGATGGACTGTCCGCCATGCAGCACCGCACGATCGAGGATCTCGATACCCACTTCCGGCGCCAGCGCCTCGAAATCCCGAATAGTGAGAACTCGCACGTTCGGCGTGTTATGCCATTGATACGGCAGGGTTTTCGACACAGGCATGCGTCCTTGCAACACCGTCAACCGATGCCGCCAGTAACCGAAGTTCGGAAACGACACAATGCATTCGCGTCCCACGCGCACGGTTTCGCGCAGGATCGCGGCGGTTTGATGGATCGTTTGCAATGTCTGCGACAGGATCGCGAAGTCGAAACTGTCGTCTTCGAACAGGCGCAAACCGTCTTCCAGGTTCTGCTGGATGACGTTCACGCCTTTCTGAGCGCAGGCGAGCACGCCGGCATCGTTGATTTCAATGCCATAACCTGTCACATCGAGTTCTTCGCTGAGCAGCGAGAGCAGCGAACCATCGCCGCAGCCCAGATCCAGTACCGATGAGCTTGGTTCAACCCAGCGCGCGATTGCCCGAAAGTCCGAGCGCAGGGAGAGAGAGTCCAGCGTGATTTGGTTCATGCGCCCACCTCGGCGGCAATGCGTTCGTAATAGGCGCGCATCAGGTTGTGATAGCGCGCGTCGTCGAGCAGGAAGGCGTCGTGGCCGTGCGGCGCATCGATTTCGGCGTAACTCACCGTGCGTTTGTGATCGAGCAGCGCTTTCACCAGTTCGCGCGAGCGCGCGGGTGCAAAGCGCCAATCCGTGGAGAAACTGGCGATCAGGTATTTCGCCGTGGTGTGAGCGAGCGACGCGGTCAGGTCGCCGTCGAAGGCTTTGGCGGGATCGAAATAATCCAGCGCCCGGGTGATGAGCAGATACGTATTGGCGTCGAAGTATTCGGCGAATTTATCGCCCTGGTATCTCAAGTACGACTCCACTTCGAACTCGACGTCGAAGTTGAAGTTGTACGCATCCAGAGCGCCTTCCGCCCGACGCAACGCGCGGCCGAACTTGGCGGCCATGTCGTCGTCCGACAGATACGTGATGTGGCCGATCATGCGAGCCACCCGCAATCCGCGACGTGGCTTGATGCCATGCGCGTAATAGTCACCGCCGTGGAAATCGGGATCGGAGAGGATGGCGGAGCGCGCGACTTCGTTGAATGCAATGTTCTGTGCGGAGAGTTTCGGCGTCGATGCCACCACAATGCAGTGCGCCACGCGTTCCGGATACATCATGCTCCACGCCAACGCCTGCATGCCGCCCAGGCTGCCGCCCATGACCGCGGCAAAGCGTTCAATACCGTATAGATCCGCTACGCGAGCTTGCGCGTGGACCCAGTCTTCAACCGTGACGACGGGAAAACTCGCGCCGTAGGGTTTGCCGGTGGCGGCGTTCACGCTCATGGGGCCGGTCGAACCGAAACACGAGCCGAGGTTATTGACGCCGATGACAAAAAACCGGTTGGTATCGAGCGGCTTGCCCGGACCCACCATGTTGTCCCACCAGCCGACGTTCTTGGGATCGTCGGCATAGACACCCGCCACGTGATGCGAGGCGTTCAGCGCATGGCAGACGAGCACCGCGTTCGAGCGGGCGGCGTTGAGCGTGCCGTAGGTTTCGACGACGAGATCATAGTCACCGAGCAAGCTGCCATTTTGCATGCGCAGCGGTTCAGTGAAATGCAGTGTTTGGGGAGTGACGATGCCGATTGATTCCATTCATTCCGCCTAGAGAAAACAGGGCGGCTAAACGGCGTCGGCGATGCGCTGGAATACCTGAGCGGCGCGGCTGACAACCTCTTTAGCCGCATTTATAGTGAACCGGTCAGGGTTCGCGCGCCCGCAATCGAGTCAGCAAATCGGCGCGTTGAAACAAATCAAGATAGCAGTGAAGTATATCGGAAAAACTGAAAAGGGAGCGGAGGGCGCTCACGGGTACGCCTGAAGCAGCCGGCAAAAGCGATGAAGTTTGAAGTCCGTACTACTTCCGTGCGTTAGCTGAGACCGCGCAAGCCTTTCAAGGACCGGATCTTGAGATCGACGTAATGTGGGCGTCCGCTGGCGGGGGACCGAAGCGACTTCGCTCCGCTGGCATTGAGAACCGACGGAAGATATCCCGTGATCCAGACCGTGCGAATTCCCAGGCGCTTGTAGCGTTTCAGATGCCCGCGCGTGTCTTCAACAAGAACGGCGTCAGAGAGCGGCACGTGAGCGCGCCGCATCGCGCGCCGAAGCATGGCCGCATCAGGTTTTGCGCGCCAATAGCCGCTTCGGTCCTGCATATCCTCAATGGCGATCACGCGTTCAAACAGCTTGGCAATACCCAGTTCGTCGAGCACGGCGTGCGCATAAACCGAAGGCCCGTTGGTCAACACGATCTTCCGTCCCGGGAGCCCGCGGATCATTCGCGCGAGGCCGCGTTCGGCCCGGACCATGGATCCGAGATCGGCAAAGGTATGCACGACGTGCAGGAAGTCGGCGGCATCGACGCGATGATGGCGCACCAGGCCAAGCAAGGTGGCGCCGTATCGCTGGGTATAACCGGTCCGCAAGCGGTTGGCTTCGTCCACGTCCACGCCCAGCCGGTCGATGATGTACTGCGTCATCCCGCGATTGATAGCGGGGAAAATCTCATGCGACGCGTGGTGCAGCGTGTTGTCGAGATCGAACAGCCAGACGGGGTGGCCGTGCGTGCTCATCCGGCGCTTCGAGGAACGCAACAACCTGGCTCGAGTGCCGGCGAGATCCACGTTCAATGTGAACGGATCATTGTCCCGAACGGCTGTTCGGTCAGGATCTCGAGCAGCACCGAATGCTCGATTCGCCCGTCGATGATATGCACCGAGCGCACACCGCTCTTCGCCGCGTCGAGCGCAGATGAGATCTTTGGCAGCATGCCGCCGGAGATGGTGCCGTCTTCGAACAGTGCGTCGATCTCGCGTGCCGAGAGATCGGTGAGGAGATTGCCTTCCTTGTCCATCACGCCGGGGATATTCGTCATCATCACGAGCTTCTCGGCGTTCAGCACCACGGCCAGCTTGCCCGCGACCAGATCGGCATTGATGTTGTAAGACAAACCGTCTTCACCGAAGCCGATCGGCGAGATGACCGGAATGAACGCGTCGTCTTGCAGCGCCTTCACGACAGCCGGATTGATGGCTTCGACTTCGCCCACCTGACCGATATCGATGAATTCGCCCGGATTGTCGCGATCCGGCATCAGCAGCTTGCGCGCGTGGATCAGCCCACCGTCCTTGCCGGTGAGCCCGACCGCGTGGCCGCCGAAATGATTGATCAGCGTGACGATGTCCTGCTGCACTTCGCCGCCGAGCACCCATTCGACCACTTCCATGGTCTCTTCGTCGGTGACGCGCATGCCCTGGATGAACGTGCCCTGCTTGCCGATCTTCTTGAGCGCCTGGTCGATCTGCGGACCACCGCCGTGCACGATCACCGGATTGATCCCGACCAGTTTCAGCAGGATCACGTCGCGCGCGAAGCCCTGTTTCAGGCGCTCCTCGGTCATGGCATTGCCGCCGTATTTGATCACGATCGTCTTGCCGTGATACTGGCGAATATAGGGCAACGCCTCGGCCAGGATTTCGGCTTTCAGGGTCGGCGCGATCTGCGTAAGGTCGGGAAGCTCGGACATGGCGGCGATAAGGCGAGGAGCAGTTTAAACAGGCGGAATTGTACAGGACTGACGCGCTGCATCATGCGTTTCCGATAGCATTCCGGTGACGGGTGAAAGTTAGCCTTTGGTCGCACCAGTATGGGATTGGCGCGTGAAATAATAATGCGATCGAGCGTGCGTGGGCAGGTCGAAACGTGGCGCTTCGGCAACGGCCGCACTGCGCGCAAAACTGCCCATGACGGCGTGTTTCGTTTTCAAAGGCCTGGCCTCCATGATGAGTTCGACCGACTCCGATCCTCAACGCTGCGCTCTGTGCGGAGCGTTTTTCCGCTGCGCCCGGCAAACCGGCGATCCGCAGTGCTGGTGCGCGTCGCTGCCCGCTTTGCCGGTCGAGCGCCTGAAGCCGGACATGACGTGTCTCTGTCCGGATTGTTTGCGTGAAGAAACGCAACGTAGCATAAACAGGTGAACGTCGCGTTTTTTGTGGGCGTTGTACGGCAAACGGGTCCGGATGCGGAGCGGGGTGGAGTCCGCGAATGCGTGATTTTCGCGTAGGTGGGGCGGTTGATGTGAAGAAACCGGGTACAAAAAAAGCAGCGGTTCGTTGCCGAATCGCTGCTTTGTTTTTGTGTAATGACTTAAAACTCTTCGAAATGACTTACGCGGCTGCTTTCTTCGCCGCCCGCTTGCGCGGCGCCGCACCCGTGTGCGTGGCTGCGAGCGCCGCCAGATCACGCGCGAACTCAGCCATCACCGGCTCCCACTTCGAGAATTCCTTCTGCCTGTAGAGCGTTGCCGTTGGATACCACGGGCTGTCCGTGCGCTCCAGTTGCCAGACCCAGTGCGGATTGGTGTCGAGGAGAATCCAGGTCGGCTTGCCGAGCGCCGCCGCCAGATGCGCCACGCTCGTGCACACGGTAATCACGAGATCGAGTGAATCGATGAACGCAGCCGTGTCGTCGAAAGTTTCAAACTTGCCCGTGCGGTCCGAGATCTCGAAGCCACCATCCCGCGCCGTCGATACCGCGCCCGATGCATCCTTCTGCAGCGAGAAGAACGCGACATTTTCGATTCCCGCGAACGCCTTCGCATACCGTTCGATGCCCACGCTGCGGAACATGTTGCGCTGATGGCCTTCGCTGCCGCTCCACACCAGACCGACACGCAGGCGTTTGTCGGCGGCGAATTCGGCGCGCCAGTCGGCGGCAAGGTCGGCATCAGCCGAAAGATACGCGCGCTTCGCCGGAATGGTGTCCGCGTCGATGCCGAAATGCAGCGGCAGGCTTAACAGAGGGAAATGGAAGTCGAACGCGGGCATCTGCGCGTCGTGCGGCAGGCATTCAACGCCCTTCGGCGCCATGCGCGCCATCAGCGGATGTAGTGCCTTGAACGCAGCCCACACGAGCGTGCCGCCCTGCGCATGAACCTTTTTCGCGAGCATAGGGACGAAACGCGAGAACTGCAGCACATCGCCGAAACCTTGTTCACCCCACAACAACAAGGTCTTGCCGCGCAATGCTTCGCCGTTCCATCGCGGCACCGGGAAGTTGGGATGCGCGTTGTGCAGTTCGTTTGAACCGTCCCAGCGTGCTTCGAAATTGGCCCAGCCGCGGGCGTAATTGCCCTGCACCAGATCGAGAATCGAGAGGTTGAACGGAAGGCGCGGTATTCCTGGATTGATTTCGGCGGCCTTCATGGCGGCTTCCGTAGCCTCCTGCCAGCGCTGGGCTTCTTTCAAGGCGAGACTGTAGTTCGACAACGCGAGCGAATTCGACGGATTGATGGCGACCGAGCGCTGACCGGCCGCGAGCGCGCGCTCGAGCTCCCAGCGGCGCGGATACATGCGTGTCAGATTCGTCCATGCTTCGATATCGTCCGCATTGGCCGCGACAGCCTCTTCCAGCATGCTCAGGGCTTTGGCGTCACCGCTCGTCAATTCGTAGGCGACCGCCAGATTGTTGCGCAGGGTCGGGACGGCTGGATCGATTGCATGGGCACGTTTGTAGAAAGGGATTGCTTCCGCGTGACGGCCCGCGAGCTGGAGCGCGTAACCGAGATGCCAGAGGGCGAGCGCGTGCTGAGGATGACGGTCGACGAGTTGAGCCGCGAGCTGGATACCCTCGGTTATGCGGTTCTGCTTCAGCAAGCAATCAATCAGGTCGAGCCCCGTTTCCGGCCGATCGGCTTGCAACATCATGGCCGCCTGCAGCCAGACGGCGCGCTCGACCTGATTGCCTTGCGCGTTCGCGCGGCCGGCATTGTCAATGAACGCATTCAGCGCGCGCGGGATAATGGCGTCTTGAAGGGCGTCCGCTTGCGGTGCCTCGCTGCGAAGCTGATTGCGGCGGGGGAATGGGCTGTTAGTCATTTTGAGTAAGCGGCCTGGCCGCCCTGTACGAGACAACATTCGATGGTGCGGCAATCCGCTTTGCCGAACCATTAGACTATTCTGAAATGTGAGGCGAAATTTACCGCGATGCATCGAATAACGAACACGGGCCGCGTCAATCTCGGACACCTGTTTTGGCTTCGCAGCCTGGCAATCATCGGTCAATTGGTGACAATTGCCGTCGTACAGGCGTTTTACGGCGCGCATCTCCCGTTAGCTGCCATGCTGACGATTATCGCGCTCGAGATATTGTTCAACGCCCTGACATGGATACGCGTCGCGCGCGCGCAGCCCGAAACGAACCTTGAATTGTTCGGACAACTCTGGGTGGATCTCGGCGCGCTGTCGGCGTTGCTGTTCCTGAGCGGCGGCGCCACGAATCCGTTTGTCACGCTCTATCTGCCTTCGCTCGCTATTGCGGCCGCCGTGCTGCCGTGGCGCCTGATGGGCTGGCTCGCGTTGTTTGCCGTCGCCTGTTATTCGCTCCTGACGTTCAGCTACGTGCCGCTGAACATGGAAGACCCGCTGAATTTATTCGAATACTTCCGCATCGGGCTGTGGGTGAACTTCATGGTCAGCGTGGGGTTGATCGGCTGGTTCGTGGCGCGGATGTCACGCGCGCTGCGAGCGCGGGATTTTGCGCTGGCCGACGCCCAGGAGCGGCTTCTGCGCGACGAGCGTGCCGTTGCGCTGGGCGTTCAGGCGGCCACGGTCGCGCATGAAATCGGCACGCCGTTGTCCACCATCGCCATGTTGAGCGAAGAATTACGTGATTCCGCTCGCCACGACCCGCATCTCGCCCCGTATTCCGCCGATATCGAACTCCTCGAGCAGCAAATGACGTTATGCACGTCCGCGCTCGCGCGCCTGCGCAGCCGTGCGACCGGGCCTGCGCCGCGGCAACCGCTGGATGACTGGCTGCATGGGTTTGTCGAGCAATGGCGGTTGCGCCATCCGCACGTGCGTTTCGAGTTGATCGAAGCGGAAGAGCAAAAACGCGCCGGACTGTTTCTGAGCGATCCCGTCGCGGTGGGGCAAATCCTGACCATTCTGCTGGATAATGCGGCGCGGGCCAGCCGCGATTCGGTGACGCTCACAACGTCGGCGAGCCGGCATCTTGGCGAGCCTGTGATTCAATTCGATGTCCGCGATCAGGGCGCCGGCATTCCGGCGGCATTGCGGGGATCGCTCGGTGCAATGCCCGTCGACAGCACGCAAGGCGGCCACGGCGTCGGCTTGTATCTGGCATTCTCGGCAGCAACGCGGCTTGGCGGGTCGATCGAGCTTACGCCGGCCAGCCCGCACGGCACGCACGCCATCTTGCGTCTCGCCGATACAAGCGCCCCCGAATCGCGGGAAAAAGCAGCAAGGACGGGCCGCGGCGGCGTCGCCGGTTCCGTCACCACGGAGAAAAGAGCATGAGCGATACAAATTTTTTGGTCATCGACGACGATGAGGTTTTCTCGGGCATCCTCGCGCGCGGTCTGACGCGCCGCGGCTATACGCCGCATCAGGCGCACG
This sequence comes from Caballeronia udeis, assembly GCF_001544555.2. Taxonomy (GTDB): domain Bacteria; phylum Pseudomonadota; class Gammaproteobacteria; order Burkholderiales; family Burkholderiaceae; genus Caballeronia; species Caballeronia udeis. Next base: position 214,875 of record NZ_FCOK02000003.1, on the reverse strand, counting down.
ACGCCGCCACGGCGCTGAGATTGGCGAACACGCAGAAGTTCGGGCAGATCACGGTCGATCTGCATCTCGGCAATGATTCCGGGCTGACGCTGGTTGCGCCGTTGCGCGACCTTCAGCCCGACGCACGGATTCTTGTGCTGACGGGTTACGCGAGCATCGCGACGGCGGTCCAGGCGGTGAAAGACGGCGCGGATAACTATCTGGCCAAGCCGGCGAACGTCGAGACAATCCTGTCCGCGCTGCAGGAGGAAGCCAGCGAGCAGACCGCCGAGGAGGCTATCGAGCACCCGGCGCTGCTGTCGGTCGCACGACTGGAGTGGGAGCATATCCAGCGTGTGCTGGCCGAGAACAGCGGCAATATTTCAGCCACGGCGCGGGCGTTGAACATGCATCGGCGGACACTGCAGCGCAAGCTGGCGAAGAAACCCGTGCGGCAATAAACGTTCTGTAGAACGTATAAGGGCGGCTCACCATTCCAGCACCTTCCTGGAATGGTGAGCCGCCCTTTTTTCTAACTGGACCTTTGCCGGGGCCGCCTGCCGGGTTGCGTTGGATTACAGCACGTAGCGCGACAAATCTTCATCTTCGGCTACGTCGTTCAACGCTTTGTCGACATATGCGGCATCGATTTTCACGGGGTGTCCCGCGTGATTGCCCGCGGCGAACGACACTTCCTCGAGCAGTTTTTCGATCACGGTATAAAGCCGCCGCGCACCAATATTCTCCGTCTTCTCGTTCACCGAAAACGCGATTTCGGCCATCCTGCGAATACCTTCCGTGCTGAACTCCAACTGAACGTCTTCGGTTGCCAGAAGCGCCGTGTACTGCTTCACGAGGCTGGCATCGGTGGTATTCAGGATGGACTCGAAGTCTTCCACGGACAGGGAATCCAGCTCGACGCGAATCGGAAAACGCCCTTGCAGTTCGGGGATCAGGTCGCTCGGCTTGGCCAGATGGAACGCACCGCTGGCGATAAACAGGATGTGATCGGTCTTGATCATCCCGTATTTCGTGTTGATGGTTGTGCCTTCCACCAGCGGCAGCAGGTCGCGCTGCACACCGGCCCGCGACACTTCCGCGCCCCCCGTCTCGCTGCGCGACGCGATCTTGTCGATCTCGTCCAGGAACACGATGCCGTTCTGCTCGACGTTCTGAATGGCCTTCGTCTTGACCTCTTCATCATTGAGCAGCTTGCCGGCTTCTTCGTCGGTGAGCATCTTCAGCGCGTCCTTGACCTTCACCTTGCGCTGCGTCTTCTTGCCGCCGCCGATATTCGCGAACATGGAACGGATCTGGTCGGTCATTTCCTCCATACCCGGCGGCCCCATGATGTCCATGGTCGCTTGTGGCGCCTCAATGTCGATCTCCACTTCCTTGTCGTCGAGCAGGCCCTCGCGCAGACGCTTGCGGAACGTCTGGCGCGTGCTGTTCGTGCTGTCGTCGGGCAACTCCGCGGTGCTGAAACCCGCCGTCGGCCGTGCGCTCGGCAGCAGGATGTCAAGGATCCGGTCCTCGGCGCGGTCAATGGCGCGTGAACGCACTTTGCGCATCTCGCTTTCGCGCGTCTGCTTGACCGAAATTTCGATGAGGTCACGCACGATGCTGTCCACATCGCGACCCACGTAGCCGACCTCGGTGAACTTCGTTGCTTCGATCTTGATGAACGGCGCGTCGGCGAGTTTCGCCAGACGCCGTGCGATTTCCGTCTTGCCGACGCCGGTCGGTCCGATCATCAGGATGTTTTTCGGCGTGATTTCCTGGCGCAGCGGTTCGGCGACTTGCTGACGCCGCCACCGGTTGCGCAACGCGACGGCGACCGCTTTTTTCGCGCGGCCCTGGCCGATGATATGTTTATCGAGTTCCGAGACGATCTCGGCGGGAGTCATGGTGGTCATCGTTGGTCCTTGTCCTGTGCTCGCGAATTCGCGAAAGCGGAGTTACTCGATCGTCTCGATGACGCGATTGTGGTTCGTATAAATGCACATATCGCCGGCGATTGTCAGTGCCTTTTCGACGATATCGCGCGGCGAGAGTTCGGTGTTTTCCGTGAGCGCCTGCGCCGCGGCCTGCGCATATGCACCGCCCGAACCGATCGCGCAAATGCCGTTTTCCGGATCGAGCACGTCGCCGTTACCCGTGATGACGAGCGTGGTTTGCGCGTCTGCGGCAATCAGCATGGCTTCCAGCCGGCGCAGCATGCGGTCCGTGCGCCAGTCTTTTGCCAGCTCGACGGCGGCGCGCGTCAGGTTGCCCTGGTGTTTTTCCAGCTTGGCTTCGAAGCGGTCGAGGAGTGAAAACGCGTCGGCCGTGCCGCCCGCGAAACCGACCAGGACCTTGCCGCCATAGATCCGGCGCACTTTCTTCGCGCCGCCTTTCATCACGATATTGCCAAGCGTGACCTGGCCGTCGCCGCCGAGGGCGACCTTGCCGCCGCGTCGCACAGAGACGATGGTCGTGCCGTGAAATTGTTCCATGTGCAATCCTTTGAAAGCGGAGTGGGCGCGGCAGCCGGTTGACCTGTCTGCCGCCGGGGAATCCTTGAGGGAGGGGAAGAGCCCGGCTGCGCTGCAACGTTGCGCTCTAACCGACTCTCGCCATGCCCGCGCCACTGGCGCGCGTCCAGTTCATTTTAGGGCGCTGCGGAATTTATCAAGGCGCTTCTTGTGGCATCTTGTGCGCGACGGCACCTGAGGCTTGCCCGCCTTGCGGAATAAGCGTCGCCGGCGGCAAAACGGTGCGCAAAAACAAAAAGGCACACGATTTTCGTGTGCCTTTTTGTGCTTTCAAGCGTTTTTCAATCTCTTCGATACCCAAATCCGGGTCGGCAGGTTTCCCGCTGCGGCCGTGACCGCAGCGCTTGCTGCTTCGGCAGATCAGTCGCCGAACAGCTTCTGGCGCAGTTCGCGTCGTTCCTGCGCTTCGAGCGAGAGCGTCGCGGTCGGGCGCGCGATCAGGCGGGGAATGCCGATCGGCTCACCCGTTTCCTCGCACCAGCCGTAGTCGCCAGACTCGATACGCGCCAACGACTGCTGCACTTTCTTCAGCAGCTTGCGTTCGCGGTCGCGCGTGCGCAGTTCGAGCGCGTGCTCTTCCTCGATCGTCGCGCGATCAGCCGGGTCCGGAACGATGACGGTTTCCCGCAGGTTTTCCGTCGTCTGGCCCGCATTCTTGAGAATGTCGGCCTGCAACTGTTCCAGTCGGACCCTGAAGAACGCGAGTTGATCCTCGTTCATGTAATCCTTGTCGCCCATCTTCAGGATTTCGTCTTCGGTCAACAATCGTTTCGTCGTCATCTGGCTTGCTTCTTCAATGTGGGGCGATGTTGTTCGCCATCTTCGCGGTCGCTCGCCGCGCTCGCCGCCGCTGTTGTCCGGATTACCCGCACTTCAGCGATACTCGCCAACAATTACTACTGCATGCACTTACTACGCCAAACGGGCTGCGACTCCCGTGGCGCTTGACGGCGCCACGCGGGGCCGATGCATCTGGACCACTGCATCCAGACCGCGCATCCAAACCGATTCGTCTGGATTGATTTTCAAGCGAATCGACCGGTGCCCGATGTTCGGAACAACACCATACCTTTCACTTTCACTCTCTCGCCTGGGGCTTGCGAAACCACAATGGGCGTTGCGCGCGGCGCTGGCGGGAGCGCTTTTCAAACCCGCTTTGCAGTCACTTCGGTGGCACTCGCGCCGGGCTTTGTAGTCAAGGCTGGACGGAGTACCGGCTTCTCCAGTGGGGCTGTATTGTAACTGAATCGCAAACGTGTACGACACCTGAGCAAAACACTGGCCCGATTCGTTCGTTATCTCAAAAATATAACGCGCTGACGTTTAAAAAGCGATGCTTCTTGGTGGGCGTGAACACATATTGCAACGACGCTCATGGCGACACGCCCCCGCTGCCAAAGGCGCAGCGATTTTAGCCTCGCCAACGTGTCGCAACGGTTGCGCTTCAGGAGAGAAATAGCGAGAACTATGCCAAAAACGGAGGTTTTCGGATGGTGTGGGCGGCGCGAAGCCTTAAAGGGCTCCGCGCTTCGCTGGTTTCAGCTTCTTCAGCGTCTTTGATCAACCGGGATCAGACCAGGCAGGCCGTCAGCCCGTCGATGATCAGGTCCTGCGGCAGCTCAATGCCAATGAACACCATCTTGCTGTTCTTCTTTTCGATGGGCTGCCATTTCGCGGCAAGATCGCTGCCCATCATCTGATGCACGCCCTGGAACACGACCTTGCGATCGACGCCCTTCATATACAGCACGCCCTTGTAGCGCAGCAGGCGTTCGCCGTAGATCTGCAGGATGCCGCCGAGGAAATCCTCGAGCCGGTTCGGATCGAACGCGCGGTCGCTGCGGAATACAAACGACTTGATCTTGTCGTCGTGGTGCGCATGGTGGTGGTTCGCGTGGCCATGCTCATGGTCGTGGCTGTGATCGTGGCCGCAGGTGGCGTGGTCGTGATCGTCGTCGTGCGCATGGTCATGTCCGGCGTGATCGTGAGCGTGATCGTCTTCCGCCAGGAAATCCGGGTCGATTTCAAGCTTCGAATTCAAATTGAAGCCGCGCAGGTCGAAGATTTCCTTGATGTCCGCATCGCCGAAATTCACCACTTTGATCGCGGCGCGCGGGTTCATGTGAACCAGGCGGTGCTTCAGTGCGTCGAGCGCGGCGGCGTCGACCAGATCCGACTTCGTGATGAACAGCCGGTCCGCAAACCCCACCTGGCGCTGCACGACTTCGTGCTCGTCGAGCTGATGGTTGGCGTGCTTGGCGTCGACCAGCGTAATGATGGCGTCAAGCAGGAATTCGTCCGCGATGGTGTTGTCCATGAAGAACGTCTGAGCGACCGGGCCCGGATTCGCGAGGCCGGTTGTCTCGATCACCACGCGATCGAAGTTCAGCGTGCCGGCCTTCTTGCGCTCGGCGAGATCTTCCAGCGCGCGCGCCAGGTCACCGCGGATCGTGCAGCAGATGCAACCGTTGCTCATCTGGATGATCTGCTCGTTCGTTTCCTGGACGAGGATCTCGTTGTCAATATTCTCTTCGCCGAACTCGTTCTCGATCACGGCGATCTTCATGCCGTGCTGGTCGTTCAGGATGCGCTTGAGCAACGTGGTTTTGCCGCTGCCCAGAAAGCCGGTCAGGATGGTAACGGGAATCATGGTGGTCGCCCTGTTCTTTAAAGTCGAAGGATCGTGCGGCATGTTTTCGGGCTACGGGCGTGGCCCGCGGCGGCTGCGCTAATGCTCGAAAACATGCGGTCGGTCGATTATTGAAACATATTTGTCAAGCGGACGCTCTGTGCTCACCGGAACGCGCGCTGTCCGAAGCGCTCAACTATGGGCGATCAGGCGATTTGCAACAATAGGCCTTTCAGGTATTCCCCTTCGGGAAACGCGGTTAAAAGCGGGTGATCGACGCCCGCGCCAAGGCGCTTCAGGATACGCGCATCGACTTTCGCGTCGGCCGCGGCCCCCGCCACGATCTTCTGGAACAGATCGGCGTCAATGGCGCCCGAGCAGGAATAGGTGAACAGCAGGCCGCCCGGGCGCAGCAACTTGAAGCCGGTCAGGTTGATGTCCTTGTAGGCGCGCGCGGCGCGGTCCACGTGTTCGCGCGACGGCGCGAACTTGGGCGGATCAAGCACGATCAGGTCGAAGCGTTCGCCTTCTTCATGCAAGCGGCGCAGGGTCTTGAACGCGTCGGCGTCGAGCCATTCGGCGCGTTGCGGGTCGAAACCGTTCGCCGTGACGTTTTGCCGGGCGAGCGCCAGCGCGTCGCCGGAGGAGTCGATCGACACTACGCGTTTCGCGCCGCCTTTCAACGCAGCCAGCGAAAAACCGCCCGTGTAGCAGAAGCAGTTGAGGACGTCGCGGTCACCGGCGTATTCGCGGACAAGCGCGCGGTTGTCACGTTGATCGACGTAGAAGCCGGTTTTATGGCCCCGTTCGACGTCGATGTGATACCGCACGCCTCCCTCATTCGCGATCAGGGTGGCAGGCGGCGGATCACCCGCCAGCACGCCGGTGATCTGCTCGAGTCCTTCCTTCTGGCGAATGGACACGTCGGAGCGTTCATAGACATTCGGACAGCCGGTTGCGCCGATCAGCGCCTTCACGATCGGCTCTTTCCAGTGTTCCACGCCGGTCGCCATGAATTGGCAGACCAACTGGCCACGCCGGCTTTCATCGTCCGCAATGTAGTAATCGACAATCAGGCCTGGCAGTCCGTCAGCCTCACCGAAAATCAGCCGCGTGGCGCCGGTGTCGCGCACCATGGTTTGCCGGTGCGCGATCGCCCGCTGCACGCGCCGCTTGAAAAACGCGTGATCGATTGGCTCGGTCTCGTCGAAGCTCCAGACGCGCGCGCGAATCTGCGAGACCGGGCTGTACGACGCGCGCGCCAGGAAACGCCCGTCGTGAGCGCGGATCAGCACGGTTGCGCCGGGCGCGGGTTTGCCTTCCATGTGTTCAATTGCGTTTGCATAGATCCACGGATGGCGGCGCGCGAGCGACTTGTCTTTCGCCGGTTTCAGCGTAATGGTGTTCATGCGGGGCTTCGGTGAAAGCGCTAACTCGCCTGAGGGAAGTGAACGCTGTGGAGGTATCGGACCGCGGTTTTATGAGCAGCGAGCGAATCTGGCTGTTACGCCGGATTCGCACCGCGTCGGCCATTTTTCAGGGTGCAGCGGCATACCCGCAACGTCTTGCTTGCGGCCGTGCTTGCTTAATCGCGTTTTTTTGCGCGCGGATGCGTCTGGTCATAGACGCGTGCCAGATGCTGGAAATCGAGCGACGTATAAACCTGCGTGGCTGTGATACTGGCGTGGCCGAGCAGCTCCTGCACGGCCCGAAGGTCGCCGCTGGATTGAAGCACGTGCGTGGCGAACGAATGCCGCAACACGTGCGGATGCACGTTCGACGGCACGCCGGCCAGCAGCGCCATGCGTTTCACGCGGTCACGCACCACGTTCGGCGACATCCGGTTACCGCGCACGGACAAGAACAGCGCGTGTGGATCGTCCTTTACAAACTGCCCGCGTACTTCAATCCAGGCGCGCAACGCTGTAATTGCCTTGCTGCCCACCGGCACTGACCGCCGCCGGTTTCCCTTGCCGAGCACATTGACTTCGGTGCTGGCGAGGTCGAGCCAGCCGGCCGACGAATACCCTTCGGATTGCACGAAATGCACATCCAGCCCGACGAGTTCGGCGAGCCGCAGGCCGGACGAATAGAACAGTTCGAGTATGGCGTGGTCCCGTAGAGCCTCGGGCGTGTCGGCTTGCGGCGCTTCCATCAGCGCATTGGCGTCGTCGACGGAAAGCGCCTTGGGCAGGGACTTCGCGCGTTTCGGCGCGCGCACGGTCGCCACCGGATTGGCCTGCATTTCAACCTGTTCCGCCAGCCATCGATAAAACGCCCGCCACGCCGATAACCGATGCGCAATGGAGCGTGCCGATAACCCGCCGCCGTGAGCGCGTGCTACGGCGCCGCGCATGTCGGCGGCGGTCAGCGACTCCAGCGCCCGGCCGTTGGCCAGCTTCTTCAGCTCGTCAAGTTCGTGTGTGTATCCGCGCAATGTATGTTCCGACAACCGCCGCTCGTGCTCGAGCATCGACAGATAGGCGTTGACCGGATCGTCGGTCATGTCAGTGGGGCAGCAAGCGGCTGAGCGCGGCGCTGGCAAGCGTGCCGATCTGCGTGAGGAAGTCGGTGGCCATGCCCTCGTGGAACCTGCGCGGATCGGGCGAACCCATGACCAGCAAGCCAAACGCGGGCGCTTCCGGACCGGCCACCGGATCGCGCAAGGCAATCAGCGCGATGGATTCGGTTGTGTTCGCTGTGTCTACGACACCATCTGTTGTAGCCGAGGCCACGGAGACCGAACTCGCCGATGTCAGCCATTGGGCTGCCTCGAAGCCGGTATTCGACCCGCAATACGGCGTGCTCAGGCTGCTTGTGAAGGAGCGGACTTCCTCACTCGTGGTCCGCGCGAATTCGGCTTGCGCGTAGGGTTCAGCGACATCCCACACCCGTAGCGCGGCTTGCGGCACCTCGAAGATTTCGCACAAGCCGGCCGGGATGGTCTTCGGTAGCGCATGCGGATCGCGTTCGGACATCACGCGAATGGTCCATCGATGAAACTTCGCAGCGATGCTGTCGTTCTCATGCCCGTACCGCAGCAGTTCGGCCAAGCGGCGTTCGATCTGTTTGTTCTTGTCGCGCAGCATTTGCATCTGGCGCTCTTGCAGCGACACCGCGGACTTGCCATGCGGATTGGACAGCCGGATTGCACCCAGCAACTCGGCATGCTCGGCAAAGAAATCAGGATTGGCGATCAGGTAGTCGGCGACTTCACGTTCGTTCATGGTATCGGGCAGCATCGGGTTCCTGACGGTCAGTCGGCGTTAGCGAGTTTGGGATCAAGCTCGATCTCGCCTTCGAATACAGTGGTGGCGGGGCCAGCCATGAAGAGCGGCGCCGCGTCGTTGTGCGCACCCTCCCAGGCGATGGTCAGCACACCGCCATGAGTCTCGACCTGCACCGGCGAGTCGAGCAGACCGCGACGGACACCCGCCGCAACCGCTGCGCATGCACCTGTGCCGCACGCCAGCGTTTCGCCCGCGCCGCGTTCGAAAACGCGCAGCTTCACCGTGCCGCGATTCACGATCTGCATGAATCCCGCGTTCACCCGCTTCGGAAACCGAGGGTGATGCTCGATCACCGGTCCTTCGATCAGCACCGGCGCGTTTTCCACGTCGGCCACGATTTGCACGGCGTGCGGATTCCCCATGGATACCACCGAGACCCAGCGTATTTCACCTTGCACGTCGAGCGGCCACAGCGTGTCGGCGCTCTCCGTGCGGCCTTGCAAACCTTCCGCGTTGAAGGGTACCAATGCGGGTTCGAACTCCGGGCGGCCCATGTCCACCACGACGTCGCCGTTCTCCTGCATGGTCAGCACGATCACGCCGTGGTGAACCTGAACCCGGACGCTCGATTTGCTGGTGAGGCCCCGGTCGCGCACGAACTTCACAAAGCAGCGCGCGCCGTTGCCGCAATGCTCGACCTCGCCGCCGTCGCAATTGAAGATGCGGTATTTGAAATCAACGCCTTCAATGTCCGGTTTTTCGACCAGCAGCAACTGATCCGCGCCGACGCCAAAATGCCGGTCCGCGAGCGCGCGCACCTGCGCGCCGCTCAAAGAGAGCGGTTTGGAGTAGCCGTCGAGCACGACAAAGTCGTTGCCCGCGCCGTGCATTTTGGTGAATTCGAGTTTCATGGCGCTATTGTAAGTGACATGCTGCAAGGGCATGCACTAGACCTGATGGGGGATGAGTCCGGGCTTGTGCGGCGATTCGGCCGTCGTTTCCCGGACACCCGGATGCCTCAATAACTCAATAAAAGCCCGGTTCGCCCGGCGGCCGCGTCTTGAAGCGCTTGTGCACCCAGTAGTACTGCTCCGGCATGAGCCGGACCTGTTCTTCGAGGAACGCGTTCATGCGGCGGGCGTCGGCGGCATCGTCTCCGGTCGGGTAGTTGTCCCAGGGCTTGAATACCCGCAGCTTGTAGCCTTTGTAGTTCGGCAGCACTTCGCCCACGAACGGCATGATTTGCGCGTGGCCGGTCTTGGCCAGGCGGCCCACCGCCGTCAGCGTGCACGCATGCACGCCGAAAAACGGCACGAAGGTGGAGTTGCGCATGCCGTAGTCCATGTCGGCGCCGAGCATGACGGGCTTGCGATCGCGCAGCCAGCGCAGCACGATCCGCGCACTGTCCGCGCGGCTTGCCATTTCGGCATCGAAACGGCCACGCTGTTTCTTCGCTATATCGTCGAGCGCTTTGTTCGACATCGGCTGATACAGAGATCCGCAGGGCCTGTGCAGCGAGTAGTTGATCCACACCGAAGCTGCCTCGATCGCGACGAAGTGAAAACCGAGCAGCAACGTGGGCGGCATGTCCGGATCGAGGAGGTCGACTTCGCTGTCCACCTGGATCAGCTTGGCGAGCTTCTCCTCGGAGCCGAACCATTGGACGCTGCGCTCCACGTAACTGCGGATCGCGTGCCGGAAATGCTTCTGTGCGACTTCTTCCCGGCGCTCGGGCGTCCACTCGGGGAAACACAGGCCGAGATTGATATGCACGATTCGCTTCCTGTGGCTCGGGACTTGATAGAGCAGCCAGCCGAGACCGTCACCGAAACGTGCGGTGATGCCATAGGGAATGCGGGCGAGCAGCTTCAGGAAGCCCACCGCCAGCGCGACGCCAATGCGACCTAACATGTGACGCTCCCATGGGTCCGGAAGAAGAGGGTTTTTCGGTTTTGCCGGGGAGCGTTCCGGACGTGACGGCGGTGAGGGCTAGGGTATTTCTGGGATGGCAGCAAACGTTCGGCTCTGTGACAAATTTGAGAAGCCGCTATAATAAAACCTTCGCCGAGTTAATGGACAACTTGCGGGGCGAAGCTGGATGGCGCTTAACGGCGCTTTCCGGACCATGTTTTCCGCTAAAGCGTCGCCGCTTCAGACTCCAAACGAAGTCGGCTACGTGAGCAACTTACCCGTACTCAAATGGAGTCTGAAGCGTGTCAAACGATTACTTCTTTACCTCTGAATCCGTCTCCGAAGGCCACCCGGACAAGGTCGCCGACCAAATCTCCGACGCCATCCTTGACGCCATCCTGGCGCAGGACAAGTATTCGCGCGTCGCGGCCGAAACCCTTTGCAATACGGGTCTCGTGGTCCTCGCGGGCGAAATCACCACGCAGGCGAACGTCGACTACATCCAGGTCGCGCGTGACACCATCAAGCGCATTGGTTACGACAACACGGAATACGGCATCGACTATCGCGGTTGCGCGGTGCTCGTCGCGTATGACAAACAGTCGCGCGACATCGCTCAAGGCGTGGACGCAGCTCATGACGACAACCTCGATCAGGGCGCAGGCGACCAGGGGCTGATGTTCGGCTACGCATGCGACGAAACGCCCGAGCTGATGCCGCTGCCGATTCACCTGGCACACCGGCTGGTCGAGCGTCAGGCGAACCTGCGTCGCGACGGCCGCCTGAACTGGCTGCGTCCGGACGCGAAGTCCCAAGTGACCGTGCGTTATGTCGACGGCAAGGCGCATAGCATCGACACCGTCGTGCTCTCCACGCAACACGCCCCGGACATCGAACTGAAGGCGCTGCGTGAAGCCGTGATCGAAGAGATCATCAAGCCGGTCCTGCCGGCCGACCTGATCAAGGGCGACATCAAGTTCCTGGTGAATCCCACCGGACGTTTCGTGATCGGCGGTCCGCAAGGCGATTGCGGATTGACGGGCCGCAAGATCATTGTCGATACCTACGGCGGCGCGGCGCCTCATGGCGGCGGCGCGTTCTCGGGCAAGGACCCGTCGAAGGTGGACCGCTCGGCAGCCTACGCCGGCCGTTATGTCGCGAAGAACATTGTCGCGGCGGGGCTCGCTACGCGTTGCCTGATCCAGGTGTCGTACGCAATCGGCGTGGCGCGTCCGACTTCGGTCATGGTCAACACGTTCGGCACGGGCCGCGTGCCGGATGCAAGGATCCAGGAACTCGTGCTCGAGCATTTTGACCTGCGTCCGAAGGGCATCATCCAGATGCTCGACCTGCTGCGTCCGATCTATGAGAAGTCGGCAGCGTACGGCCACTTCGGCCGTGAAGAGCCGGAATTCTCGTGGGAAGCCACGGACAAGGCGCTGCTGCTGGCCGAAGCTGCCGGAACGGAACCGGTTGTTGAAATCGCCTGAGTGTCTGGTTTGAATGATTAAAAAGCCCGCTGAGCGTTACGCTCAGCGGGCTTTTTTTGACTGTTATCCAGGCGGTTGGACGCCGCCATGTCCGCCGGGCGCAATGCTCCGCTTCATCCGGCGCTCACAGCGGCAAAACCGCGCACGCATAAGTAAAACCAGGTCCAGACCGGGGTTTTGCGCTCGCCAGGAATAATCAGCGGACAGCAAACGCAAACCATCCGTCGCTGGTCGAAAGCCTGCGCGGACGACGGCTTGTCGTATTAATTACACCGGGTGCCAATTTCAATTTGGCTACGGGCGCGCGTAATTGCGCCGGTTTTCGTAATAACGCTTTAAATGCCGCCTGTCGCGATGCCGCCCTTAATCGCAGATTCGAAAAAAATCCGTGAAACCAGGAGCGAATACCATCGACGGGATGGGTTTTCCTGAATTGCCCCGCAAGCAATTGCGTGCGTGTGGAATGATGGCGCAACGCGCGAACAACGCCGCGCCCCGCAGGACGTGCCGCGCGGACGGCGGCACGGGTAAGACGATTCGTGAAACGGATATTCATGGATTTCACAGGCTCGGGGTTGCAATGGCTGCAACCCGACATTAGTCGGATCAAAAAAAGCGTTCAATAGTTTGATCAATTGAGCACAATAAAAGTTGCGAGCTTGAAGCGCGCACTTATTTAATAGATTTTCATCGAAAGGGATTTTCGATGGGCTCTCTCAATGCACGTCGGCAGGTTATAGAACAAATGTTACTGCCGGAAGTCGGCATTTTCCCGCACGGGTGTTCGAGCAAGTGCCCGGCGTCCCGAAACCCGGAGGACGGAGCGCCGCGCGGCCCGGGCGATTTACAATTGATGTATTCGCCCTAATTAGGCGGCTTTCTTACCAATTGTTTACGTAGTGAAGAAGCCCAGCCGGCCAGATGCTTTCCCTGTGAGTCGATATGCCGAATCAATCGAAGTTGGAACAAGTCCGCGCGTTGCGAGAGAACGGCTACGTGGTGGTGCCGGGCCTCGTCACGCCGGAGCGCTGCGAAGCGATGCGCAAGGTGGCGCAGCAGCAGTTGGTAGAAGCCGCGGCGCCGGTGGAGTTCGAGGCCGACCTGCAATATCCCGGCGCACCGAATTCGAAAGACGCGCCCGGCGGCCATACGGTGCGACGGTTGCTCGACGCGTACAGTCGCGATCCACGGTTCGCCGCCTGGGCCGCGTCGCCCGATGTGCGCGGCTGGATGGAGGTGTATTTCGGTGAGGCGCCAACCCTTTCGCGCGCCCATCACAACTGCGTGATGACGAAACATCCCGCTTACGGCAGCCTGACAGGCTGGCATCGCGATGTGCGTTACTGGAACTTCGAGCGGGACGACCTGGTGTCGGCGTGGGTGGCGCTGGGTGACGAGACCGTCGAAAACGGCGCGTTGTGGTTTGTGCCGATGTCGCACAAGTTGCCGTTCACGTCTGAACGTTTCGATAAAGCCAAGTTCTTCCGCTCCGACCTGCCTGAGAACGAAGTGCTGATTCGCAGCGCGGTGTCGCCGAAACTGAATGCAGGAGACGTGGTGTTTTTCCACTGCAACACGCTGCATTCCGCCGGCAAGAATCTCACCGACCAGGTGAAATTCTCGCTGGTCTACACCTATCGTGGCGTCAGCAACCTGCCGTTGCCGGGAACGCGGTCCGCGTCAAAGGAAGATGTGCCGTTGATCTGACGCCCGCGCTTTCAGGCGCCTGAGGGCACCTGAAAGCGTCAGCGCTTGGCCGGAATTGCCAGTCCGATCAACCCGGCCAGCATGGCGACCATGCCGCCGGCGATCAGCCAGATCGTCTTGTTAGTCGGCGAGCCGGTGAAGAAACGCGAGACGTCGTTACTCAGCGAATGGAACGACTGGCCGCCGAAATATAGCAGCACGACGCCGCCTACGATCAGTGCAATGGAAATCGCCTTGGTCATGAAAATCTCTTCTGTGTGCGGACCGCAAGCTTATTAGGCCTGGCCGGGCGCGTCCAGCGCCGCCGCAGTCCCAGGTGCAGATGATTTCGGGGCTGGCTTGATCCCCGGCTTGATCTGGCGCAGCAAGTCCGCCTGGACGTTCGCGTAATCGGTCCGGCTCGTCCAGACGCCGACGTTCAGTTTCACGCCGGTATCGGTGTACTCGGAGACGGCGATCCACGGTTTGGTCTTGTCGTCGTGGACGATGCGCGGATCCGTTTCCACAATCCGATGCAGCGACGCCAACGATTCCTCAATGTCCTGATCCTCCGGAATGATCACGTTCAGCACCACGCGGCGCCGGTCGTTCACGGTGAAATTGGTGACCGGGTTCGCCCAGATCGAGCTGTTCGGCACGAACATGATGACACCGTCGCTTTTAGTCAGACGAGTGGTGAACAGGCCGATTTCGTTGACGGTTCCGGCCGTTGTGCCAATCCCTTCAATGTAGTCGCCGACCTTGAAAGGCCGCAGCAGCAACAGCATCAAACCTGCGGCAATGTTCTGCAAGGTGCCTTGCAACGCGAGTCCGATAGCCAGTCCGGCCGCACCGAGCACGGTCAGGATGCTGGCTGCCGCAACGCCGAATTTGCCCAGCGCCGCAACAATGGCGACCACCCGGATCGCCCATTGCACCAGACTTGCCATCACGGGCGTGAACGTGGCGTCCGCGTTCGTGCGGCCGAGCGCGCGTTTTACCGCGTTCGCCACGCGGTTCGATACCCACCAGCCGACCAGCAAAATCAGGCCGGCCATCAGTACGTTGAATCCGTACGTCACGCCTGCTGTCAGTAAAAAATCGTAGACAGGGCGTAGTTTGTCCAGCGGGTCCATGAAACCTCTCCTCGTTCGAATGAACAGGGTTGGTCCGGGTCCACCCGCGAATCGTTCCCCTTGCTGGCCATTCGGTCGTGTCCCGAATATCGGGATAGCCTTGATTTGTTCGGGTCAAGTTCAACGCGAGGCGGCGCGATTCGCTAACATGACGAACTCGGCGCACGTCAGACGACATGTTCCGCGCGATTGTTGCCTGCCTGCGCCTGGTTAGCGCTCGCACCCGCTCGCACACCCTAATGTCCCTTCACCAATTCGAGGATTCCGTCATGGCTTACGAAGCAGCGTCCGAACGCTATTCGCAGATGGCTTACCGCACCTGTGGCAAGAGCGGCCTGAAGTTGCCGGCGTTGTCGCTGGGTCTTTGGCACAACTTCGGCGACACCACGCCGATCTCCACGCAGCGCGACATCCTGCGCACCGCGTTCGATCTCGGCATTACTCACTTCGATCTGGCGAACAACTACGGCCCCCCGTACGGCAGCGCGGAAACGAATTTTGGACGGTTGTTCAAGGACGATTTCCGGCCGTATCGCGACGAGTTGCTGATTTCGTCGAAGGCGGGTTGGGACATGTGGCCGGGCCCTTACGGGCAGGGCGGCGGATCGCGGAAGTACGTGCTGGCGTCGCTGGATCAGAGCCTGCAGCGCATGGGCCTGGATTACGTCGACATTTTCTATTCGCATCGTTTCGATGCCGACACACCGCTCGAAGAAACCGCCGGTGCGCTCGCGACCGCCGTGCACTCCGGCAAGGCGCTGTACGTGGGCATTTCGTCGTATTCATCGGCTAAAACGCGCGAAATGGCGAAGTTGCTGGCCGAGCATAAAGTGCCGCTGCTGATTCATCAGCCGTCGTACAACATGCTGAACCGGTGGATCGAGGAAGACCTGCTCGACACGCTCGACGAGGTGGGGGCGGGCAGTATCGCGTTCACGCCGCTGGCGCAGGGGCTGCTGACGGGCAAATACCTGAACGGCATTCCCGCCGATGCGCGCGTCAACAAGCCGGGCGGCGGATCGCTCAAGCAGGAGCATTTGAGCGATAAGAATATCGACCATGTGCGCAAGCTCAACGACCTCGCCCAGCGGCGCGGACAGAGCCTCGCGCAAATGGCGCTGGCGTGGGCGTTGCGCGGTGGCCGCGTGACGTCGGTGCTGATCGGTGCGAGCCGTCCGGAACAAGTGACAGAGAACGTCGGCGCGTTGAAGAACCTGGAGTTTTCGAAGGAAGAACTCGCCGAGATCGATCAGCACGCGACGGAAGGCGGGATCAACCTGTGGGAAAAGCCGTCGACGGATCAGCGGGTTTGAATTCCTGAGTTCCTGAGTTCCTGAGTTCTTGATTTCGCAACGATGAGCACATGGAGCGCGGTTATCGCCGCGCTCCCTGACCTGCTGCGTTGCCGGCAAGAAACCCCGCTGGCAATGCCGGCACCAGCACGGTTATCTTCCCGCGTCGCCGAAACCAGCCTGAAGGCAGCAGGGCCTTTGCGTTGCTGCCCGCATGACGTTGTTATCATGCGGACTCCGGAACGTCTTGTTGGTTCGCGATCGAGCCTGTTGTCTGATTTCACGCGCCCTACGCGCCGTTGCCCGGACGAGCCAGTCTGCGGATCGGGCCTATCGGCCGGATATTCCCCTGCAGCGTGTTAAAAACGCGCCTTAAACCCGGAAATCGCGTGTGCGGTAAAATAGCGGATTACGCGTGAGGATGCGGGGAATGCGGAACATTCGCTCCGAGCGCGCGGGTCTTAGCCGCAATCAGCAGCAATCGGCCCGGTTCTCGCGTGTCGCCGGAAATTCCGCTTTAGCATGACGCATTGCTTTCGTTGCGCCTTCGAGGTGTTGTCGCCGGAATCGAGCCCGCGTTTTTACAGCGGCCGCCGGAACGCACTACTGCGCCGCCCTGATTCCGCACTATCCATGAAGCCATGAGCAACCTTAATCCTCAAACCGTTCTAAGCGTCCATCACTGGACCGACACGCTGTTCAGCTTTACTTGCACACGCGATTCCGCGTTCCGTTTCGAAAACGGTCAGTTCACCATGGTCGGCCTGGAAGTCGATGGCAAGCCGCTGCTCCGCGCCTATAGCCTGGCGAGCGCAAATTACGAAGAGCACCTCGAATTTCTCAGCATCAAGGTGCAGGACGGTCCCCTGACATCGCGTCTTCAGCATTTGAAGGTCGGCGATCCGGTGTTGATCGGCAAGAAACCCGTGGGCACGCTGGTCGCCGACAACCTGCTGCCCGGCAAAACGCTGTGGCTGCTGTCGACTGGTACGGGTCTGGCTCCCTTCATGTCGATCATCAAGGACCCGGACGTGTACGACCGTTTCGACAAGATCGTGCTCACGCATACCTGCCGTTTCGTCGATGAACTCGCGTACAAGGACTTCATCACCGAGCACCTTCCGGCGCACGAGCATCTGGGCGAACTGATCCAGGAAAAGCTGGTGTATTACCCGACGGTTACCCGCGAAGAGTTTGCCAATCGCGGCCGGATCACGGACCTGATCGAAACGAAGAAGCTCTTCGCCGATCTGGACGTGGCCCCGTTCTCGGTGGAAAACGACCGAGTGATGCTTTGCGGCAGCCCGCACATGCTGCGCGACACGCGTCAGATCCTCGATGAAATGGGCTTCCAGGAAGGCAGCAATAATCATCCGGGACATTACGTGGTTGAGAAGGCTTTCGTCGGCTGAACTTGGCGTGCCGCCTTGCTGGAAAATGAAAACCGAAGCCCTCGCGCTTCGGTTTTTTTATTGAGCAGTCGGTCAACCCATCGCGATATGCAATTCCGTGTTGCGACAAAACGCTCCAAAAAGCGGCTTCGCCCGCTGACTCCGTTTACAGAAGCTGAACTTATCCAAGATTTGCTCAGATACGCAATTTTTGAACGTTTTCATAAAAATTGCGTTGAAGAAGCGAAGTCAAAATTAGAGTATCTGCAACGTTTTGCGACGCCTCTCCTCTTCTCTCCGATAAAATCCCGGGTTTTCCAATCGATTTGGCGCACTGTGCCCGAGGTTTGAGGAGTCACCCGTTCATGTCCCTGTTCCGCAAGAAAAGCATCGAGCACATGCTCGCCGGCGCGCAACGCGCCGGACTCAAAAAAACGCTGGGGGCGCTCGATCTGACGTTTCTGGGTGTCGGCGCGATTATCGGCACGGGGATTTTCGTGCTCACCGGGACCGGCGCGGTTCAAGCCGGTCCGGCGCTGATGGTGTCGTTTATTCTCGCGGCCATTGCGTGCGGGCTCGCGGCGCTTGCGTATGCGGAGTTTGCATCGACAATTCCCGTAGCCGGGTCCATCTACACGTATTCGTACGCCACGCTCGGCGAACTGGCCGCGTGGGTTATCGGCTGGGATCTGATGCTGGAATACGGGCTGGCGACCTCCGCCGTGTCGGTCGGCTGGTCGGGTTATCTCCAGTCGCTGCTGTCAGGCTTTGGCATTGGGCTGCCCACGATACTAACGGCCGCTCCCGGCGCCGTGCCCGGACATTTCACGTTGTTCAACCTGCCCGCATTTCTCGTGATGATGGTGATTACGTCGCTGTTGTCGATCGGGATCAAGGAATCAGCGCGCGTGAACAACGTGATGGTCGCGATCAAGGTCGCGGTCGTGCTGATGGTGATTGGCGTTGGCGTGTTCCACGTCACGCCCGCGAACTGGCATCCGTTCATGCCGAATGGCTGGAATGGCGTATTCGGCGCGGCAGCCGTGATGTTCTTTGCGTTTATCGGTTTCGACTCGGTGTCGTCGGCGGCCGAAGAAGTGAAGAATCCTAAACGCGATCTGCCAATCGGGATTATTTCGTCACTCGCTGTATGTGCCGTGCTTTATGTGGCGGTGGCGGCGGTGGTGACGGGTATTGTCCCGGCGGCGCAGTTCGCCAATATCTCGCATCCGGTGTCGTACGCGTTGCAGGTCGTAGGGCAAAACTGGGTCGCGGGTTTCATCGATCTGGGCGCGGTGCTCGGCATGCTGACCGTGATCCTGGTAATGAGCTATGGCCAGACTCGCATTATCTACGCGATGTCCCGCGATGGCCTGCTGCCCGCACGTCTGTCGAAGGTCCATCCGAAGTACGGCACGCCGTTCTTTACGACTTGGCTCGTGGGCCTGTTCTTCGGGCTGATCGGCGCGCTCGTGCCGCTGAACGTGCTGGCTGAACTGATCAATATTGGCACGCTGGCGGCGTTTTCGATGGTGTCTATTGCCGTGCTGATTCTGCGCCGCACGCACCCCGATATGCCGCGGGCGTTCCGTTGCCCGGGCGTGCCGGTCGTGCCGGTGCTCGCCGTCCTGGCTTGCCTGTTCCTGATGCTGAATCTGCAAGCCGTGACGTGGATTGCGTTCGTGGTATGGCTGGCAATCGGGCTGGCGATCTATTTCGGCTACTCGCGCTGGCACTCGAAACTGGGCCGCGAGGTGGAGTGATACGTCGGGGTTGAACTGAGCCGTTTAGCCTGTCGCGCATATAGAAGGGCATGCATTGGAGCACACGTACACATCGTGCGCTGCAACCTGATGCAGTCTTAAGCCGTCGAAGGCCGTTCCAACGTGAGTTGAAACGGCCTTCGCATTTCTCTTCGCTATCCTTCGCCTTTTTCGTTTCACGACAACTTTAGGACTTGTCTGATTCACCTGTGGAAGCAGTGGTCGTTAAAAACCATGGGTTGAATCCAATAAAAGGCAAAGAACCTGTGAGACGAAATTATCTTAAGTTTGGTGATAAAGCGGATAACGGCGCAACAATCATAGAAGGTATAGATAAGGTCAATTACGGCGGTGTGTACCTGACTTATCTCTACGCGAAAGTCCGCTGTCCCGTTTGCAATACCATCGGCACTATTGTTCCATCGGGGCCACGTCGTCCCGGGAAGTGGATGGGCAGGGAGCCCGCCTTACACCACGATCTCTGCGCCTGTGAATGCGATCCCAAACCGCATTTGATCTCTTCGCAGAGCGGCATGTTTATGTCGTTCGAAGCTCAAGAGTTAGCCGCAATGGGCTTTTCGCCGACGGGCACGCCGCTGCCAAAATCGTTGCTGCCTGCGGGACTGCCGGAACAGGATCTAGCTGAATCTACCGACAACAATCCGGCAAGCGGCCCTAGCGGCCAACCGGCAACCGATTGTTCGTATCTCGATGGTTCAAAGAGCCGAATCGATGCGCCGCCAGCTTTTTACGTCTCAAAAAATGCTGTGACGTTGTCATCGGGAAGGCCAGTTCAAGCTGACTTCCCGGCGGGCGGTAAAGCTGCCGCAACGCAATACGATGCGAAGATCGACGGTAAGCAGATTCCGATCTTCGTGCCGACTCGCCCCCCCGCGGACGGCTTACCGATGATCGGCGAACGCCAACTCGCGAAGGCGCTGGAAAAGTTGCCGCAGCAGAACTTGGAAAATATCGGTCAAGTCACGACCAATTCGAGTCCAAATCCTGAAGACGCGATCTGGCAGCGCGATTATGGGCAAGCAGACTTCTCATCGGCGGCGACCGCCAGCCTCAAACAAGGCGTTGCGTTCTATCCGTGGGCCGCGTGGAAGGGACAAGGCGAAATTCCGCAGCGATACATCGACAGCACGATGTTCCACGAGACAGGACATCAGGTGAGCGAGGCACTTTGGAAGGATCCCGCAATGAAGCAACGTTTTGAGGACGCGATTGCAAGCGATGGAAAGGCACCGTCGCAATACGCGAGACGGAACGCGAACGAAGACTTTGCTGAATCGGGAAACATGTATTGGTCGAGCAAAGGAACGCCTTGTGAGGCAGAGGGGCGGAAGCGGTATCCGGCCAGATTTGCCTACTTCGATTCAGTTAGCAAATGACGAAACTGGTCGCGTTAACGATTGCCCTGGCGACATCGATCGTGCTCGGCGCCGGATGCTCGACACAAACAGAAGGAAAGGTAATGCCAAAAGATTTTTCGCTGGAAGGGTTTCAGCCGGCAACTTTGCCGCACCCCGGCGCCATTACATTTATCGAGTCGTGGAACGACATTCCCAAGCGAAAAAGTGCTGATGAATATCCCGACTCGTTCAAATTTCTTTGCCTGGACGAGAACGAGAAGGAGGTTTCTCGTGACAAAGCGAAGTGGTGCATCCCTATAGTGGAATTCGATATTTTTTCTGTGGATGACAACGGAAAGTCAGTTCCTTTTAAAGAGGCATCCTCCATTTCGATAACGGCGTATGGACCCGGTCATCGATTTGTCCGCTCTCTGTCGACTGCGCCGCGCCCCCCATCGCCCGCTCCGAAGTCCGGCTCAGGAAATGCTGTGCCACCTGGGGATATTGGCGACGCTTCTCGAACTGCCTCTGTGTCGGATACCGCTCCGCAGAAATCGGGCCCACTGACTTCCCCGTCCTTTGGCACCAAGCTGGACAAAACGCGGATGCCATTCCGGGAAAGGCTCAAAAGGACGATTTTCGACATTTAACCCGTCCCCACCCCACCTTTAGCCCAATAGCGACCGTCTTCATTTTGTGCTTTACTCATTGCTACAACAAATAAACACGAACCCAGCCAGACACTCACACTCGTGAAGTCCGCAAGGCCAGTGAAACAAAAGCGGTGAGTGAGCTTCGGCTGTTTATCCTCCGAAGGAGACAGAAGTATGGCACTCAGCATCAGTCTGACGGTCAACGGCAAAGCCGTCACCGCCACCGTCGAACCCCATATCCTGCTAGTCCAGTTTCTCCGTGAGGAGTTGGGTCTCACGGGCACGCATGTCGGCTGCGACACCGCCCAGTGCGGCGCGTGCACGGTCCACCTGGATGGCCGCGCGATCAAGTCGTGCAACATCCTTGCCGTGCAGGCCGACGGATCGTCGGTGACGACAATCGAGGGAATCGCGAAGGATGGCGAACTCCACCCCATGCAAGCGGCGTTCAAGGAGTGCCACGGGCTGCAGTGCGGTTTCTGTACACCCGGCATGGTGATGAGCGCGACCTCCCTCGCCGCGCAAAAGCCCGATCTCACCGAAGCCGATGTCCGCGAACAACTTGACGGCAACCTCTGCCGATGTACGGGGTATCACAACATCGTGAAAGCGATAGTGCAGGGCGCGCAAGCCATGAAGGCGTCGCCCTGAGCCGCCGCCCGCGCTTCAACTGAAGCTGTAACGAAGCCGCACTCACCTTTCCGATAAAGATGAAGATTCGCGCCTGAACAGGAGTCCGCGATGAACGCCCCCGAGACACCCGATACCCATCACATGATTGGCGCCGCCATTAGACGCAAGGAAGACTATCGCTTCCTGACGGGCAACGGCCAGTACACCGACGACGTCGTCCTCCCGCGCCAAACCTATGGCGTCTTCCTGCGCTCGCCGTACGCGCACGCGACGATCCGCAGCATCGACATCACGGCCGCGAAAGAAGCGCCCGGCGTCGTCGCGATCTTCACCGGCGCGGACATGGCCGGCGAGAGCGTCGGCGGACTGCCGTGCGGCTGGCTGATCCACAACATCGACGGCAAGCCGATGAACGAACCGCCGCACCCCGTGATGGCGCATACGAAAGTGCGCCACGTGGGCGACCAGGTGGCGTTGATCATCGCGGAATCGGTGAAGGAAGCGAAGGACGCGATCGAGTTGATCGAGGTGGACTACGACGTGCTGCCGGCTGTCGTCGATACCGCCACCGCCGCGGACCCCGGCCAGCCGCAAGTCCACGATGAAGCGCCGAACAACCTCTGCTACACCTGGGGCCACGGCGATAAAGCCGCCACCGACGCCGCCTTCGCCAAAGCCGCGCATGTGACCACGCTGGACATTGTGAACCAGCGCCTGGTGCCGAACGCGATCGAGCCGCGCGCCGTGAACGCGAGTTATTCGAAGTCCGACGACAGTTACACGGTGTACGTCGCGAACCAGAATCCGCACGTCGAGCGTTTGTTGATGGCGGCGTTCGTGTTGTCCTTGCCCGAGTCGAAGCTAAGGATCATTGCGCCGGACGTGGGCGGCGGGTTCGGCTCGAAGATTTATCTGTATGCGGAAGATGTGGCGTTGACGTGGGCGTCGAAGAAAGTCCGGCGGCCGATCAAGTGGACATGCGAGCGCTCGGAAGCTTTTCTCTCCGATGCCCACGGCCGCGATCACGTGACGAAAGCCGAACTCGCGTTGGACGCCGACGGCAAGTTCCTCGGCCTGCGCGTGCACACGACGGCCAACATGGGCGCGTATTTGTCGACGTTCGCGTCCGCGATTCCGACCATCCTCTACGCCACGCTGCTCGCCGGCCAATACGCCACGCCCGCGATCTATGCCGAGGTGAAAGCGGTCTTCACGAACACGGTTCCCGTCGATGCCTATCGCGGCGCCGGACGTCCCGAGGCGACGTATGTGCTGGAACGTATTGTGGAGACGGCGGCGCGCGAGATGAACATAGATCCGGCGGAATTGCGGCGGCGCAACTTCATCCGTTCGTGGCCGTACGCCACGCCGGTTGGCCTGACCTACGATTCCGGTGATTATTCGGCGTTGCTCGACCGTGCGATGGAAATCGCCGATGTGAAAGGGTTCGCTGCGCGACGCGAGGAATCGAAGAAAAACGGCAAGCTGCGCGGACTGGGATATTCCTGCTACATCGAGGCGTGCGGGCTGGCGCCATCGAACCTGGCGGGCGCGTTGGGCGCGCGGGCGGGCTTGTTCGAAGCTGGCGAAATCCGTGTGCATCCCACGGGTTCCGTCACCGTGTTCACCGGCTCGCATAGCCACGGGCAAGGGCACGAAACCACGTTCGCGCAAGTGGTGGCGGACCGGCTGGGGGTATCGATGGACAACATCGAGATCGTCCACGGCGACACCGGCCGGATTCCTTTCGGCATGGGCACGTACGGCTCGCGGTCCATCGCGGTGGGCGGCTCGGCGATCATGAAAGCGCTCGACAAGATCGAGGACAAGGCCAAGAAGATCGCGGCGCATTTGCTGGAGGCATCGGCGGAAGATATTGAGTTCAAGGACGGCATTTTCCGCGTGGCGGGCACCGACCGGACGAAGGCGTTCGCGGAGGTATCGCTGGCGGCTTACGTGCCGCACAACTTCCCGCTCGACAAGCTCGAACCAGGCCTTAACGAAAATGCGTTCTACGATCCGAGCAACTTCACGTATCCGTCGGGCGCGTATTTGTGCGAAGTGGAAGTCGATCAGGACACCGGCGAAACGCGCATCCAGAAGTTCACCGCTGTGGATGATTTCGGCAACATCATCAATCCGATGATCGTCGAAGGCCAGGTGCATGGCGGGATCGGGCAGGGCATTGGCCAGGCCATGCTGGAGCGCGCCGTGTATGACAACGAGAGCGGCCAGTTGATGTCCGGTTCGTTCATGGACTATGCGATGCCGCACGCGTCCGACCTGCCGAACTTCGATGTGGAAACCGCGAAAGGGACGCCATGCGTGCATAACCCGCTGGGGGTAAAAGGCTGCGGCGAAGCGGGCGCGATCGGCTCGCCGCCGGCGGTGATCAACGCGATCATCGATGCGCTTTCGCCGCTCGGTGTGACCGACCTGCAGATGCCTGCCACGCCGCATCGCGTATGGGCTGCGATGCATGCCGCCGCCGATGCTTCTGCCGCTCGTGGCACTTCGACTCCCGCTTGAGAGGACTTCGACATGTACTCATTCGATTATCAACGGCCTGACAAGTCCGACGCAGCGGTGGCGTTTCTCAAGCAGCACGACGACGCCAAATATCTCTCGGGCGGGCAGAGTTTGCTGCCGACCATGCGCTTGCGGCTTGCGCAGCCATCGGCGCTGGTGGATGTGACGCGGATCGGTTCGATGAAGGACATCACCGTGACGGGCGACAAAGTGACCATTGGCGGAGCGGTTTGTCATGCACAGGTTGCGGCGAATCCCGAGGTGCAACGTGCGTTGCCGGGGCTGGCTGATCTTGCCGGCCATATTGGCGACCGGCAGGTTCGGGAGCGCGGGACGATTGGCGGATCGCTCGCCAACGATGATCCGGCGGCGTGTTATCCGGCGGCTGTGCTGGCGTTGAACGCGACCATTGTGACGGACAGGCGGCGCATTGCCGCCGATGACTTTTTCCTTGGCATGTATGAGACGGCCTTGGAGCCGGACGAGCTGATTACATCGGTTGAGTTTCCGATTGCCGAGCGCGCCGGGTACGAGAAGTTTCGGAATCCTGCGTCGCACTTTGCGTTGGTCGGGGTGTTTGTTGCGAAGCACGCCGGCGGTGTGAGGGTGGCGATCACGGGCGCGGCAGCGTGCGTGTTTCGGGCTTCCGAACTTGAGGATGCTTTATCAAAGGATTTCTCGGTTGCGTCGGCGCGCGGCACATCGATTTCCGCCAATACGCTCAACGACGATATGCACGCGAGTGCCGAGTATCGGGCGCATTTGATCCCGATTCTTGCCGGGAGGGCGGTCGATCGGGCCAATGCGTTTTAGCGTTTCGTTCGCCCCCGGTTTTTTGCTCGCGCCGATGAACGCGCTGGGGTTCTCCCGGCGCGAGCGAAATAAACACTGACCTATCCAGACCCAGGAACCTCATGGACCCGGCATCCATCGACGAAACCCTCGTCGCGCTGAGCGGGCAGCAATACTTCGCCAGCCGTGAACTCGCAACGGGGCTTTTCCTTGCGTTGAAAATGCAGCGCCCGCTTTTCCTCGAGGGCGAACCGGGCGTCGGCAAGACCGAGCTGGCAAAAGCGGCCGCCGGTGTCCTCGGCACGCAAATGCTGCGGCTGCAATGCTATGAAGGGCTCGACACCGCCAGCGCACTCTACGAATGGGACTACCCGCGCCAGATCATGGCGCTGCGGCTTGCTGAGGCGGCCGGCGAACAACCATCGAACGATTCGCTCTATAAAAGCGAATTCCTCCTCAAGCGCCCGCTGCTGCAGGCACTTATGCCGGACCCGTTGAATCCGGCCGCTCAACGCGTACTGCTAATCGATGAAATCGATCGCGCCGATGAACCGTTCGAAGCTTTCCTGCTTGAGTTGCTGTCGGATTTCCAGGTATCGATTCCCGAGTATGGAACCGTGCGCGCTGAACGGCCGCCGCTGGTCGTGATGACGTCGAACCGCACGCGCGAGGTTCACGACGCGCTCAAGCGGCGCTGTTTATATCAATGGATCGGCTATCCGGCCCGCGATGTGGAACTGCAAATAGTCGCTGCACGCGCGCCCGAAGCCAGCGCGGACGTGCAGGCGCGAGCCGTGGCGTTTGTGCATCGGCTGAGGACGCTCGACCTGTTCAAGGCGCCGGGCGTGGCGGAAACCATCGACTGGTGCCGTGCGCTGGCGGCGCTTTCCGTCAGCGAACTCGATCCTCAGTCGGTGCAGGACACGCTTGGCGTGCTGCTGAAGTACCAGGACGATCTCGCACGCGTGGACGCCGCCGAAATCGCGCAGTGCCTCGCCGCACCGGCCTGAACGAACATGGAAACGCCAACGCTTGCCCATAACGTTGTGCATTTCGTGCGATTGCTGCGCGGCGCGGGCCTCGCGATGTCGCCGGCGCACAGCGTCGACGCGCTCGAAGCGTTGCGCTGGATCGACATTACCCGTCGCGACGATGTCCGAGCGGCGCTCGCCGCGCTGCTTGTTCATGCGCCCGATGAGCGCGAACTCTTCCACCAGGCCTTCGATCTTTTCTGGCGCGATCCGGATTGGGAAGGGAAATTGCGCGCGATGTTGCTGCCGAAAGTGACGAATGGCGTGCCGCCGCCCAAACGCAACAACCGTCTCGCCGATGCCCTCGCCGCACGGGCAGCTGCATTGAAGCCGGCGAACCAGCAGCGGGACAACGTTGAACATCTCCACGCGCGCATCACGTTCAGCGCGCAGGAGCGCCTGAGCCATCGCGATTTCGACACGCTTACATCCGACGAATGGCGCGCGCTTCGACATCAAATTCGTTCGCATAGAATGCCGCTTGCCACGGAGCCGACACGGCGTTTAAAAACTGCGTCGCACGGCACGCATGCCGATTTGCGCGCCAGCGCCCGCAGCGCCGTGCGCTCGGGCGGCGACTGGACCACGTGGAAATACAAGAAAGTGGTTGAACGCCGCCCACCGCTTGTCCTGCTGCTCGACATTTCCGGGTCGATGAGCGCGTATTCCCGAGCTGTGCTTTACTTCTGCCATGCATTGCTGCAATCGCGTGAACGCCTGCAGGTTTTCCTGTTCGGCACGCGCCTGACCAACGCCACGCGGGCGTTACGCGAACGCGATCCCGACGTCGCGATTGCCGCGATCTCCGATCAGGTGGTCGACTGGTCGGGCGGCACGCGGATCGGTGCGGCGCTGGCTGAATTCAACCGGCGTTGGGCGCGGCGTGTGCTCAACGGCCGCGCGACGGTTTTGTTTGTCACGGACGGACTCGATCACGAAGCAATCGACGTCCTGGATACCGAAATGCTGCGCCTGAGGCGCTTTGCGCATCGGCTGGTGTGGCTCAATCCGTTGCTTCGGTACGCCGATTTCACGCCACGCGCCCGGGGCGTGCGGGCGATCCTGCCGCATGTCGACGCAATGCTTGCGGCTCACAACCTCGACAGCCTGAACGCTGTCGGCCGGGAGCTGGCGGCGGTGACGCGTCGTGCGGACCGGAAATCAGCCGGAGACACGTCATGGAATTGACCGAAACGCATAATCTGCCGGTGCCGCAGAATGTCGCGTGGGAAGCGCTGAACGATACTGAAATACTGCGCGCGTGCATTCCAGGTTGCGAAAGCATAGAAGCCGATGGCGAAAACGCGTATGTGGTGGCCATGACGGCGTCGGTGGGGCCGGTGAAAGCGAAATTCAAAGGGCGCATGAATTTGGTGGACATCGACGCGCCGCACACGTACACCATCGTGTTCGAAGGACAGGGCGGGACGGCCGGTTTCGGCAAGGGCCAGGCGAAGGTGAACCTGGAACCGGGCGAGAATACGGACTCAACCACATTGTCTTACACGGCGAATGCGCAAGTGGGCGGCAAGCTCGCGCAGATCGGCTCGCGGCTGGTGGATGGCGCGGCCAGGAAGATTGCCGGGGAATTTTTCAAGCGCTTCAGTGCGCAGTTGACGCAGAATGACGAGCCCGCCGGTGAGCCAGAGGGCGATTCCGATGCGGCGGCCGCCGACGGCGCAGGTGAAGGGAAGAAGAGGAAAAGATCATGGACAGCGTGGATCTCGAAGTCCTGAGAAACAGTGCTCGATGGCTCGAACGCGGGCATCGCGTGTTGCTGGTGACTGTCGTCAAGACGTGGGGCTCGTCGCCGCGGCCGGAAGGCGCGATGCTCGCCGTGCGCGATGACGGCGCGGTGATGGGATCAGTGTCGGGCGGGTGCATTGAAGACGACTTGATCGAGCGCGTCAGGCAACGCGGTATTGAGCAGACGAAGCCCGAGAGCGTGAAATACGGCATTTCGGCGGAGGAAGCGCACCGGTTCGGACTGCCTTGCGGCGGGACTATTCAACTGGTGCTTGAACCGCTGTCGATGGCGAGCGGTATTGCTGAATTGTGCGATGCCGTTCTTGCCGGACGGCTGGTGACACGCACGCTCGATATGAACAACGGGGCGGTCAAGTTGGAGCCGGCGCAGGCAACGGATGGCGTGACCTTCGATGAAACGACCTTGTCGACCATTCACGGGCCGCGGTATCGAATGCTCGTGATCGGCGCGGGACAGTTGTCGCGGTATTTATGCAGTATTGCGGTCGGGCTGGATTATCACGTGACGGTTTGCGACCCGCGCGAGGAGTACACGGACGAGTGGGATGTCCCGGGCACGAAGATCGTGCGCACCATGCCCGACGATACCGTGATGGAAATGAACCTCGATGAGCGCTGTGCGGTGATTGCGCTGACACACGATCCGAAGCTGGACGATCTGGCGTTGATGGAGGCGTTGAAGACGCCTGCGTTTTATGTCGGCGCGTTGGGATCGCGGAAGAATAACGCGGCGCGCCGCGAGCGGCTGAAGGAGTTCGATCTCTCCGATGCCGAGTTGTCGCGCCTGCATGGGCCGGTGGGAATTTATATTGGCAGCAGGACGCCGCCCGAGATTGCGGTGTCCATTCTCGCTGAAGTGACGGCGGCTAAAAACGGTGTTTCGTTGCCGACTATTCTGCAGGTCGAAGGAGCGAAGGCGGCGCGTGAGCTTGAAGGGACGGGCGAGGTTTGCGGGATCTAGATTGATGCAGCATTGCCGCGCTTGAGGCATCAGCGCGGCGTTCGTGGACGTCAGGCCACTTTGCCGTTGAGTCGCATGGACTGAAGGTATTGACCTGATACCTCTGACGCGCCGTAATGGACCACCGTCTGGTCAATCAACGCCCAAATCGATAATCCCGCCTGGCGCGCGCGGATGCAGAACGACACGTCTTCACCCAGATAAACGCCGTCTTCTTCAATCGTTTCGAAGAACCCGTAGAACTTGCCGCTGGGTAACAGCGACTCATATTGTTTCGGCGGCGAGTAGCATTCTGAAAAGGGTTTCGTTACCTCAAACGCTTCTCGCTGCGCCAGGAAAACGCCGGTACCAATATGCCGCGCTTCAGCCAATCCATTCACGAAATCAAGATCTCCGTCCGCATTCGTAATGGGCGCAAACGTGTAGTCGGCATGCTTTTCCAGCCATTGACGCATGGAGAGGCCGGAATCGGCGGGCGCTATAGAACGATCCAGATCGAAACGTCTGAACGGATAGGCAACGCCCGAGAGGGTTTTGTTCGCAGCCAAAAGCCTGAGGACGGCTTGGGCAGGAAACTTCATGTCGGTATCGAGGAAAAGCAGATGAGTGACTTCAGGCCGGCTCAGGAAATAATTCGCGAAGAAGTTGCGCGCGCGAATGATTTGGGACGACGCGACGTGCAACGTCTCGTACGTCGCGCCGGAATTGGTCAATGCGTGAGTCAAGTCCAGTAGAGAGAAGGCGAAATTGATGTGCACTTCTTCGCTGTAAGTGGGCAGGCAAATGAGGACGTGGGGGTGGGGCATGGGAGGTGTCCGTATGGGAGTGGTTGAGTTTGCGCTTGGTCAACGGAGAGGGGTATGGCTGCGATTGTAAAAAAGTTAGTAATGCAAAGAGTTATCCAAAATGTTGCAACTACTCAGGAAATACTCCGGCATCACTAATCAACTAAATGATGACAATGCGATCGCTGATTTCACGGACTACCGCGAAAATTGTCCACGGGTTGAATGCGGCCCTTAGTGTGGTCACGATCTTAATCGCGGCAGCGGCTTGCAAGCCCGGATCGAAGGTAATAATTTGATGCATCGAAGTTCTTTCTGATTGGGCTTCGTGCACAGGATGTTTTTGTTCATGCAGTGCGGATATCGGCTGCAGCGCCGTCAACCATCATGGGCGCGTAATCTGCATCCGTTCAAAAACAAAAAACCCCGCATCACCGCGGGGTCCGTCTTCAAACACAAGTGCTCGCAACGAAGCGCCGCGTTACATCAACCCCATCCAAACCATCGCGACAATCGACGCCATCACGATCACCGCGCCCACGGTCTTGCGTTTATTCAGCTCGGTCCACAGCAACACGCCTGTCAGCGACAGCAGGATAATGCTGCCCGCCAGCGTATCGATGAGCAGCACCCAGCCCACGCTCAATCCCACGCCTTTGTGCAAATTGGCCATGGTCGCGAGAAAACTGTTGTCGGTGCGTTTCACGGATACGAACCCGTTCCCCACCCAGTATTCCGCCGCGACCGACCCGCCTGGTGACGCCACCGCCACGGTCCACAACTCCGGCTGCATCGTCTTCTGATCACCCCAGCCCACCGGGTGCGCCGCTTCACGTTTCGGCCGGCCGATATTGCCGTCCAGCTTGAGTTCCTGCTTGAGCCACTTGCCGAGTTCCATTGGCGACTTGAGACCGTGTGCGGGCACGGCCATTTGCATCTGCGACACCTGCGGTTCTCCGGTCGAAACCTTCAACGGTCCTGCCCGATGGTTCAGCAAGAAACCGGTCGTGCCGAACAAGAGCCCGAGCACGGCGCCCCACAAGCCGACCCAGCCATGCACCTTGCGCAGCCATTTCACGAAAGTCGCGCGGCGCGAGCGCTGTTTGCGGGCATTGAGTTCGGCCTTGTCGATGGGGCGGCCGCTGCGCGGCGCATAAGGCATGGTGGTCACGTTGGACGCGGGTTCAAAGGTTTCAGGCGCGTTCACGCGTCTCTCCAGGGCATGGCAGATAAGGGGATGCTGCGGATGGATTTCTCACCGATACGGTCAAACAGGTGGCCAACAAGCGCACCGGCAGAGTCAGGCTTTCAAATGATAATGGTTATCATTACATGATCATTGAAAATCTTCAATAGCCGCGTTACGCGGCCGGCGCAGGGGGCGCCGACCAATGCAACAAGACACCAGGCAAACTACCGGTCAAACCGGCCAGAGCGGCCCTTCTTCCATTGCGCCGACCTGCTCGCGCAACTCCAGAATCCGGTCTTCCCAATATCGTTGCGTGTTGAACCACGGAAACGCGGCGGGAAACGCGGGATCGTTCCAGCGACGCGCCAGCCAGGCCGCGTAGTGAATCAACCGCAGCGTGCGCAGCGCTTCGACCAGATGCAGCTCACGCGGCTCGAAATCGCAGAAATCTTCGTACCCGGCCAGCAGATCACCCAATGCGCGCGAAGCCTCCGGACGGTCGCCCGGCAGCAGCAGCCATAGATCCTGAATAGCGGGCGCCATGCGGCTGTCATCGAAATCGACAAAATGCGGACCCGCATCCGTCCACAAAACGTTGCTTGGATGACAATCTCCGTGCAGCCGGATGCTTTTGATGTCGCCGGCGCGTTCGTAGCATCGTTCGACGCCTTCCAGCGCCATTTTCACCACGGTTTCATACGCTTCCCGCACGTCCTTCGGCACAAACCCGTGCGTGAGTAAAAACTCGCGCGGTTCGTAACCGAAGGTCTGGATATCAAGCGCCGGCCGTTCCACGTACGGCTTTATCTGCCCGACCGCGTGGATCCGGCCGATAAACCGCCCAAGCCATTCCAGCGTCTCCGGCCGGTCGATATCCGGCGCGCGCCCGCCACGTCGTTCGAAGATGGAGAACCGGAAACCCTCGAACGTATGCAGCGTCGCGCCATTCAGCACGCGTGCCGGCACCGCCGGAATCTCGCGTTCATAAAGCGTCGAAACAAAAGCGTGCTCTTCGAGAATGGCGTCGTCGGACCAGCGCAGCGGCCGGTAGAACTTTGCGACCATCGGCGGCCCGTCCTCCATGCCAACCTGATACACGCGGTTTTCATAGCTGTTGAGCGCGAGCATGCCGCCGTCGGTGCGTTCGCCAAGCGGCATGAGGACGCTGTCGAGCGCATCGAGCACACGCTCGGGCGTGAGATCCGCGAAAGGCGGGGGCGGGAGATCAGCGTCGTCGCCGGGAAGAGAAAGGCTGTCTGCGGACGCGCGGGATGCATCGGAATGGTTCGAGTTCATCCCTGCATTGTGACGCGCATCGCGGGTGGAAGCATCAGCGATGCGCGGATACAGCGAAACAGCGTTCTGAAACGCGCTAATTCCTTAATGCATGAGCGCGTTAGTGGGGCGAACGAGTTCGCCGGTATCGATCAGGTCTTCGAGGAAGAACGGTTCCGTATTTAGTAGTTCCGACGTGCCGGGTTCGTCCGCATACCAGGCGACCATGGCCATGTCGCCGAGAATCCGCATGACGATCCCGCGTGCGCCTTGAGGCACCGCAATATGGACGGAGCGAACGATTGAACCGATTTGCATGATTACTCCCCGAGGTTGCCGGCAGAACAAAAGACGTGCCGGTCGGTTCTGGATGAAACACAGGAATGTGACCTCCTGTGCGCGAGACTTCAGTGCGCCCGTGAATCCCTCGAATGCCTGCGCATTGCAGCGTGTTCCGATGATTTCGGCTGAAACGATGTTCTACTTTAGCGCATCAATTCTCGTGGGGTGAAAAGTTGCAATGGTATTGAAACAACGCAATCGCATCCCGATCGCTTTCGCAAGTCGATTGAAAGCGCCAGGCGCGGTATCCGGCAAAACCCTGACGATCACGGTATCGTTATGGCCTTCGCCCCCGGAGATATCTTTGTGACTTCATCGCCGGCGCCCCCCCGGTCAGCTTCGTCCTCCTCGCTTCCCCCCGATCCCCTGCCGTACCTCGACCGCGGATCGCGTGCTTACTGGCATGCTGCAATCGCCTTGCTGTTTGCAGGCTACGCCACGTTTTCGCTGCTCTACTGTGTGCAGCCGCTCCTTCCGGAATTCACCAAGACGTTCGGCGTCAGCCCGGCGCAAAGCGCGCTGTCGGTATCGGTGACGACGGCAACGCTCGCCGTGGCGATTTTTATCGCCGGCTTTGTTTCAGAGGGCTGGAGCCGGCACCGGTTGATGACCCTGTCGCTCACGGCTTCGTCGCTGCTGACGATTATCGTGGCGTTTCTGCCGAGTTGGCCCACGCTGCTGTTCGTGCGTGCGCTCGAGGGGCTGGCGCTTGGCGGCGTGCCGGCAGTCGCCATGGCCTATCTCGCCGAGGAAGTGCATCCCGATGGCCTCGGCCTCGCCATGGGACTCTACGTCGGAGGCACTGCCATAGGGGGAATGGCGGGGCGCGTGATCAGCGGGATTCTCGCGGACTTCTTCTCGTGGCACGTGGCTATCGGTGGAATCGGGGTGCTTGGGCTGCTCGCCACGCTGGCGTTTCGGACGCTCCTGCCACCGTCGCGACGTTTTGTGCCGCGCGCGGGGATGGGATTTCGCCATCATCGGACGGCGCTGTCCGGGCATCTGAAAAACCGCAGTCTTCCGTTCGTGTTCCTGATGGGTTTTGTGCTCATGGGCAGCTTCGTGACGCTCTATAACTACGTCGGGTATAGGTTGATCGCGGCGCCGTTCAATCTGAGCCAGACGGAAATTGGTGCGATTTTCGTGGTGTATCTGACAGGCGTGGTGGCGTCGCCGTGGTCCGGGAAAATGGCCGATGTGTTTGGCCGTGGCCGCGTCCTGATCGCCGCGCTCTTGCTGATGATCCTTGGCGTGGCGTTGACGTTGTCGAGTTCGTTGCCCGTGGTGATTGCGGGCATCGCGTGCATGACGTTCGGATTTTTTGCCGGCCATTCGGTCGCAAGCGGCTGGATCGGATTGCTGGCGAAAGGCCCTAAAGGTCAGGCAGCTGCGCTGTACCTGCTCGCGTATTACATCGGGTCGAGTGTGCTCGGCTCCTGGGGCGGACACTTCTGGACCATCGCCGGTTGGCCGGGGGTAAGCGGCTTTGTATTTGCGCTGTTGCTGATCGGTTTGGGCGGCGCGGATTACCTGCGTCGGCGAGAACAGCACGTGAATGCCTGATCGTTTAGATACACGCGTGGACGTAACGAAAGTTCTTCGTAAACACTAATAAGTGAGGGTTTTTCCGTATCCGCTTACAACATGTGACCGGAAAGCTCCGTCCTATAAGGCATTTCGTTAATCGTTCGCTAACGTTTGCGCAAAGCACCATGAATAAAGCTTAAACAACGTCCTATACTCGAATCGACAGTGCGACGTCTCACGCAATCAGGTGGACGCTGAGCACGGACGATGGGAGACGAGTATGAACACCTACTTCACGATCGGCGACTTCATCCTGATCATCCCGATGGCGCTTGCAGGCATTCTCTTCCTCGGCGCGGTACCTTGCGCCACGCAGTTCCGGAAAAATACCCTGCGCGTATTTGGCGCGCTGCTCGGCGTGCTGGTTGCACTGCTGCTGGTGGAAGGATTGCCGGCGCTGGTTTAGCAGTCCGATGGGCTGATCGGCGCGGCGAGCCGAGAAGGCTTCGGCTTCCACGCCTGCTGGACAGGAACAGGCGCTTAAAAGCGCGCCGTTCCTGTGTTTCCGCTCATCTTCGGGAATATCCTATGTTCACGTTCGTTCTGAACGTCGACGTCTGATTCGCTTCCGCTCCCGCGTTTGCCACCTTGTGCCGGCGCATCCGCCGGACGCCAACGTGCGTAATTAGTCCAGGCCGCAGTCCAGGTCGTAGTTGCAATCGTTCTCCGGCCGATGCCACCCGTATTCAACGCAAAAAAATCGACATCGAGGACTTCATGTCGCCGCTCGCCGTTGCCGTTATTGCTTTTATCGCGCTCATTGTTGTTTTCACGGCGGTTTGGGCGTGGCAGGTTAAATCGAAGAATGCCGGGATGATCGATCCCGTCTGGGCGATATCGCTCGGCTTGACCGCAATGCTGGTTGCGGCACTCGCGCAAGGCGATCCGCACACGCGGGTTGTCGTGGGAACTGGCGGGTTCGTCTGGGGCGTGCGGCTCGGTCTGCACCTATGGAAGCGGAATGCCGGTCACGCCGAAGATCCGCGTTATCACAAGTTTCGCGCGCAGTGGGGCGCCAATGCCAACAAGAAAATGTTCTGGTTTTTCCAGTTGCAAGCCGTGATTTCGATGCTGCTGTCGCTCGCGTTTTTCGTCCCGGCCTATCGTGCTACGCCGCCGGGTGCTGCCTGGGTCGCGCTGGCGGCGGTGATCTGGGTGATTGCGATTGCAGGAGAAGCGCTCGCGGATCATCAATTGCGCGTGTTCAAGGCGGACCCGTCGAATCACAGCAACGTTTGCCGCGCGGGCCTGTGGCGCTATTCACGGCATCCGAATTACTTCTTCGAATGCGTGCATTGGGTCGCGTACATTCCGCTGGCTATTGGCGTTGGCGCATGGATTTTCGCCATGCTGTTACCACCTGTCCTGATGGCGTGGCTGCTGATGAAAGTCTCGGGCGTACCCATGGTCGAAGCGGAATCGGCTAAAAAACGCGCCGGGTATGCGGACTATATGCGTACGACCAGTGCATTGATTCCATGGCCGCCGCGTCATCCTTAAATAATAATAGCGAGGAGTTTCCATATGAGCGACCTGCCATCCCGAGCGGTTATGTCAGAACCACAAGAAAAAGAAGTGCCGGCGGAGAGCTGGCTGATCGACTGGTGCGAGCGCGGCCGGCTTCCGGACTCGCTCGTGCGCCTGGGGATGCGCCGGCTGATGAAACAGCGTCTGCGCGATGAAGGTATCGACGACGGCGAAGCGCGCTCGAAGCGCTTCAACCGTCTGGTCGATGAACTGCGTGCGAGCCCGATCGCGATCGAAACGCAAGCCGCGAGCGCGCAGCATTACGAGGTGCCGGCGGCGTTTTTCCACGGGCATCTGGGCGAGCATCTGAAGTACTCGTGCTGCCTGTATCGAACGGGAAAGGAGACGCTCGATCAGGCCGAGCGCGCGATGCTCGAGGAATATGCCGCTCGCGCGCAACTCACCGACGGCCAGCGCATCCTCGATCTCGGTTGCGGCTGGGGATCGCTCTCGTTGTGGCTGGCGGAAGCCTATCCGCGCTCGCAGATCGTGGCGTTATCGAATTCGCGGGGCCAGCGCGAGTTCATCGAGGCTGAAGCGGCCGGGCGAGGCATCGCCAACCTGAGCGTGGTGACGGGGAATATCGTCGATCACCAGTTCGATCCGGCATGGCTTGCCGAGGGCTTCGACCGCGTCTTGTCGATCGAGATGTTCGAGCATATGAAGAACTATCGGTTATTGCTGAACAAGATTTCGGGCTGGATGCGCGAAGACGGCAAGCTTTTTGTGCACGTGTTCGCGCATCGCACGCTGGCTTATCACTTCGAAGTGAAGGACGGCAGCGACTGGATGTCGAAGTACTTTTTCACGGGCGGGACGATGCCGTCGGAGGCGCTGTTACTCCATTTTCAGGACGATCTCAGGATTGACCGTCAATGGTGGGTGAGCGGCGCGCACTACGAAAAGACGGCGAATCACTGGCTTGAGAATCTGGATGCGGCGCGCAGCGAGTTGATGCCGCTGATGGTCCAGACGTACGGCGCCGCCAATGCCGGCATCTGGTTTCAGCGCTGGCGCATGTTTTATATGGCCGTGGCCGAGTTGTTCGGCTATGGCGGGGGCAACGAATGGGGCGTCGCGCATTACCGCTTTTCCAAGCGCCCAGGCTAGGTTTTCGTTCGCCTGGGCGCTACGCGTCACCACCGTCACCTCGCCGTCATCAACGCCGGACGGCGGGCAAACCACGGCCTCGCGGCCTCCAGCTGCGCCGCCAGCCGGAACAAGGTGGCATCGTCGTTTAACCGCCCGGCAAACTGCACGCCGATCGGCATACCCCGGGCGTTCCAGTAAAGCGGCACGGACATGGCCGGCTGGCCGGTAAAGTTGAAAAGCTCCGTGCAACCCGCCCAGTCGAACGCCTTCTTGGCAGAAACCGACAGCATTCGCCGCAACAGCGGTTCAATGGGAATTGCCGACAGAACGTGCATCTGGAAACGCTCGAATTGCGTTGGCTGCTTGGCGCCGATCTTGAACGGCGCGGCAGCAAGCGTTGGTGTCAACAACACGTCATACCGAGTCATCAACGCAGCCATCTGCGCGGTGACCTGACGCTGGGTCTCCAGCGCTGCCGGGAGATCGCGCTCGCCAATCGTTCGGCCGATATGCGCCATCGCCCACGATGCAATCTCGAAATCAGCGCGCTTTGGTTTCTGACCGCTGATGCGATCGGCGTGCAGCACAATGTCTTCGGCCAGCACCGACCACATGACGAGGAACGCGTGAGCAATGGCGTTGAAGTCGAGGCCAAACGACGCGGGTTCCACACGATGACCCAGCGATTCGGCGAGCTTGGCGGCGTCGTACAGCGCGGCTTTTACATCCGCCGATAACGCCCCCGCGAGCTGCGGCTCCTCCATATAACCGATGCGCAACGGCGCGCACGGCTCGGCAACGGCACGGAAGAAAATGCCCGGCTTGCCCGACGAGGTGAGGTCGAGCAGCAGGGCGCTGTCGCGGACGCTGCGCGACACGGCGTGATCTACCGCCAGATCGCCGGCAGTGGGCAGCGGTTGTGGCTGTACATCGTTGGATGGCTTGTAGCCGAAGAGCCCGCAGCACGACGCCGGGATGCGGATCGATCCGCCGCCGTCCGCCGCGTGCGCCAGCGGGACGACGCCGCCCGCCACGGCCGCGGCCGCTCCTCCGCTGGAACCGCCCGTGGTGTAGTCGAGTGCCCACGGATTGCGCGTTGGCCCGAACAATTCCGGTTCGGTGTACGGCATCTGGCCGATTTCAGGCGTGTTGGTCTTGCCGAAAATGTTGAGTCCGGCTTGCTTCGAGCGCGCGACGATCAGCGAATCTTCAGTGGGCGTGAAATGCTGGAAATGGCGGCATCCCATGGACATGCGCAAACCCGCGACCGGCGCGCCCAGGTCCTTGATGAGATAGGGAACACCCGCGAGCGGACCAACGCCGAGGGTGCCGGAGCCATCGCGGCCGCCCCGGCTCGCACGGTCGCGCGCCGCCTGATAGTCCTTCAGGACAATCGCATTGAGCGCCGGATCAACCGCTTCGGCGCGCGCGATCGCCGTGTCGATCAATTCCCGCGCGCTGACCTGGCCACTGCGCACGAGCTCGGCCAGGCCGATCGCATCGTAGTCGAGATACTCGGACTGCACGGTTCCCCCTTTTCTGAAGCGGTTGTGTCCGGTCTTCTCAGGCGGCCAACCGCGCAGTCCGCGGCGTTGTGCGCCGGGTTACGGGTGCTCGCCGAGGAACGTGAGCGTGCGTCCGTGCGCCAGTGCCGATGCCGCCTGATTGTACGACGCGCGGTCCGTGCAATTGAAGCCGTGATCGGCGCCCGGATACACGTGGACCTGAGCGTCCTTACCCGCGAAGCGCTGCTTGACGGAGTCGACCGCGGCGGACGGAATGTGGGCGTCGAGTGCGCCGTAGTGGAACTGCATCGGCACCTTGATCTTGTCGGCCAGGTCGAGTTCGTTCTGGATACCGCCGCCGTAGTAGGCCACGGCGATATCGAACGCACCTTGCGCCGCCGACAAATAGGCCAGCCGGCCGCCGAGGCAATACCCGACAGCCGCGACCTTGCCCGTGACTTCCGGGAGCGAACGCAGCGCAGCGGCGGTGGCGGAGACATCGGCGACGGCGTGCGCCACGTCGAGCTTGCCGTAGATTTCCATTGCTTTCTCGCGGTCCGCGCCGTCATAGCCAAGCTCGACGCGCGGCTGGACGCGCCAGAAAATGTCCGGTGCGAGCGCGACGTAACCATCGGCCGCGTACTGGTCGGCCACGGCGCGGATATGCGAGTTCACGCCGAATATTTCCTGGATGATGACGACGCCCGGGCCTTTGCCGGCTTTGGGCAACGCGAGATAGCCCTGGAAGGTGTCGCCGTTGGCGGGAATGTCGATCCAGCGGGATGTCACGGTCATGATGAAACTCCTGGCTGATGCCTGAATGTTGGGGGCGAAATGATGGGGGACGATAGGGGGCGAATTGCAGCCGGACAGTTTGCCACCATTCGAACGGCCTTGCTGGCAAGGGCACCGGCTGTAAAGCGGCTGTAGGCCGTGCACGCGGCGGCGCGTTTTTACGGGCGTTTCCGCAACTTTCACCCGCCGTGTTGCCGCATGCCGCGAGGCCTTGAAGCGACGACTAGTTAATAGTGCTAACCCCAGTGCTTATCTGAGTCCTTATCCGATTTCTTAACCCGCGCAATTGACTTGAAACAAGCGGGCCGGATAATAACGGCATGGCCGGGTAAAACTAAAGAGTTGCCTCTAGAATACCGCGCACGGTCACTTGGGGAAGTCTGCCAATCTGCTGAAGAACCGCATGAACAGGACCTTTGCGCACCGCACCAGCACACTTTCAATGGCTTCTCAACACATCTCTTATTAGTAGTCGCACCAGTATCTTAAAAAACTTCCCCAAATTAATTTGACAACCCTACACTTGCGCGCAGTACGGATGCTGGTCGTCAAAAACGGCTTGCGGAAGTACGAGCCAAGTGCATGACGATGCATCCGGCGTGGTCGTCCACGGGGCTGAGCGAAACGTGACGAAGACGGAGCACAGGGCGACACCGTTGTTTTTGGGACCGAAACTGGAGACTTACATGAACACCAAGCTTCACAAACTGTTGCCTATCAGCGCTGCAGCGCTATTGTTCGCCTCGATGGCAACAACCGCTACGGCCGACGAGGTCGTCAAGATCGGTCACGTTGCACCGTTGACCGGTGGTATTGCCCACTTGGGCAAGGACAACGAAAACGGCGCGCGCCTCGCAGTTGAAGAAATCAATGCCAAGGGTCTGACGATCGGCGGCCAGAAGGTCACGCTTCAACTCGACGCGCAAGATGACGCAGCTGACCCGCGTACGGCTACTCAAGTGGCGCAGAAACTGGTCGACGATAAAGTCGTCGCCGTGGTTGGCCACTTGAATTCGGGGACCTCGATCCCGGCTTCGAAGATCTACAGCGATGCGGGCATCGTGCAGATTTCGCCGTCGGCAACGAACCCGGTGTACACGCAACAAGGCTTCAAGACGACGTACCGCGTTGTCGCGACCGATGCACAACAAGGTCCGGCACTGGCTAACTATGCCTCCAAGGAGCTGAAGCTGAAGAGCGTCGCGATTGTCGACGACTCGACCGCTTACGGCCAGGGTCTCGCGAACGAGTTCGAAAAGACTGCCAAGTCGCTCGGCATGAACGTGATGTCGCATGATGCGACCAACGACAAGGCTGTCGACTTCCGCGCAATCTTGACGAAGATCAAGGGCGAAAATCCTGACGCTGTGATGTTCGGCGGCATGGACGCAACCGGCGGCCCGTTCGCCAAGCAAGCCAAGCAACTCGGTCTGCGTGCCAAGGTACTGGCGGGCGACGGTGTTTGTACCGACCAGCTGTCGACTCTTGCTGGCGATGCAACCGACAATATCGTCTGCTCGGAAGCCGGCATGGCGCTGGAAAAGATGGAAGGCGGCGCGGCGTTCGCGGCCAAGTTCCAGAAGCGTTTCGGCCAGCCGATCCAGATCTACGCTCCGTTCACGTATGACGCGGTGTACATCATTGTCGATGCGATGAAGCGCGCCAATTCCACCGATCCGGCGAAGATTCTGGCAGCTATGCCGAATACGGATTACAAGGGTGTGATCGGCGAAACGACCTTCGACTCGAAGGGCGACCTGAAGCACGGCGTGATCTCGCTGTACAACTACAAGGCAGGCAAGAAGACGCTGCTGGACGTGGTCAAGATGTAATTATCGCCGGCGGTCCTGGTCGAGCTTCGATGTCATCGATGTCTCGATGAAGACCGCCCCCGATGATCTTCATTCTTAAAAAACGCGCTGATTTCGGTCAGCGCGTTTTTTTCATCTGGCGGTTTGGCGAGCGATGATTGGCGCTCGTGGTCCGTTCACAGCTTCAACTTCTTCATGATTCTCGGCCCTGCGAGCGCAATCAGCGCTGCACAGGCGGCGACCACCGACAACCCTATCGGCAAGGTGCTCAATTGCGCCACGCCGCCTATCAGTACCGGCCCGAACAGCAGGCCGAAGTAAGCCAGCCCTGCGACCTGCGCCAGCCCTTCAGCCGGGCTCACGCCCTTCACACGCGCCGCAGCGGCGAATAGCACCGGCATCATGTTCGCGAGTCCGAGCCCCATCAGCGTGAACCCCGCGAGCGTGACGACCGCGTTGGGCAGCAACAGCGCCGCCACCATGCCGATAAATGCCAGCGCCGCGCTCGCGAAGATGAGCTGGGGCGCGCCGAAGCGGGCGCGCACCGCATCACCGCCAAAACGTCCGGCCGCCATGCCGCCGGTGAACGCCGCGTAGGCCGCGCTGGATAGCGCGGGCGTGGCAAGCACAACGTCGCGCATGTAGACGGTTGCCCAGTCGTACATGGCCCCTTCGGCGATCAACGCGACCAACGCCATGCCGCCGAGCGCCCACAACGCCCCGGAGCGCCAACGGTTCGATGAAGACCTGCCATGCACATTGTCTGCGTGAGGGACGTGCGGCAGCACGGCGGGTACGGACACCAGCAGCACGATCAGGCTCACCACCGACGCCAGCGCAAGATGCGCCTCCGGCGGCATGCCGTGCGCGAGCAGCGCGCCGCCGGCTGCTGCACCGGACATGCCGCCGACGCTGAACATGCCGTGCAGCGACGACATGATCGGCCGCTCGAGCGCTTCTTCAACGGCGCTGGCTTCCGCGTTCATCGCGACATCGAGTGTGGCCATGCTGAAACCGAACAGCGCCAGCACGACCAGCAGCATCCAGTAGAAGGGCGCAACCAGGATCAGCGCGCCGCAGATCGTCATGCCGATACCACCGGCAAGGCACGCGCGGCGAGTGCCGACACGCGCGATCCACGGACCGTTGGTGAGCATGGCGACGATCGAGCCGGCGGCAACCGCCAGGAGCGCAATGGAGAGCGATCCGGGGCTCAGGTGAAATTTGTCGCGCACCGTGGGCACGTGCACACCCCAGGAGGCATACAGCATCCCTGCGATGAAAAACACGGCCATCGTCGCGTAGCGCGCTCGCTCGCGTTTTGCCGCGGGAAGCCGCCGATGCACGGCGTTCGGGGTGTCGTGCCCAACGGCGCGGGCACCTGAAACGGATTCGGACACGGGAATCGCTCTCTTCGCTTCTGTTTTGACGGCCGGTTCTTCCGGCGGCCGAGGAAGCTTTCAATTCTATCGGGTTGCGGACGGACCTGGTTTTAGTGCTTTAAGATCGTAAAGGGCGCCCACTTTTCATACTGGCCCGTTCGTATGACCGCTGGTGAGTTCCAGTGATGAGTTCTCTCGTGAGGTCCGCTTTGAATATCCCGTCGCATGCTCCGTTGCATCTATTGCATCAAGTGCCGCACGGCACGCTTGCCACACACTCGCGTGAGCCGCGCGGTTTTCCTTACCCCACGGCATTACCGTTCGCGCCGACCGCCCGCCATGTGCCAATGGTGCTCATTAGCCATCTGGCGGAGCACACGCGCAATCTGCAACTCGACCCGCGCGCGGGTTTTCTGATTACCCATTCGGGCGGCGACGCTATTCTCGAAGGCCAGCGTCTTACGATGCTCGGCTCGTTTTCTCCGGCGCCGCCTGAATCCGTCGATGAACTGGCGCGCCGTTATCTCCGATATCACCCGGATGCGGCCCGTTATCTCGAATTGGGCGACTTCACGTTTTGGATCATGTCGCTCGAACGCATGCGTTATATAGGCGGCTTTGGCGCAATGGGCTGGCTGGATGCGACGGCGCTCGATCCACTCGAACCGTTATCCGAGCAGAATGAGCTTCGGCTCCTGGAATTATTTGCCGATTCTCCCGCGCGACCGGCGGGACTCGAACTAATGGGTATCGACAAATATGGTTGCGACCTGCGGACTCCCGGAACGCGCAATCGTTTCACCTTCGATAAACCGAAACAAACTCGCGCGGAGCTGAATGCCGCGTTGATCGATTGTATTGAACGGCATAGGTGATTGTCTGAACTTGCAATCGCTCAATGGTGTCTTTATGTCAATAAATTACAAGATGGCGTTACGGCAATGAAGCATTTTGGGCAAACTCGCACGGGATGGAAGGTTTAACCGATATGTTTCGGGTTATTTTCATTTCATGAAAGACCTTGCTGGTTAATTTAACGGTGTAAGTAAGATGAATGCGGAGTTTCGGCAACGATTCATCGAATCACACCAATTGTTACGGACGCCCGTTCGACTCAATCGATTTAAATCGATAGTGTAGAAGCGTGCGCAAAATCCTGGTTGTGTTAATCTGCGATCTATTGAGAGGCTTTATGTTATAACCGGAACGGGCGACGACTCGTACACTGCAAACCACAAAGGAAATCATCATGCCGTCTTACAAGGAACTTCTCGCGCAGCGCGAAAATCTCGAACGACAGATTGAAGAAGCGAAGTCGCGGGAATACGCCGAAGTTCTCAATGAAATCAAGCAGAAGATGGCCGACTACGGCATCACGCTTGCTGAATTGGCAGGTGGCCGCGGCGGTAAAAATCTGAAAAATGCCACGCGTCCGCGTGCGGGCGTTGCACCGAAGTATCGTGACCCGGACAGCGGCAGCACGTGGTCGGGCCGCGGCAAGCCGCCGAAATGGATTGCGGGTCAAGAGCGCGACAGCTTCCTGATCCAGAAGTGAGATCGGATTGTTTGAAAAAGCCGCACCATTAAACGGTGCGGCTTTTTTTGTGCCTCCGCGTC
Source organism: Caballeronia udeis (assembly GCF_001544555.2). GTDB lineage: Bacteria > Pseudomonadota > Gammaproteobacteria > Burkholderiales > Burkholderiaceae > Caballeronia > Caballeronia udeis. The sequence goes on along the minus strand of NZ_FCOK02000003.1, from coordinate 171,203 downwards.
TGCGCGCCGATAGCCGGCACGATTGAAACCAGCCTGCCGCACGGCATTGTGATGATATTCAAGACACAACTGAGAACGCGTCGTGTTTAAGTTAAATGAATGATTTTTATAGGATTTTTTAGTTTTTAAGTGAATGCGGTACACGGCGGCTTGGTAAAATTCGTCACATGATGACTTCGAGTGATGACATGTCGCTATCAACAGCGCGCACCGCAGAAAAGCAGGATGTAGCCCGCAAAACAACTTTCGCGAGCATCGCGGTGAACTCTGTGCTGATGGCAGCGCAGATTGTCGTCGGCGTGTTCGCGCATTCCCAGGCCTTGATTGCCGATGGCGTTCATTCACTGTCCGATCTGGTCTCGGACTTCATCGTTCTCCTGGCCAATCGGCATAGCGACGCCGCCCCTGACAGCGATCACAACTACGGCCACAGTCGTTATGAAACGGTCGCTTCATTATTTCTCGGCGCGCTTTTAATAGCTGTCGGCGTGGGGATGTTATGGCGAGCGGGTGAACGTATTACCAATATTCAAGACATCCCGGAGGTTCACGCCAGTGCGCTGATAGTTGCGGTGATCGTTTTGATTTCCAAGGAGTTATTGTTTCGCTATATGCTCCGCGCTGCCGAACGCGTGAGATCGGCACTCCTGATCGCAAATGCGTGGCACGCACGTTCTGACGCGGCGTCGTCGCTGGTCGTTGCTATCGGTATTATTGGGAGTATGGCCGGTTGGCGTTTGCTGGACCCTATCGCGGCCGCCATTGTCGGATTTATGTTGGCAAGGATGGGTTGGACTTTCGGATGGGATGCGCTGCAGGATTTGTCCGATCGCGCGCTGGATCTTGCCGAAACGGATAAGTTACGCATGCTGTTGACCAGCACGCCGGGTGTTCGCGACGTGCATGAATTGCGTACCCGGAAAATGGGAGATCTCGCCATTGTCGACGCGCATATTCTCGTCGATCCCCTCATTTCAGTTTCAGAGGGTCATTACATTGCGGAATCGGCGCGAGCGCGCTTGTTGACGAATACTCATGTCGTCGACGCGTTGATTCACGTCGATCCGGAAAATGATGAAATCAACCCGCCGCCGGGCAGAATGCCGACGCGCTCGGATGTCAGCGATGCCGTAAGCGCCGTATTCGGAGCTCATGGTCTCACGTACAACGCGCTGAACCTGCATTATCTGAGCAGTGGCTTCGATATCGACGTGACGCTTCCCGCAGACTTAAGCGACGATCAACTGGCCAGTCTGGAACCCGGCGATTTTGACGCGCTCAAGCGAAAACTCGGGGCGCGCGAGATTCGGTTTGCACGAACTGTAAGAAATGGGCCGCACATGGTCATTGCTGAATCGACTGCCGTTTCACGCCCTGATTAAAACGTCAATATTCATGTATTTGAAAGCTATCTTAAAGCGGCAATTGCGTATCGAATTTGATTTCGCGCAGGACCACGCTGGTCCGGACTTGTGCGACTGCCGGAATCTTGAAGATGCGGTCGTGTAGAAAGGCGTCGTAGGACTTGATATCCGGGGCGACAATTTTCAGGATGTAATCCGCCTCGCCCGTGGTGCTATAGCATTCCGTTACTTCCGGGCACGTGGTGATCTCGCGTTCGAATTGCTCGACGCCGCCTTCTGTGTGACGGGTGAGATGAATATGAGCGAGCGCGCAGACATGCAACCCGAGTTTTTCCCGATCGAGCAACGCGGTGTAGCGCTGGATCACCCCGGACTGCTCCATGTCCTTGATACGCCGCCAGCACGGAGTGCTCGACAGCCCGACCTGGTCGGATATCTCCTGAACCGAACGGCGGGCGTCCAGTTGCAGAAGCCGCAGGATTTTTTGTGAAAACGTGTCGAGAGTCAACTGCGCCTCCTTTCGGTCGCTACCAACTCCAATAGTAGAGGCGGCGGAAAAGAAGCGCAATGTCAAACGCCTGCGGTGAGCAATATTGCCTAACTCAGCGCCCAGACTGCGCGTTTTGTCCTTCGATGTCTTTGTCGTCCGACGTTTCGCCAGTTGCTTTCAGCGACGCCAGAAGCGCCCGTTGAGTCCGCAATTCGGCCAGCATGTTGCAGAAAAGAGCACCTTGTTCAACGGCGTCATCGAGCGCGACGTGCGTATGCGGGAGTTCGTCGAACCAGTGTTTCGGCAAACGCGGTTTGATCGCCTTCCGGTAGGGCAGGTCGGTCAGCGCGAACGCCAGCGTCTTGATGTCGAGCGCCGACCATGAGAACGGACAGCGTTCAGCGAAACGCATCATGTACCAGAACATGTAGGTGAAGTCGAAACCGGCCGGATAGGCGACGAACACCGGCTTGCCGGGCAATGCCTCGACCCATTCCACGTACGCCCGCAAGGCGGTGAGCGGTTGCTGCAAGTCGGTCCGGCATGCGGCCCACGCCTCGGGCTGGGTTTTCCACCACGCGGCTTGAATAGGGTGAGGCGCCGCGCCTTCCAGTGTCTCGAGATTGGCTGAGAACGTGCCGATCAGTTCCTTGTGTTCCGTGTAGGCCGCCGACGCAAAACTCAGCATGGAATGCGGGCCGGGGATGGGGCCATCAGCTTCGACATCTGTGCTGACGTAGATTTCAGGAATGGCGATGCTCATGCGTTCATCCTGTCGGCGACAAACGGATTGGTGCGGCGTTCATGTCCGAACGTGGAGGTTGGGCCGTGGCCCGGCACGAACGTGACGTCATCGCCCAGTGGCCAAAGCTTGTCCTGCACTGAGCGCACGAGGTCCGAATGATCGCCGCGCGGAAAATCAGTACGGCCAATCGAGCCCGCGAACAGCACGTCGCCGACCAAGGCCAGGCGGTTCGCCCGGCTGAAGAAGATCACATGGCCCGGGGTATGTCCGGGGCAGTGATAGACCTCCATGGTTTCGTCGCCGAACTGAACCGAGTCACCTTCTTGCAGCCACCGGTCGGGCGTGAAGGCCTGTGCGTCGCCGAAGCCGAAGCGCTTGCTTTGTGCCGGCAACTGGTCGATCCAGAATGCGTCTTCGGTGTGCGGTCCGTGGATTTCCACGCCGTAGTGATCGGCGAGCGCCTTTGCTCCGCCGCAGTGATCCAGATGTCCGTGCGTGAGCAGCACCTTGTCGACGGTCACATTGAGTTGTTCGACTGCGCTGATGATCCGCTCGACTTCACCGCCCGGATCGACGACGACCGCGCGGCCCGTTGTCTCGCACACGACGATTGAACAGTTTTGCTGGAACGGTGTCACGGGAATAAGGGTGACCTTCATGGCTGGGGGACCGAGGCGTGTAAAAACGTCCATTGTAACGGGCGAAAACCAGCGCTGCGGCAGCGCGCCAAGCGTTGGCCGAACGGTCAAAATGTGCCTAAAAAACAGGCAGAAACCGCAATTTTTACGCCAATGGAGAAAATGAGTAACATTTTGTTCGTCTCCAGGTGGTCCGCCTATGCATTTGGGTATAATCGGGCTACTTGTGCATGGTTTGAACATGCCATCAATGGGCAATAAGAAACACGAGTAGCGCGTTTTTACAATTGTCATCAAGTACGCAATTCGGAGCAGAGATGCTTCGAAATCGCAATCAAGCATCGGTTTCGGCCGATGTACACGTCTTGTCCAGCCAGGTGCGATGCACCTGCAACGGCCTTAGCTGCCGTTACGCTGGATGGGGCCTACGCCGCCGTTCCTGCGCAGTTGAGCGCGCAAGAACGTGTGATCCACGTTCGATGGCGGCATGTGGGGTCTGGTCAGGCTGCCGGGGACAGGTTGCGCCAGACGTGAAAACTAACCGGGCATTTGCGGCGAGGTACGCCGCACCCGAGCACTGGCTCGCCGTTCGAACTTTCGAGCGGAGTGTATCTTTGCGCGGAAAAAGCCTTGAGCTGCCTACGCACGTCCGCGTTTTGTCGGACGGTTGAGGCGGCTCGAACCGTTGATTACACGTCTATGAATGTACGACTAACCCGACATCTCGGGAGTCTTTTGGTCTTTGCAATCCTTACGGGTTGCGCCATGCCGCCAAGCGGCGGCGATCAGGCCAGTGCGCTGAGAACCGGCGCGCAGTCGGGCACCGCAAGCAACGCTGCGAATTCGGGCCGAGGTTCGGCAGGTCTGGCTGCACCGCTTGCCTACGACTCCCGGCTGAATGCATTGCCTCCGTCGGCCAGCAATTCGTCCGATAAATCTTCGCTCGCCAACGCGGAGCCCATCACCGCCGGGCCTGACGTCAGCGACTTCGAGCAGCAGGGCCGCGCTTCCTGGTATGGACGCGGTTTCCACGGTCGCAAGACGGCCAGCGGCGAACGTTACGACATGCACGCGCTCACCGCGGCGCATCGCACGTTGCCGCTTGCTTCGTGGGTACGTGTGACCAATGAGGCGAATCACAAAACGGTGGTCGTCAAGATCAACGACCGCGGCCCGTACGCGCGTGGCCGCGTGATCGACCTTTCCTATGCGGCAGCTGCTGTGCTGGGCATGCGTGGCGCGGGTGTCGGAAAGGTGAAGATCGAGGGCTTGACGCCAGAAGAAGGGCGGGCGGCGGCACGAGATCAATCGCTGGCGTCAATCAACCCAGTCGACTGAGCATCGTCTGTTGATTGTTGAGTCTTAGTAAAAGCGGGCCGTTTCGACGGCCCGCTTTTTTATTGCGCCGCGTTTGCGCGTCTTATTCGTGCTCTTGTTCGCCACGCGCCTTATCCATCGCCAGCGCCCTTGTGTAAAGCGCGTTGCGCGATGCACCCGTCAATGTTGCCGCCAGTCTCGCAGCGCTGCTCACCGACAACTCCTCCAGCAAGGTCGCGAGCAACGCATCATGAGCGTCGTCCGCCGCCTCCTTTTGCGGCGCGCCTTCAACCACTAAAACGAATTCGCCGCGTTGCCGGTTTGCATCGCCGGATAGCCACGTTGGCCCTTCGGCCAGGGTGCAGCGATGGATGCTCTCATGTAACTTGGTCAGCTCACGGGCAATCAGCAATTGCCGCTCGCCACCGAATGCGCGCTCAAGCGCCTGCACCGTTTCCACAATCCGATGCGGTGCTTCGTAGAACACGAGCGCCGGCGCGTGCGTGAGCAGCGACTGCAATTGCGTGTCACGCTGTTTCGGTTTGGTGGCAAGAAAGCCGATGAACGAAAACGTGTGAACCCATGCGCCGGCTACGCTGAGCGCGGTGGTGAACGCGCTCGCGCCCGGTAACGGAATGACGGGAAAGCCCGCTTCGCGCACGGCATCGACCAGCTTTGCGCCGGGGTCCGAGATGCCTGGCGTGCCCGCGTCGGAGACACATGCAATGCGTTCTCCATTGCGCAGATGCGCAATCACGTTCTCAGCGGCGCTGCGCTCGTTGTGTTCGTGCACGGCTATGGTCGGCTTCGAAATGCCATAGCGCGACAGCAGTTGCGACGTGTTGCGCGTGTCTTCGGCCGCCACCCGGTCGACGAGTCCGAGCACGTGCAGCGCGCGCACCGTGATGTCCGCGACATTGCCAATGGGTGTCGCGACTATATAGAGGGCGCCAGCCGGAAACTGCTGGCCAAGGGCCAATTCGGAGAGAGGAGTCATGAGGGCGGGTGGCAGGCGGAGAACGCCATTGTGCCATGCGAAGAGGGACAACTTTTTGGGGAACGGAGTGTCGAAAACGATCGGAAGCGCGTTCGAGCAACGCGCGCTTGAATACCTGCAGCGGCAACGCCTGCGTTTTGTCGCGCGCAATTTCTCCTGTCGCGGTGGCGAAATCGATCTCGTGATGCGTGAGATCGGCAGTCAGCGTGCGCTTGTATTCGTGGAGGTACGCGCGCGCCGCAGCCGCCAGTTCGCGGCGGCGGCAGCGAGTGTCGGCGCGCATAAGCAGCGGCGGCTGGTGCTCGCGGCGCAGCACTATCTGATGACGTGGCGCGGGGCGTTGCCCGTGTGCCGCTTCGACGTGATCGCGTTCGACGCAGGCCGTATCGTGTGGTTACGCGATGCTTTTCGCTCCGATACGTCGTGAAAATGGCTGCATCTTAAGTGACGCGGTCAGTGAGTGCGGTAAACTGCGCGGAGCCTGCGCGCCGGGTTGATCGCGGCCATATGTTCAACCGCTGTGCGAGAGCTCGCTGCGGTGAGGCGCGTACCTTGAGGCGCAGAAGCTCAAGTATTCAAGTGGTGCAGCATCGGTTTGGCAGCAAGCGGTCGAAGCCAGTCATTGAAGCAAGCCATTGAAGCAGATCATCGAAGCAGTCCGTCAATGAACCACCGCGCATGGCGCGGCCGATAACCGAGAGTCGATGTCCGTCGAACGTATCCAGCAACATTTCCGCGAAAACGCGGCAGTCCATCGCGAAGCACTCGACACGCTTGCTTTCCCTGTCGCCGCAGCCATTGACGTGCTGTTCGGCGCGCTCGCCAACGGCTCGCGAATCCTCACGTGCGGAAACGGCGGATCCGCGGCCAACTCTCAGCGGCTTGCGTCTGCGCTGGTCGGGCATTTCGAGCGCGAGCGGCCTGGCTTGCCGGCCACAGCTCTGGACGCGAATGTCCTGACGCTCACGGGGATCGGCAATAACTCGGCGTTCGAAGAGATCTATGCGAAGCAGATCCGTGCGCTCGGGCAAGCCGGCGACGTGCTGGTCGTCCTCTCCACCTCGGGCAACTCGGTCAACTTGCTGGCGGCAATCCAGGCCGCGCACGAGCGCGAGATGTTCGTGATCGCGTTGACGGGCGCGGGGGGCGGCGTGATCAGCGAAGTGCTTGCCGATACCGACATCCATATCTGCGTGCCGTCCGAACGGCCGGCGCGAATCCAGGAAGTCCATCTGCTAACCATTCACTGCCTGTGCGATGGCATCGATGCGATGCTGCTGGGAGACGAATGATTCTTAAGGGGAACGAGTTGATGAAAAAGACCCGCGTCAGGTCGACGCTAGCCAGAGCCACGTTGCTGGTGAGCCTGTTGTCAGGCGTCGCGCTGACCCTGCAAGGTTGCCCGCTTGTGGTGATCGGTGCAATGGGCGGCGCAGTGGGCGGCGGCACGCTTGTCGCCACCGACCGGCGGACGCTCGGCGCGCAAACCGAGGATCGCGAGATCCAGGTGAAAGCCAAGTCGCGCATTGGTGAAAGCCTGCCCGACCAGGCCCACGTCAGCGTGACCGTGTTCAACCGGCGCGTTCTGCTGACCGGCGAAGTACCGGCTGATCAATGGAAACAGAAGGCCGAAGAGGTGGTGCGCGGCATCAACAATGTGAACAGCATTGTGAATGAGCTCGCTATCCAGGGCGCGAGTTCGTTGTCATCGCGGACTAACGATGCTTATCTCGAGAGCCGCGTGAAGGGTGCGCTGGTCGGTGAGAAGGATCTGCGGGCGAACTACTACAAGGTGGTATGCGAGCGCGGCACGGTGTATCTGATGGGCCTGGTCACGCGTGAAGAAGGCAATGCCGGCGCGAATGTGGCGGCACAGGTGCCGGGTGTTGCGCAGGTGGTCAAGGTGTTCCAGTACATCAAGCCGGAGGAAGCCCAGGCGTTGTCGGCCGCGGCAGCATCGGGCGCGAGTGCGGCTGCTGCACCCGCACCTGCGAACAGCGATGCGACGGTCGGCGCGGTGCCTGATTCATCCGTGAGTTCGACGCCGCTGGATGTGCAGGCGCCCGCGCCGGTCAAGAACTCCGACGTACATCCGGGCAGTCCTGCGCCCGCCGGGAAATGAAGCGGTGGTCTTCCATGGCCGTGTTCGCGATGGCGATCACGGCCAGCTGGGGCGTGCTGGCAGCTGACGCGCCCGTTGTTTCTTCTCCCGCCGATGCCGTCAATATTGCGCGCAAGAATGCCTGCATGGGATGTCACGCGGTGGATCGCAAGCTGGTCGGGCCGTCGTTCCAGCAGATAGCCGGGAAGTACAAGGGCGACGCGCAGGCGCAAGCGCGGCTCGAAACCAAGGTGAGGGATGGGGGCAGCGGAGTATGGGGTGTATTGCCCATGCCGTCGCATCGATCCATGAGCGGGGCCGATATCAAGACGGTTGTTGGCTGGATTCTCGCGGGCTCGCCGTCGAAATAAGATGCGCTGCAGGCAGCGTTTGGGCCTTGTCAGACGGTCTTAAGGCTGTGCTAGAATCAGAAAACGTTGGGGGGGTAGCTCAGCTGGGAGAGCGTCGCGTTCGCAATGCGAAGGTCGGGAGTTCGATCCTCCTCCTCTCCACCAGGAATATCAAAGGGTTACAGGTGATTTGCCTGTAACCCTTTTTCATTTTTCGATGTCATGTAACCACCCTGTAACCGATTTTTGTCAACGTAGCGCAACTTCAAACCACTTGGATAGAGGGGCACCGCCGCGTGAATTTCGGGTTGATCCCATGCGTTACGAGTGCCGCACAGGTCGATCAATCGGATGTTCCAACGCGGCAGTCACTTCGATCGAGGTCGTCGGCAACCGCTTCCGCCCACGTGCGCCACTGGGAGTAGCTGTCCATCGTTCGGCCACCTTTGCCCAGCCGGATGTCCAGCACGGCAAGATACCCTCGGATCAGTTCGGCGCGGTGCCAATTCTCGACTTCTGAAATGAATGCCTGACGCCGCAGCTTCTCGTTCTCGGCTCTCTTTTGAGCCTCCTGTTGCCGTCGCTCATCTTCGAGTCGTCTAATTTCGGCCTCTTTCCTGTCTTGCTCCCATCTCGCACGTTCGGCGAGTCTCGCCAGTGACCCTTTGTACCGATGATCGATGGCCTCGAAAATTCGATCGATTTGGTTCTCCAGTAATTCGTCCGGACGGTCAGCGAGTTCCGTGTGTCCCGTTCCCTGTTGCTCCACAAACAGCGCAAGCTTTCCCGTGGGGCTCAGCGTCCGAACAGGTTGCCGAGAATTGTCCCAGCTATTCACGCGGTATCGAGTTCCTGCAACCAATTTCTCAGAGACCCGAAGCTCGACATAAGCCTCTTCGCGAGACAACCTGAGGCGCTCTTCACCCTGCAGCATGCCTACCGAGTAGCCTCTTTGTTCAGCCTGATGGCAGATCGTATTGAGTAAGATAAGTCCTCGTGTATAGCTGCCCAAGGACAGGCGGGCAACAAGCCTGCGATGCGTTATCGTAAGAAGCAGTTGTCCGGCGTCGCAAAAATATTCCCAGCTCCCATAGGCGACGTCCGGGCGAGACGGGTATCGCTTTCCCGGATGAGCTTGTTCCCATTCATGTTGCGTCTTCAGTTGAGTCGCTTTAGCAGCGTCTTTCTCCATCTGTTGGCACAGGCCCTTGAGAATTGCGTGCCAACGTTCAGACTTTCGTTGAACCGCCATGAAGGTAGGATCTGCGGCACGTTCCTCCAATGCGCGTCGGGGTTTCATGTCGCGTCCTTTTTTACGGAACGGTTGAGTGCCAATTGCAGGCGCTGCGGTTATCGTCAGGCGCTCGGACAGTGGCGGCAGCGCAGGGCGCTGAACGAGGTGTCCCAACTCCACCCGCGTCCAATGCCCCGGCCCAGGAACCGGTATTTGAAGGGCGTTGCATATACGTCGAATCGCAGTTCCAGAGAGACCATGCTTTTTCCCGATATGTACCATCGGGGTGGTCCACACTTCTTCGTAAAGCTGCGCTCGATCAAATGAATCCAGATCACGACTGTCCGGCATTTCACTTTCCCCGTGGGTGTTACACCTATCGCCCGTCAGTGTTCACGCAAAGGTGCCGCACACGACGGGGGTGGCCTCGGCGGGAAGTATCCGCGAGGCGCTAAAGTGTTCGAAGCTTTGAAATTAATGCGGTGGCTACTTCTCGACACATTACTGAAGTCATGGCATTCTGCAAGCTGCCGTTTTGATCAAAATTACAGATATTAATATCGAATAGGACAGGCAAGCGCACTCTGGTGCGTCCGGGGGATTGAAGTGCAAATCTATGCTTTTGAGCGCCGAATGATGGCGCTTCGCACGCAGCGCTCATCGTTCAGGTTTCTTTCTCGCCAAGTTTCGAGTGGACAGGCGGCATGGCCGGACGTCGTTTGATGCCAAGCGTACTCACCCGCATCATTCACCGGCTGCTTAGCTGGATCGCGCGGCGCTTCTCCGCAAGGCCTACGAATGAAGTCGCGCCAGAATGCCAGTCGACTGCCGTCGCTCAAACACCGCTCTCTTCGGCTTCGGCGCCAGTTGCGACAGAAACACACAGCAACATAGAGTTAGCCGGAACTCAGTCGCTCGGTGCGATCCAATTGGATTCGCGTCACAAGCCCGTGACTGTCGCGAGCGTTGCCGTGGAATCAACCGCCCTAGTTAAAGACGAACAAAGTGGTTCTTATTTGGTCATTGAAACCCCGTCCCACCTCGGGCTAGTGTCCCCTAACTCGACTTCCATCGCTGAAGAAGTGCAATTGCTTGGCCAGCAGATAGTCGCTGAGATTTCGCTCGACGCTCCGGCTCATCTTGCCCCTTACACCGAAACGCCGCCGCCCGAGGCCGCCAGGAGCGACCCTCCGATCACTCCCGTTGAAGGTTATGGGCTTCCGGCAGAGTCGCTCGAATCACCAGCGCGGGAACAGGGTAGCGCGGCCTTGTATGCTACTTCGGATCAAGGGGATTTGGAGGACACACCAACGTCGGATGAGCCGGAGGACAGCCTGCTGCCTTTTGTGACGAGACCCGCAACAACTCCGGCCGCTACTGATTCTCGAGTTGGCGACAGTACGGTTGGGGAAAGTGCAAAGGGCAATGGATCCCAGGATATTGGCGCGGACCTCCGTATTTCCGCAACCACCATGGACGTGAGCGAACCGAGGCAACTGCCAGCGTATCGTCCGCGCCTTAGGACCCGGCCGAGAACCACTACTACCCGCTCCAAATCCATGCCGAGGAAGAATCGAGGTACTGGAGGGCTCGATGCGGACTTGATTCTCACCTTCCAACCTGGAGGATGGGGCATAGCCGCCTCTATTCTCCTGCGGCGCCCAGAAGGCATGCCCGAGCAGGTTGCAATCCGTGTTGGCTCGGAAACTATCAGCCTTGTCGCGATTGACGACGAATTCTTTGAACCGCTACCTCTCTCCAATATAAGCGCAGCTTTACAGGATGGAATTGTCGTAAAAACCGCAGACGCGGTAGATCGCCGGTGGATCAGGACGCCACGAACTCTACATGTATTCTCAGAACGCCCCGGTATCCCAGGTTTCGTGAGCGTACCGAGAGCAGTGATCGGGCAAGAGAATGTCATCCTGTGTATTAACGGAATCAGTGCTTCCGCGCTGGACCTGTGCAAAGGTACAGGCGCGAATGACCTTGTCGAGGTAACCGGACCTGGCGTTGCTGACGGCTGGCGGTGCTTCCGCGGTTACCGGCCCAAGCGGCAAGCAAAACTGGAATGTACAGAAGAGATCTTGCTGGCACTTAACCCGCTTCCTCATGCGGTAATCGAGCTTGCGGGTGGAATTTCGGTTAGCCGAAGCGTCTGGATTTCGGATCGACCTCCGACAATCCGAATCGTAGGGATTGATGCAGCGCAGGGGGAAGTTACGATCGACGGCCAGCCTGCAACCATTGACGACGGTGTCTGGACTACCCGCGGATGGGATCGATGCGGCCAGCATACGGTCCACTACGCCGGACTGTCACGGTCATACGAGATCGTTGAGACTGCGGAAACGTGGCCTACCTGGCATGCGCATTCAAGGGACCAGTTTTACGCCTGCGGGGCTACGGTCTCGGGCCGCCCCGATGTCGGCGCCTTGGTTCTTCTTTCACCTTCAGGTTGCTGGCTCCTTGGCGCAGAACCCGGACAAGTCTCGTGGGCCACTCCTTCGGCCTATGGATCCGCTATAGCCTCACCGGCATTCCGGCCGGTCTGGGCAATATTCCCTCGGCATGCGGGAACGCGGTGCCCTCCGCGGCTGTTTACGAAGGGTGCGTCACCACGGAAGCCCACCTTTAACTCCACGCCCGCTGCGCAACGGCAGTGGTGCCAGCTTTTGCTCGACGCCCGTGCACACCTTGACAATTCCCAGGACGATGCCCTGTGGCAACTATATCGGCAAGCGGCGCGCATGCAGAAGAGAGGAGGCCACCGATGAACGAACTTCTACTTTGGATGTCTGCCAGGCGTGCCGGCTCCGCCCAAGCATTCAGTTCGAAAGTGACAGAGCTAGGCACCGCACGTTCAGGAGGCTCTCTTCGACGAAGGGTGGAGTGGAATCTTGCAAAACTTGGACATGCCGAGTTCGCTCCTGCCATTGGACCAGAGGCTTGGCGCGTGGCTCCGCCTGTTCTCGCCGCCGGGGATTATTTCGCCGCTAGTTTCCGCGCCGTCCTCTGCGGTGCACGCACCCCACGCCTGATGGCCCGGCTCAGCAGTGCGGCAGGACCTGAGCGGGTACTTACCAGATCCCAAGAAGGGGGACCCGACATCGTCGAGGTGTCAGCAGCGACGGCTATCGAGCTGGAAGCTATTGCTACTGCGGCAGGCGTAGCAGTGCAGTGGAATGCTCCCCTTGCGCTGCTGTCCTGCGCTATTGCCCCCAGGAGCGCCAAACTTTTGCCGAGCACAATTCCGGTTGGAGGCTGGGCCGTCTTGCGGTTCTCGAAGTCACGACAGGAATGGATCCCTAGCACTCCGCAGACAGCGTCGGAAGCTCGATCTGGCCTCTTTCGATTCAGCTCGGATTACGAGACCGCCTATGTGGTTATTAAAGACGGTCAGCCATTGGCCTGCGATCCGGCCGTCGGGAAATACCGGATCCTCAGGCCGAGGAACCGCGTAATTCACTATTCGGCGGAGAACAAGATCTTTTCGATAAAAGCTACATGTCGCCCGCCAATGCTGATTGAGCGTGCGCTCGTTGTTTGTTCGGGAGAACTTCCAGAATCAAGAAGCGGTTGTATTGACTACCACCGCGTAGAGCATTCAGTAGCGCGGGCCGTAGCAGTGACGCTGGGTCAACGCATCACCTAACAGGTTGGCAAATGACAAACCCGATCGCAATTTTCGACAAGCTCAGGGAAACCTACCTGCGGTATCTTGATAGTCCATTTGACCTCCGCTACCAGCCTCTCGTTGACGAACGGCGGGCGATACTCGATCGGGACGGCCGACTTTATCGCGAGCCGCTCATTGAGCCGATTCCGCCCTATGTGAGCAGCGGACGGCTTTTCCCTGCTGCTGCTGCCGAGATCTTGAACGGAGCCTGGGCACCTTCCACAATTGCCGATCTCGCCACCTTTGTCGGGCACGGACTCTTTCCCGTACATCGCGAGCTACACCAACACCAGTTCGACGCGTTACGAGCATCAGCTCGAGACGGAAACGATGTAGTGGTTACGAGCGGCACCGGCTCAGGGAAAACCGAATGCTTCCTGCTTCCCCTCGCGGCAGCCCTCGTGGAAGAGTCTACGCGGTGGGGGACCTGCCCCCCACCGCAGCCGACTCGTGATTGGTGGAATCATTCAGCCTCGTCGGGGGTAAGCCGCAATCATCCCCGCGTGCCGCAACGCGGGCACGAAAATGCGGTGGGCCGGCCAGCCGCCATGCGGGCATTGGTTATGTATCCACTCAACGCGCTGGCGGAAGACCAGCTCGTACGCCTACGCGATGGCTTCGATAGCCCCGGCGCGCGCACCTGGCTGGACAGCAACCGCGGAGGCCACAGGTTCTATTTCGGTCGGTACACGGGCCGAACACCTGTGGCGGGTGACCGAAGCGCTGCGAAAGAACGCGAACTGAGGCAAGAGCTTCTATCCATGCAGACCGATGCTCAGGCTGTGGCCGCGACGCCTGACGCGGCCCGCTTCTTTCAGGAGCTAAATGGCGCTGAAATGTGGTCGCGGTGGGACATGCAGGACCAGCCGCCCGATATCCTCATCACAAACTACAGCATGCTTAATATCATGCTGATGAGGACAGTCGAGGCGCCGATATTCGATGCTACCCGACGTTGGCTCGCCGCGGACAGCCGGAACGTCTTTCATCTCGTCGTCGATGAACTGCACACGTACCGCGGCACGCCTGGGACGGAAGTCGCATACCTGCTTCGGGTGCTTCTGGACCGCCTTGGCCTCCATCCCGATCACGACCAATTGCGGATCATCGCATCCTCGGCTTCGCTCTCTGACGACGCTACCGGACTTGACTATCTGGAGGGCTTCTTCGGCCGAAGCCGTTCGCGATTCCGTATCATTGGAGGGCTTCAGCGGCCTATCAATATATCCCGCGCAGCTTTGGTTGCCGCGCACGCTCCAGCATTCGCTTCGATCGGCGCAGCTCTCAGCAATCGCGGTCTTTGCACTGAGATGGTTGAAGCTTTCGAAAGCGCTGTCGGTGCGCCGATGCCGGCAGCAGAAACGGTCAACGAGGCACGGTTGGCCGCAGCATTGACGCAGGTGGGTGCTGTCGATGCGGTGCGGCACGCCTGCTCAAGCAGCACGCCGCAGCGGATTCTTCCCCGTCAACCTGCGCAAATCGGAGAGACCCTCTTCCCCGACCTGTCCCACGATGATGCGACTGCAGCGGCAGTGGGCCTTATCGCTGCGATGGGCGCCGCGCGATCGCCATCGGGAGATCCGATGCTTCCGGTCCGCGCCCACATTATGTTCCGCAACGTCCAGGGCCTATGGGCATGCTCGAATCCCTCGTGCGCAACAGCGACCAACAGGACAAGCGCATGTCCCGTCGGGACGCTCCACCATTTGCCATTGCCTGCGTGCGGATGTGGCTCGCGCGTGCTAGAGCTTCTTTACTGCGAACCTTGCGGCGAAACATTTCTGGGTGGATATCGCGGAGACACGGGGAATCCGAATCAATGGAGCCTCAGTCCGGACTTCCCCGATCTGGAACAGGTGCCAGATCGGGCAGCAGCCGAGAGAGACTATAGCAATTACGCAGTCTTCTGGCCGGCAGCTGGTCGCACTCCAGCCTCGCCAACATGGACCGAGGGCAGCATCCCGCGCGAATGGCGCGCTGCTCAGCTCAACCGTGCATCAGGCGTGGTCACAACCGGAATAGCCGGAGATGGATACATCTACTATGTTCCGTCAATGCATGCCCGGCCGAGGCCGGGCACTCGACGACGGCCATCGCCCGGGGCTTTTCCGTCTCGTTGCCCCCGCTGCGACGCCGATTGGAGCGGACGGAGCGTCGGATCGCCAGTTCGTGGCCAACGAACCGGCTTTCAGAAAGTCGCTCAAGTTCTCGCCGATACCCTGTTGCGCGAAATCTCGCCAGCCGGACACGAGGCAAACCGCAAGCTAGTCGTATTTTCAGACAGTCGGCAGGACGCGGCTAAACTCTCCGCCGGGATGCGCCAAGCCCACCATCTCGACGCGGTTCGCCAAGCGGTGGTCGAGGCACTCGCAATTGCGGGGAGAGGCGCATACGCATTTCTCCGACACGCACAGGGGCAAACGCTCACGCCAGAAGATCAGGAGACGGCTAACACTTTTGCTCAATCGTTCCCTCACGATGCGCTAGTTCTAAGCCAAAGCTTAGGCGCTGCGGCAAACGCGCAGTGTCCCTCACGACCGGGCATGACTAACGCCCAAGCGGCTGCCGCTATCATCGCGGCTGCCGCTGGTCCGCATTTGCTCAGCGACGTATTCCGTGACGCCGAACGCACCCTGCTTATTGCCGGCGTCAACCCTGGCGGCTATGGCAAAGACGCCCTCTGGACTGAGCCTGATAGCCTTCAAGGTAGTTGGCGCGACCTATACGACTGGTCAGGTGCAGTACCGATCGAACATCACACAGGCCTGACGCCGCGGCAGCAAACGCATTTGAGCCGCCTGCGCCAGCTAGCCCTTGCTGCAGTTGTCAACGTGCTGTTTGCATCAGGGCGACGCGGACTGGAGTCCCTACAGATCGCGCACGCAGCGGTAGGCGGTAGCGCTCCCGGAGCGTCCGATCCAGTTCTATGCGAAGCAGCGGATAGCGCGCTGCGACTCCTAGGGGAGCGAAGGCGGGTTCGAGATTGGCCATATACGGCCACTGGAAGCCCCACCATGCCTGGGTTTCTGCATCGGTACCTAGAAGCTGTTGCACAGCGGCATGGCCGTAACCCTGCTGCTTTTGAGGCAGACGTTCGGGCGAGAATCGAGAGCGGTGGCTTGGTGAACAGCTTCCTGGTTCACCCGATGCAACTCCGGGTCAAGCGCGCTGGAGCCGTCTCCTACGAGTGCACGCAGTGCCGCCGTGTTCACCTTCACCCAAGCGGGGGAGTTTGCACAGATTGCCTTGGTACACTGGGTGCAGCTCAGCCAGTTGGCACAGGCGCGACGGCAGACGACTACTATTCGTTCCTCGCCCAAGGTGCTGGTCCTCTGTTTCGTTTGAATTGTGAGGAGTTGACGGGACAGACAAGCAAGACCGAGGGTCGTCGGCGTCAACGTCTATTCCAAAGCATTTGCCTTCCGCCGCCTGTGGAACAGCCGGTGACCGATACCATCGATCTACTAAGCGTTACGACGACCATGGAGGCCGGCGTTGACATTGGCTCTCTGCTAGCGGTCATGATGGCGAATATGCCGCCGCTACGATTTAACTACCAACAACGAGTCGGCCGGGCAGGTCGGCGGGGAGCGGCCGTCTCAGTCGCACTAACTCTCTGCCGGGGTCGAAGCCACGACGATTACTATTTCCAGCGGCCGGACGGAATTACTGCCGATCCGCCGCCCGCTCCCTACGTGGATATGGGCGCGTTGCCAATACTCCAGCGCGTACTGGCAAAGGAAGTATTGCGGGAGGCATTTGATTCGCTTGGCCTCTTTGGCGCGGCTTCGCCAGACAGCGTCCACGGTGAATTCGGCGAGACTGTTTCATGGAATCAAGCTGCGCCACAACCGCCGACAGGATTCCCCGTGGGAATGACGGTGCGAGATCTCGTGGCCGACTGGATCGCAGCCAATCAGCTTCGCGTCGCGGAGATCTGCGATCTGCTCTTGCAATCGACAGAACCTGCTCTTCAGGCGCAGCGTGCAGCTATCCTAGTTTACGCAGCCAGCCGCCTGATCTCAAGCATAGATGCGGCCGTGATTTCCCCCCACCTTACACAGGAACAACTGAGCGAGCGCCTAGCCAATGCCGGGGTGTTGCCGATGTTCGGCTTTCCCACGCGGGTCCGTTATCTTTATCACAAGCGCCCTTCGACGGGACGATGGCCGCCCGAAGACGTGATAGACCGTGCCCTTGACCTAGCGATCAGCCAGTTCGCCCCCGGCTCTGAAACCGTAAAGGAAGGGCTAATTCAAACGGCCGTCGGAGTTGTCAACTATCAGCGTCAAGGGAACATGGCCGTCGAGACCCCCAATCCCCTCGGTCCTCCTATTGCTGTTGGTGCCTGCCGCCGATGCCAATCGATCGACGCAAACACTCCGCCCGCGGTTTCATGCCAGGTGTGCGGCGAAGTGGCCCCTGACTATCGGGTGATTGACCTCTCGCAACCCGCAGGCTTCCGTACCTTCTACGGAAGCGAGCGTGACTATGACGGCACATTCGATTGGACTCCGCGTGCGACTCGGCCCAAGCTCAGCACGGGGCCGGTTCAGACGGTGCAGCACGCCAATTTCAGCATTTTCAGTGGGCCAGAGAGAGTTTTCGTCATCAACGACAACAATGGCAACCTCTTCGAGTTCGCGAAGTTTTATCAAGGCGAAACGTGGATGACGAGTAGCGCGCTAGATAAAGTACCCGGCATCTCTCGCATCCCATCCCCGATTGCAGGTCCCGACGTTCGCGCGCTGGCCGCGATCAGTCCAACCGACGTACTGATCGCCGGTGTTCATGCATGGCCAGCAGGAATCCTTGCGGATCCTCTGCGGGTAGAAGGCCGTGCCGCGCTTTACTCCTTCGGCTTTATGCTGCGTCGAGCCGCTGCCGTTCGGCTGGACGTAAGCGACTCCGAACTGAAGGTTGGCTTGAGAACGACAGTCGATTCGGCGGGCACTGTCCTTGGCCAGATCTTTATGTCTGACACGCTCGAGAATGGCGCAGGCTACAGCACTCATCTAGGAACGCCGACAGAATTCCATTCGTTGTTGTTGGACCTGTGCAGCAACAACTTTCTCGGCCGCCTCGATTTGCGTCATCAGCCTGACGACCATGGCTTGGCTTGCCAGACATCCTGCCATGAATGCATGCGCGACTATAGCAACCTTGCATATCACAGCATCCTCGATTGGCGGCTCGCAATTGACCTCGCGCGCCTGGCGCTCAACCCTGCCGCTGCTATCGACTTTACGCCATCGTACTGGGCGGGCCTCCCGAGCCTAGCTATCCAGCGGCTTCATTCAGCAGTTCCCGGAAGCACCGTGGCTCAATTCGCTGCTTTACCCGCGGTGCTGATCGGTACTCGCGCAGTAATCGCTGCGCATCCGCTGTGGGATGTCCGTCCAGGGAGTTTGCATCCGGCACTTGCTGCTGCTCAAATTTCGGCATCGACCGCTGGGTTTACCAGCGAATTCAGGTCAACTTTTATGCTCATCAGGCGGCCACTGTGACGAATGATCGGGCCGTGCACACGCAGGCTTGCTCGCTGCTTGAAAGTGCCGTTAATGCGCAGCGTCAACAGCTTAAGGTGTACGAGCGGCCCTCGGAACCTCTGGCATTTGAGACGGTCCGTGCGATCGACTATGTCTTTTGCCGCGAACTGTTCCCAGAGTCGGAAGAGTGCGACGACTCTGATTCTCGCGAAACCACAATCATGTCATGGGGTGTAAATGGTGCTCTGTCCCGCATCTTGCCGGATCACTTGCACGGCGAACCATTCAAGCTATTTCCCTCGACTGCAGAAACGCAGGCAAAGGCAGATAGTTTTCTATTCAACTGCGGAGTCCTTGCACTCGCCGAACGTCAGGCCGAACTACTGAAGGACGGGCTGCTGTCCGCCTCTGTCGATCCTAGGCGAGTCAACCAAACGGGCATTTTGGCCCTCTCGACTTCCGACACGTCGCTTTACAGTGAAGAAGTGGGGCATGCGGGTGCACACTGGTCAAGTGCGCAAGCCACCATCGCCGATCGAACCGAGGAAGCAGCGTTGGAAGAGAGGCATCGTTCCCTCCTCCCTGTGCTGGAAAGACAGCTATCCGTTTCCCATGGTTGGTCAATGAGCTACGGAACGTCGCCTGAGATCGATCGCTATTTCCATGATTGGGCTGAGCTCTACCTGAGGCGGATGCCATACAGAGATATGGTCAGCGATGGCGACACAATCGGCGGGCGAAACTTCTCGGACTACGTGCAGATATTGAAAGCGCTATCTGCGATGGGACAAATGCGGCTCTGCTATACGGGACTTCTCAAGCACCGCCATCCGAAGCTTGATTTTCGAAACATGCTGACTGGGTTCTCGTTTTTCGATGATCTGCTAGTCTCCATAGCGACGTTTCTGGATGCAGACACGCTGGAAGTGCAGAGGCTGCTGAGTCACCTCATGCTGGAGCCCGCAAACAAGGCGCTTCATCTGGAGCGAAGCGATACAGCTTGGGCGCCGGTCATGCGAACAAGTGTTGGCGCATGCCTGCTTCCCGCCTATGGCCTCGACATCAACCCGTTCCTTTTTCTCCTAAACGACCTTCGTAAAAAATATGAGAAGGATTGGTTCCGGATCGCAAATGAACGGGAAGCCCGATGGATTGCGGAACTGGAATTGTTATTTCCGACGCCGCGCTGGCAGTCGACTCGTCGCGGCGTTAAGCTTAGGCGCGGCACCCAAGTTGTGACAGATGTCGATTTCGCCACATACGACAGCGCGACGGGCGAAATAGCTCTGTGTCAGATGAAGTGGCAGCAGCCCGTTGCAGCAGACCAAAAGATTCGGCGCAGCACAGGCCGCAACCTTCTCGACGAAAGCAATCGCTGGATTTCCGAAGTACGCAAATGGATTGAGGAATTTGGTGAGGGTGAGTTGGGGCGAAGGCTAGGATTCCAAATCTCGCATACGCTAAAGCTGCGCCTCTTTGTACTTGCTCGCTACGGCGCACACTTCAGCGGATACGGTGGAAGAGATGAGAGCGCAGTTTGGACCGACTGGGGCCATTTTCAGAAAGTACGCCTGCAAAACATCCACGCTTCAGTCGTGGAACTAGCAGAGCAGCTATCAGCCGAAATTGAAAGCGTCAGGTCCGAGATCCAACCAGAGCGCCTGGTTCTTCCTCTTCCCGGGCTAGCCGTTGTCGTCAATCCGACAGCGGTTCCCCGTCATGTGCGTCCCGTGTCCGAAGTGGACTCCAGAGACGGCGTGCACGAATAGTCCGTTGCCAATATTCGAACTTGCGAGTTGCTTAGTAGTATCGATGCACGCTGCTTTGTTCTGCGAAATGATTTGAGGAAGTCATGCCGCAGTATCCATCATACGCCCCGCCGTCGCACTTCTTGTCGATGCAACTACTTGTCCGTCATTGTTTTATAAAAAGCTGCCCACCTTCTGGCGATGGGTGCAGGAGATGGTTGCGTGTGTTTATCAAGAAATATTGATTTACCCTCAAGCGCGATATAGCCCGCAGCAAGAACCTTTGGATGAAACCTTAATACGAGCGTGTTCGGTTCGATCGCCATCAAGTTAAGATCGAACAATGTGTGAAGGTCGGCCCTCAACAGCAATCCATTTTCGGGGTGATTGTCATTGGCGTCGCGGTAAGGATCAATATGTGCGGCTTCAACGATATCTATCAGGTCACACCCCGTGGCCACGCACCGGCCGCCGTAACGCTTGAGCAAACTGTCCCGGAAGCTCTTCTGTCCGCGCCTGAGCTTAATCGATCTTAGCGCGCTTTCACGCGTATCGCACAATGATGGAACGAACGGGCTACCTGTATTTTCCAAACTTATTTTCGGCCCTCCGGTCGCATCCATTGGGCTTAGAGTGACTCCATCCAGGAATCGCATTATTAGCGCCCGTGTCTCTGGAAAGTTTACCGTCAATCCTTGCTCAAGTTTCGCGAGATCCAGCTCTTCCATCGATAGTTGGTCGCTGGGTCGCAAGGCAGCGGCTTTAATATCTGCGACCGGGATCGCCTCAGGAGTGGGAACAAAGCTTTCGCCATAGTGGGCTTCGAAGCCAATGAGGGAAATGGTTTCCGACATCGGCATCTTGAATTCATGCCCTGAACTGCACCTCCACGGGGGCGTCTTTGTTTTCCGCAATTTGATTGCGACTTGACCGCATTCCGGGCAACGCTGCCTAATCTTCTGGATTGTCGAAGAAGTGATGTTCTCTATTTGAGCCAGACCAACCAGATGGTCGGCATCTCGGATTAGGACCAAATCGCCGATTGCAAGCTGCTTATGATTTGGGACTGCCGCATCGTACCGATAGGTACTCGTCAGCTCATCGTCATATCCGGTGTTGCCGCCGTATTGTCGCTTTTCCGCCTTCAACGCAATTAAAGACCATGCCCGGGATGAACCAATCATTTTTGTTATCCGTAAGGGAAGGTGTTTGACGCTAGTGGCGCCACCAAGGTCAGTGTTTCCGCTGTCAATGCTTTTGCGCGCGTGTCGCACCTACGACGCGCGCTCTACCTTACTTCTTTTTCCCTGCTGCAATGGCATGCTTTACGGCGGCAGCTATGCTCCGTCCCAGTGGCGGTGGGACCGCGTTCGAGACCTGTTCAACCTGCTCGGACAGATTCCCCTCCAGCACGAAGCTGTGTGGAAAACCTTGAAGCAGCATTGCCTCGTAAATGCTTAGCCTACGTCTGCCGCTTGGATGGACATGGATTTCCCGATGTCCAAACGCAACCGTCGGACTGGGCTCTTCCCAAGAAAGGCGTTTAAAGCTTCGTCCGTCGGCATACTGTCCGTCTGGATTGCTAAACCGGGGAGACTTTGGTTGCATCGTCCAGTGGTTCGCATGCACAGGAATGTCTGCAGCGGTCAATTTCCGATCAAAGAACTTAGGTGCAGGCAGCTCGCCGATCGCTTCGAGCACGGTTTTTAATCCTGTTCGCTTCTTGGGGCGCACCTCACCATATCCCTGATTTTTGCGCATGGCAGACAGCACGATGCGTCGCCGGTTCTGTGGAACGCCGAAATCTAGAGCGCAAAGCTCTTTCTCCGTTACGGTGAAACCGAGGCTGTCCAAGCCGTCTACCAACGCTTTGTACGTGGCCGCGTGCTTCTTGTCCCGAATGCCGAGGACGTTCTCGAATACTACGAACTCGACCGTATAGGTTTGCTGCAGCTTTTCGACAATATCGAGGTACAACTTGGGAAGTCTATTTCGCGGATCGTCCGCTTGAGAGGTCGTGTTGGCGCGGGAAAAACCTTGGCACGGGGGGCCGCCAATGACTCCTATCCGACTTTTGGCAGGGACCTTTCCGGTGACAAGCTCATAGACGCCTGCCGGCTGCAGTTGAATGAGGTCGGCGGCCACACTGTGTGTGTCGGGGAAATTCTTTTTGTGCGTTCGCACAGCTGCTTCGGAGATATCGACTGCGAGAGGGACCTGAAAACCCTCTTGATGGAAGCCCCAATCCAGCCCGCCGGCACCGCAGAACAGGCTAACGACCTTTGGGAGATCATGTTGGACAACGGGTTTTTGTGACTTGAGAGGCACTTTGGCTGCAGGCCGGCTGTTTTGAGTATTCTTATGTCTAACGGTGAGAGCTGTTGCCATTAGTGGCGCCTCTTTTTGTTCTGGGTCGCACTGTTCATATCTTGATCCGTACTAATAGGTCCCGGCAAAAGCGGGTATCGCTCGCGAAGGTAAAGTCGGACCGCCTCCCGGACGACCCATGCTGCCGATACATGGCTTTCTTCGGCAATCTTTAACAGTTCGTCGTGCTGCTCGGCAGGCAAAGAAAACGTCGTGCGGACGGATTTTCCCACATTGGCTCCAAGCTGCTTGAAATGCATCACTTTACATCAAAGTGATGCAGCGTGTCGCGATCTGATCGCCCTGTCGCGTCCAACGTAAGCAATATGTCGGTGCAGTCGTGATAACGTGGGCTTTTCGTGCTGTAGAGGCAGTCTGCCCCTTGCGTTTGATCTGACTGGTGGCCAAGGTTTGCGGCGGTGCGCCTTCACGGATTGCCAACGTCCGGCGAGGCCCCTTTAACGGGCTCGGCGCACTCCCAGATTCGGCCATACGCGGACCTGGGCACGGGAAATAGGCTGCTTACTGAGGCGGTGGCTCCCGGCTGCTAGCTTTCTTCGAGGTCGGTGGACTACTGACTTGGGGCGGCACTACGCCTCGTCGATCGCTACAAGCAGACATCCCTGTATGGCCGCTGGATTTATGCGACCACAAGGGGCCGCTGATCATGGCTGGCCAACCACCGACTCCATTCATCGATATCGTAGTTGGCAGACTGAAGAAGTGCCTTTGTGCCATCCACGGCGACAGAGCGGACACCTGGTTCCGTGTCGAGAACGTGGTCCAGATCTTGAAGCTTCATGGCCTGAGCGGCTACATATACCGCCCGGGCGGCCTCCAGAGTCGGGACAATTGCTGCCCCTCCTACATTCGGCGCAAATACCCTCGGAGTATCCGGCGTAACGCGAAATGCAAGGGCAAGCATGTCGGGATGCTCGCCATGCACACGGTAAGCGTAGACACTGGCAAGCTCGACGTTTGCGGGCAAATTCGGCTGCGCATGGAAGAACTGAAGCAGATATTTGCCCAAACCAATGCTGTAGAGCTTCAAAAAGCGGGTATCAAGCGTGCCCCAGACAGACGCCAGTTCGGTCGCGAGCCTTCCTTCATCTGCCTCGAGGCATTTGGCAAGAGAGGCGCCGAAGTTGCTCTGTGGCACGCGCAGGTTCTGCGTTATGGCATCCTGAAATACGATTCCGGGCTGCCCTAACAGGCTGGGCTCAGCCCGAGTCGTAATGAAGAGAAGCCAAGGGAAGCGTGCGCCCATCTGATGCTTGAGCAGCGCCTCCAATGCGTTGAATGTATTGTGTGTTCGGCCCTTCGGGCAGTAGGCAAGATGATCGCATGCATCGATGTTGATAACATCGAAGGTGGCGCGTTGACTTAGCTGCATCGCAGCATGCGAGTCCGTAATTGCAATGTCCTCGAGGCGGTCCACATGTATCACCGCATGAGGCGTAATGCGCCCTGCTTGAAGCAACGCCGACTCGGCCGTTACCCAAGAACCGCCATTAGCCGTTGCAGCCGCGTTCCCGACGCCTGCAACTTGTTCGGAGCCTGCGCCGCCCGAGTTGAATCCAAAATACTCGATCTGGACACCTAAGGGTTCGCAAACTTCGGAAAGTACCCTGACATCCAAGAGATCAGCGCCAGGTAGTGTGAAATACCGCAGGACGCTGGTAGCCCCTTGAGGCCGCGACTCAATCAGCTTCTTCGTGAGTGCAGCCCATTGGCGCGAACGCACGATTTGCTTAACAGGATGATGCCAAGGCTGGAATTCGCGCCGCCGGTCAGCCAAGTGGGCCAAATCAGCTGTTCCATTGTCCGGCTTGCCATAGATGGCAAGAATATCTTCCTCTTGGACATCCTCGTCGACGTCGGGAGTAGCTCGGGAATCGGTCATTTACCAGGAGAAGCAAAGAATATTTTTAGAATGGCGTCTATGAGCGCTTGCTGCTCGTCATACGAGCGGTCGTCTAGAACATCGTAAGCGGCCAACACGCGCATGAGCGCTTGCGCCTTTACATCTCTCTCGGTTCGCTCTGACGAAGGAAGCGCCACCGACAAACTCGGAAGATCCGTACGCGCAAGCGCCATATAGCCGTCGGCCCGCGCTGCTTCGGCTTCTTTGCGCGTCGTCGCAATTGCGATCTCTGGAGCCGGGTCACTGACATGCCGGGAACTCCATACAGCCTCAGAGTGCTGCGTTACGGAATCACGGACCGCAACGGCGGTTTGCTCCAGCTTCTCCGTGCGAGCACGTTTGCTTAGATCCTTATGTTTGTTCGTGAGCTGCCGAATCGCTCTATGCAGCCATATAGCAACGAACTGCACATGCGGATGGGAAAAATTGAAAGACTCTCTGTCGATGTTGAGGGCGGCGTCAAGTCCGCGCGTAATGAAAAGCTCAGATGTGATCTGGCGCAGCCTGGTTTGCTCGGAAACCTGGTATTTCATGAAGGTCGGATCGAAAAGTGCGCCGGCAGTACCGCGAATGCGGGTTAGCACCCCATTATTTTCCTTCGGCACAACCATTCCGTTCCAGAAAACATACCCCTCGAGGCCGAATCCTCCTCCCCGCAGACTAGGATCAACTTTCTGCAAGTTTGGCGAGAAACGGCCAACGAAAAGCATGGGCTTGCCAAAACCGCGCGTCGCGGTCTTGACGAATTTAAACCTGATTGGCCGCTTCAATTCAACGCCGTCGATATTGACGCGGAAATCGCCAGCTTTGGCGATTTTCCCATCTTCGAGCTCGGGATGTCCCGCTACCTGCTCACGAACGGCGTCTCGAACAGTCTGGCTATCCGATAGTGTCAATTCCGTCGCTTGCCCACGAGGCTCGTTTGATATCCAGTACAGCCCAATACCGGAATCGGCTGTGAGGTCGAACGGATGCTTGTCGACATAGCCCACCGGCACGGAGAGCGCTAAAGTCCAAAGCGTCTCCAGATAAGTGTCCAATGTCTTTGCGAGGTCGGGCCTCTCTGTACTCCTTGATTCATGCTCAACCGCGTCTATGAGTAGTCCCATCCTCACATCGGCAGGCGCATCGGGAGACCACGGAAGCTTGGGCGGCCGCGAGAGAACCGCAGGCTGGTCTTTGTCTTGCGACAAGCGCTCGATCCAGCCCGTATGGTATTTAGGCTCTTCAACCCGAATGTTTGCCGCGGTCTCAAAATCTCCCGCTTTCTCAGCGGCAGCCTTCTCGTCCAGCGCACGCCAGCGGTCCGCACTGCGGAGCATATCGCGTACACGTGGCTTAACTTCATCAAGGATGATGTCAGTACCATGGGCGTCCCTATCAGACGAATACTCTCTCGAAATTAGCACGTCGCCGCTGACATAGTTATCGTCGTCGTCCCGAGCTGCGTCGTCTTCTCCATCTTCAGAGTAGGCACGTATGCGAACTTCGGCTATGAGCCGGTAATCGCGCCCCCGGACCTTGGTAACGATTCGGAAACGGCGCGCAAGCTGGCTGACCGAAAAAAGGCCAATTCCAATCTTGCCGATCAGCAGGCGCCCTCCGGGGGTCCGGTCAGGGTCGTCTTCCGAGGAGACCCCGAGTTTCTGGCCTTCCTCCCTGCGCTTCGCGCTTCCGCCGATCGAGTGAACCAGCCGCGACAAGGTTTCGTACGACATGCCGGCGCCGTCGTCTCTGACGTATATTCTTGAGAACCGCGGTGCATCCGTAAGGACGGTTACCTGGTTTGCGTCGGCATCCCATGCGTTGGAAATCAGTTCTCGGAGCGCCGAGGATGGTTGACGGTAGATGCCATCGGTCACGCGGGCAATGACCCGGTCGCTCGTCTTCAGCCTGGTGCGGACAACTTGCCCCTCGTTGGTCTTTTCACCAAGCCATGCTGCCAACTCTTCTCGCTCGTCGATCAACGGCACGTCGCCGCTCTCTCCGACCGTTTTCCGCAAAAGAGTTTGGCTTTCGTTGCTAGCCATGACGTTCCTCATTAAGGCAGCCCGCCCACGAGCTCTTGGTGGTCAGGAGCGACGGCCTGTTGAATTCCAGGCAAGGTGGTCGTTTAGAGCGCATGGAAGTCTCTGTCCGAAATCGAAGGATGTTGAGTGAATGCAATACACAATGGTAACTGATGGGGGTATGCATGGTCCGTTACCGAGGACAAAAGATAAACCGTCTATTAGCTTTGCATAAATGTCATGAGCTTCTCCATCAAACCGTCGACCACACGGACCTCACATTCCCAGATCTCCAAGACACGCCAACCTTCCCGCCTCAGAATATCCAGGTTGCGCGCATCGCGAACTTGATTCGATTTGATCTTTGCAGTCCAGTACTCTTGATTGGACTTTGGTTTTGATGCCAACCGACAAGTGTGTCCGTGCCAGAAGCAGCCATGTACCAAGATGATCTTGCGATACTTGGGCAGAACGATATCGGGACACCCGGGCAAATCTTTTCGATGCAAGCGGAAACGGTAGCCGAGCCGATGCAGAATTGAGCGCACGGCTATTTCGGGCCGAGTGTTCTTACTCCGAATACGACCCATCAGAGCCGACCGATCCGCTTCGCTGATTGTGTCCATAGGCGTTGAGTTGCACCAGATCGACATGGCTGAACTATCAGCCGCACGGCCTGCGTCTGCATTTTACTCTCTGCAAGTGTGAAGCGATCGACCTAGCTGAGACGCTATGCGACGCCGGGGCGTTTCGCTAACGATCGAGGCTAGCCGATCGGTCACCGGGACACGTCTCTTTTCCGATTTCACCGAGAGTCGCGACTGCCACGACGGCGTCTGATGCGCGGGTCGTGTCACCTAAGCGCGAAGGATCGAGTCCAGAAAATCTGAGACCTATATCACTGAAGGGAGACAAGGGAGTAGTCCCCACTCAATCGATAGCTATCCATTTACGGTCTTAATTTTTAGGAAACCACATGCTCTCGGATACCTCACTTGCCGATCGCACCCCGCATGGATGTCCACGGTGTCGATCGCACCGCATTGAGACTCGCAACAACGCCCGCAAAACGGGTGGCGCAATTGGTGCGGTCGCCGGTGTGGCGGGCGCTGCAACTGCCGCCCTGTCTGGCGCAGAAATCGGCGCGACCGCCGGCCTGATCGGCGGCCCCGTCGGTTCCGTCTTCGGGCTGATCGCAGGGGCCGTAATTGGCGGACTCTTCGGCGGGGCCGCAGGCTGTGCGGCGGGTAGTGCCGTCGGCGAAGTCATAGACGACAACGTGCTAGATAACTACCGTTGCCTTACATGCGGCCACACATTCAGCAAACACCCAACTAAAGTCTGAACTCGAACTCTGCGTCGTTCGGCCTTGCACCTAGCGGTCCCGTCCGTCCTCATCTGATTTCAACGCTTGTGCATATGCCCGGCCTCGGCCGGGCTTTATGCGCTCGTCTTTTTACAAAGGAGTTATTCATGCATCTCGTACAAACCATGTCCTACGTCAACGATACCCCATGGCATGGCCTAGGCAATCACCTTGCCCACAACCAGCCGCTCGAAGTCTGGGCTCAGCAGGCCGGCATGAACTGGAAGATTGAAGAATCCGAAGTGCGTTTCGTCGCAGGTAGCACAGGTCTCGGTTCCATCCATGCGTTCCCCGAACAGAAGGTGCTGTATCGCTCGGACACGAAAGCGCCGCTCTCCGTCGTGTCGAACCGCTATCAGGTCGTACAGCCCGCCGAGATTCTGGAGTTCTATCGCGACCTGACCGAGGTCGGCGGCTTCGAGCTCGAAACGGCGGGTGTCCTGAGGGACGGTAAGAAGCTCTGGGCGCTCGCCCGCACTGGCCAGAGCGCGACGCTCAAGGGACGTGACAAGGTCAGCGGCTATCTGCTGCTCGCCACCGCATGCGACGGCACGCTCGCGACCACGGCGCAGTTCACCTCCGTTCGTGTCGTGTGCAACAACACGCTCGCCATTGCGCTGGGCGATAGTACGGGCGCGGTCAAGGTGCCGCACCGCAGCCAGTTCGATGCACAGGCGGTAAAACGTCAGCTTGGCATCGCCATCTCATCATGGGACGGCTTCATGGTGCGCATGAAGGCGCTGTCGGAACGCAAGGTGACGGCCGAATCCGCCGAAGCGTACTTCCGGCGCGTGCTGACCTATCAAACGGGGAGCGCGTCGAACGCATTGGACAAACCAGCGGCGACCACCAACGATAGCGCGATCCGTGCCGTGCACGACCTGTTCGCCGGTCGAGGCAAGGGCGCGACCCTCGCCTCTGCATCTGGAACCGCATGGGGGCTGCTCAATAGCGTAACCGAGTTTGTCGACCACCAGCGTCGTGCGCGCAGCGAAGACCACCGGCGCGACGCCGCGTGGTTTGGCCACGGAGCAACGCTCAAACAGAAGGCCTGGGACGAAGCACTGAAGCTCGTCGTCTGAATCATTGCCATTGGTTTCATCGTTACTCACCATCCATCATCTATTTCCGTCATAAGGCGCCCGGTTGAGCTTCGGCTCACCGGGCGCTTTTTATTTATCCGTCTGGGAGAAGGCCATGTCGCAACTCATCCAGGAAGAGAAACCCTTCAGGAAAGGTTCTGCATTACGTCTGGTCGAAACACGCAGCCTGAGCCGCAACGACTGGCTGGAGGTCCGCAGGACCGGCATCGGTGGCTCCGACGCCGCAGCAGCAGTGGGCCTCAATCCGTACAAGAGTGCGCTCGAACTATGGCTGGAAAAGACTGGGCGCGACGCGGATCTCGCCCAACCCGATCCGCACGACACCACTGAGCCTGTCTACTGGGGAACGCTACTCGAACCCATCGTCGCTGCAGCCTATACGCAGCAGACCGGCAATCGTGTGCGTAAGGTCAACGCGGTCCTTCAGCATCCAACCATCCCCTTCATGCTGGCCAATCTCGACAGGGAGATTGTGGGCGTATCGGGGCTGCACATTCTGGAATGCAAGACGGCGGGCGAGTTCGGTGCGCGGCTGTGGCGCGACGGTGTGCCGGAGTACGTGCAGTTGCAGGTCCAGCACCAGCTGGCCGTTACCGGCAAGCGCGCCGCCGACGTGGCGGTGCTGCTGTGCGGCCAGCAACTGGCCGTGCACCGCATAGAACGTGAGGATGAACTGATCGCCCGACTCATTCCGCTCGAAGCGCAGTTCTGGCAGTACGTCACGAGCGACACGCCGCCACCCGCCGACGGCTCTGAGTCGGCCGATCGCGCCCTGCGCTGCCTGTATCCGGGCAACGGCGGTGTCACGGTGGATTTCACGGACGACCGGCGGATGTGTTCGACGTTCGCTGATCTCGTCGCAGTACGCGCGGAGATTGAAGCGCGCGAGCAGCAGGAAGCCAGACTCAAACAAACCATCCAGCAGGCCATGGGCGATGCGTCCCGAGCGCTGTTCGAAACCGGCGAGGTCTCGTTCAAACGCAGTAAGGACTCGGATGGCACTGATCTTAAGCGGCTACTCGCCGATCACCCCGCCTTGCAACAACAGTACGCCATCACGAAACCGGGTTCGCGCCGCTTCCTGGTTTCCATCTGAATCATCGCCCCCCGCTCTGAACCAGTCTTTACTTTAGGAGAATCACCATGCTCAAAGGTCTGGCGATCACGCCACCTGTTGTCGGCCGCATCACGATCGGTCGAGTTGTCGAGAAGAACGGCAAGCGGCTGCCGGAGAAGGACGACCAGTTCACCATCACCAGCCAGATGCAACACGCGAGCGGTTGGCTTTTGCATCCACTCAATGAAACACTTCGCAAAGTTACCACGGGCAAGCTGCGCTCGATCCCGGTACGGATGCTGTTCAACGATCCAGACCTTAACCTGCGCGCCGAATACAGCTTGTTCGACCGCAAAACGGGCCGGCCCCTGTGCGTCGGCAATGGCGAGACGTGTAAGCGTGTGACGGACGGCGGCATCACTACGATGGACTGTCCGACACCGGACGGCTGCGCGTTCGGTGAAGCCGGTGGCTGCAAGCCGTACGGGCGTCTAAACGTAACGATCGGCGAGGAAGACGAACTCGGTTCGTTCATCTTCCGCACCACCTCGTACAACTCGATCCGCACGCTCTCGGCACGGCTGCAGTATTTCAGCGCAGCGTCGGGCGGCCTGCTCGCCTGTCTGCCGCTGGAACTGAAGCTGCGCGGCAAATCCACTACGCAGAGCTATCGCTCGGCGATCTACTACGTGGATCTGGGCGTACGCGCGGGCAGTTCCCTGCAGGAAGCCATCGGACAGGCGCGTGAGCTCAATGCCAGCCGCCGGGCGGCCGGATTTGCGCAGGCTGCGCTCGACGCTGCGGCCCGCGCGGGCTTCGCCAACGGCGCATTCGAGGACAGCGTCGAGGAAAGTGCGGCGGTGGCAGAAGAGTTCTATCCAGAGGCTGAGCCGGGAGACGAGGCCAGCGCAGGCAGGAACGCCGCGAAGGGCACGGAGAACGTCGCACACAAAGCGTCGGACCCGCCCGGGAATCAGGGTGCCCCGACGCTACGTGACAAGCTCGACCGGCGAGCGGTCCTGCTGGGAGGAACCGCAGTATGACCAGCGCGCCTGGCAGTCCGGTCGGCCACCCGAGTCGCGATCCGCCGCGATTGACGTTCGCGCTGGCAGCCGCAGCAACCGCCACGGCGATCTGCCTGTCCGTGCTGGCCGGGTGGCAGCGCGGCGGCGAATTGCCGGAGCGGTTAGTGTGGGTGGCGATCGGTGTGGTGCTGGTCGTCTGCGCACACCTGCTTCCCGCACTGTGTCGCTCCTCGCCCTGGCCGGTACGCGGTGTCGGCAGTCTGCTCTGGATTGCGTGCATGGCGACCGCCTGTTTCGGTCACGCAACCTTCTTCGTGCTCGCGCAGCAGCACGCGGGCGAACGTCGCGCTACGTCTCTCGTCCCTGTGGTGACTGCTACCGTCCCGGCCGGTCGCAGTCTGACGGCGGTCATGTTCGACCGGGCCAGCGTCACCCGACAACTGGCGATTGCCAAGACGCAGCGCTGTTCACGGGAGTGTCCGGCGCTGAACGTTCGGCGGCTCGCGCTGGCCGCGAAACTCGATGCGCTGAACGCAGAAGCCGACGATGTCCGGAGACAACTGGCGGTGGATGACCGGGGGGCGCAGCGGCGTGACGCACTGATGGTCGATCCGGTCACGGGACGACTGGCGGCATTACTCGGCACGACCGTGAGTCGCGTTGATCTGCTTTCGGGACTCACGTTTGCTGCTGTGCTCGAAGGCGTCGCCTGCCTGCTCTGGAGCGTCGAACTCGAGCCACGGCAAACGACGGTCACCACGCCCTCCGTTATCGCCCCGGTCGCGTCGGGTCACGAACCCATCACGCGCAGTCACGGGACCGTCAACGCGCCGGTCTCGCCAGCAGACACCGAAGTCATGAGACTGGCGCGCGACGTTGCTGCGGGAAGCGTTCGCGCAACCGTATCCGACATCCGGCGCCACCTCGGCTGCTCGCAGGCGAAAGCCACCGCGTTACGTCGGCAGCTCTCGGAACACACCGCAACGTCCTGACCTGGGCAACCGTCCAGATTCCCTCTACCCCCTTGCATCCGATTTTCTTCGGAGGCGAGCGTTCGTCCATTGCCAGGAGAGACACCGTCATGAATCAGCTCTGTGCAAGACCCACGAGACCTCGGCTAACACCCGGGCGTCTCTTCGCCACCCCCGGCGCGCTTGAGGTGTTGCGTGCCGCCAGCGTGTCGGTCGGCGACCTGCTGACCCGACACATGCGTGGTGACTGGGGCGACCTTACCGCAGAAGACCGCAGGCAGAACGATCTCGCGCTTGAGACCGGCTTACGCGTGTTGTCGTCCTACTTGCTCCCCGGAAACGGGAGGGTCTGGATCATCACCGAATGGGATCGCTCGGTGACGACCGTGCTGCTGCCCGACGACTACTGAGAACCGGGATCCGGTTTTCAGCCATGCACGCGATTTTCGTCTGCCATCGATCCGACTTACCCACCATCCTTCTACTGCCTGCCGTCGGACATGTCCCGACGGCAGCAGAAATAATGCTGGAGTCACCATGCAATCTCCTGACATCTTCAAAGACAGGGTCCGCTTCGACGCGGGCCGCGCCACCGTCACCCCGGCAGCCACGGCTGCACTTGAGCTGGCGAAATTGCCCGACATCCTGCTGCTCGCGCGCCACATTCACGGTGACTGGGGCGACCTGAACGAACGCGACTGCCTGCAGAACGAGCTTGCGGTGCTACTCGATCTGCGCATCCAGTCACGCTACCTGCTGCCGACCGGCTCGGTCATCCTGGTTTTGACCGAAGCCGATCGTTCAGCAACGACAATACTGCTGCAGGACGATTGCTGAAAACCCGTATTCGAAGCCTGGGCGATCGATACAACAAATGCTGTCAGCCTGGCTTGTTCGAAAGAGAGCTGCATTCTGAATTGATTGTGGCTCTCAGCATTTCAAATGTAGTGAACCTATCCCACGTGATGCCTCCAGTGTCGACGACTGTCCCAGCTCGACCCCTTACGGCCCTTCAGATCCTCAGGAAGCTTCATATGGCGGGACGCCGAGAGCGGGCTAGGAGAAGAGAAATAAAGCGAAATGGGCGGATGCCGCGCGACTAACCAGCTGTAATATCAAACGGGCTGATCGCTGCAGTGGCTGGTATAGAAACTGATGCCATTGCCATCGGGATCCTGCATCGAGAAATAGTGGTGGCCGTATAACTCGCCATCCGCGATAGCTGACGGTGAATATCCTTTACCGATCAGACCGACCCTGTAGGATTCCAGATCCGCTTTTGTACGCCCCGCGATCATCAGGTCTATTTTTTCGCTGCTGAAATCAGGCCTCTGGCCATTCTGACTATTCCGCAAAGCGGCAGCTTGTGCATCGCCCTTTTCCAACAGCAGCAAATGTGTGCCACCACGCATTTCAACGATCGCCGTTCCGGGAAAGGTGCCGAGTGCGCGCAGACCTAAACCAATATAAAAGCTATAGCTCGCCGCAACATCTCGCACTTTCATAACAAAGTGACCAAGGGTCAGGGCAGGCAATAGATCTTCCTTTTCATGTTCGTTCATAACGTACCCCAAGGAGTTAGCTGAGAAACAATCTTGCGCCGCGAGCATCGCTGCGCTAATCTGACTGGTCAGTCGGAAATAGTATCCGACTGACCAGTCGAAAAAGCAAGAGGTTGTTTTGACGCGAAAAAAGGAAATCGACAAAGACAGGGTCTTGGATGCTGCCGAGGCCGTCATTCTCGAATCAGGTGGCCGAAATTTCACGCTCGATGCCGTGGCCGAGCGCGCGGGGATCAGCAAGGGCGGTCTCGTCTATACCTTTGCGACTAAGGATGGATTGATACACGCTGCGCTAGAACGAGAAGTTGCCCGGTTTCAGGAGGCAGTGCGTCGGCGACTTGGCAGCGGGCCAACTGGGCCGGTCGAATTGGTCCTCGCGCATATCGAGGAAGCACTGGACGAGGACGACGCCTCGACGCAAATGGCGGCTTTTCTCGTAACCGCCCTGGTGCACGCCCCTGACATGCTGGGGCCGGTGCGAAATCTTTACCGTGCACTGCTCGATCCACTTCGATCAGAACATGGTGAGGTTGCCGAAGTACGTCAGGCACTGCTGGCCGTTGAAGGTATCTTTCTGCTCCGAGGACTCGGGTTTGCAGAGGTTTCCGCAGACGAGCTCAAATCTGTCCTGCTCCACGCGCGCAATGTCGTCCTTGCCGCGTTGAATAGACCAGCATACCGCCCGCTCCGAGAATCAGAGGGTCAACGATGAGCACGGCGATCGCCCAATTTCGGCATGCCGCGTTTAACGCATCCAGGGTCGCCCGCTCACGACCGACGGAGGGAAACGGAAGCCGCTTAACATCGAATAGAAGCGGATCCTAGCGACGTTTCGGGGTCGAGTTCTATCTACCGATCTTGAGGCACACCAATTCCGGCGGCCAGCTCTGATAGGACGGGCGCGTCTTAATTTCGAGCGCCAGGAGTCCGTCTCAAACCGGGGCACGGGCGCCGTATTGCGAGCGAAATGAAGGTCGATTGTGGACAATGTAGGTCGCGTAATCGAGCGTCCCTTCATGGCCGAGGGTGTGTCAAAACTCAGGCTCACGCCTCTCGTTCGAAAAGTCGGCTTTCGAGAAGGGCCTACAACGGCTTGGTGGCGTGTCGAGAAGGGTAAAGTGACCCCTCAATACCTTCAACTTTTGTGTTTTGACACCCCCTCGGCTGCAGTACGACGAACCAGACTCCCTAACCACACCTTCCAGATCGGGGCAAGCGCACGGCCCTCCGATGACGCGACTGTTAGCGCGATGACGACGTCAGCGACGAGCTAATCTGGCCGTCAGCCTTTCCACAATCTCAACAATCATCTCGCGGTCCTTGCATCCCACTCCTGAGAGTAACCGTGCCACGTGCCTTGCCTGATCACTCGGGCGGCTGCTGACCTCGGTCAGCAGATCAGCAATGTCGCAATCAAAGGTGTCGGCCAGTTCCATGAGCCGCGCCACATTGGGCATGACCAGCCCCCGCTCGATCCTCGAGACCGCCTCGTTTCCTATTCCCAGCTGTTCTGCGACCTGCTCCTGGGTGAGACCCGCCGCGACGCGATTTCTCGCGATCGCCCGTCCCACTACCCCAGCCAGTCGGTCCATATCGGTATCCGGCATTCGCCCTCCCTTTCCACCCAAATGGTTGGCGATCACCCCACTGACATGAAGGGTTTTTAAGGTTGATATTCAACCTTTTAAGATGTTTGCCGTTATCTCTTCTGTACGCCTGGTTCCAGTCTGTTCCGACAGATCCGGGAGCGGGACGGCCCGGAACGTATGGCTGACGCGTCCCTGATTTAGTGAAACAGCCACGTAAGCCAGTCCCGCCCATCCGAAGCGGGACAGTTCCGGTCGACTGATCACTGACAAACCATAAAGAGGTTTAGAAATTGAAGACTTTGACAAATGCAGGATTGGTGAAGCTGACGCTTTGCGTTTCGCTTGCAGCAGCGCTTGCCGCGTGCGGAGGGGGGGGCGGTGGGAACACTGCTGTTCCGTCTTCGACTGGCGGAGGCAGCACGCCGGCGCAAGGTACCCAGCTCACGGGCAAGGCCATTGACGGCTATCTGTCTGGAGCGACCGTCTGTTTCGACAATGGGGCCGGGGCCTGCGACCCGACGCTAGCGACGACCACGACCGACGCGGCCGGCAGCTATTCGTTGCCATATAGCGGCAACATCATCGGAAAGAAACTGCTTGTGGTCGTGACACCGTCAACGAAGGACCTGTCACGGTCGAACTACACGTTCCCTGCCTCGTTCGCGCTCACTGGCGTCGTGACGGATCCGACCACGCAAACCAACATTACCCCGATCAGCACGATGATCGAGTCGATGATGGAATCAGGTATGTCGCAGCAGGCAGCGACGCAGGCGGTCGCAAAACTGCTCGGCGAACCGGCCAACCTGTCAGTCGACTACATCGCCTCGGGTGATCCGACGGCGACGAACTTCGCCATGCAGATCGTCAATGCCATCGGGACGTTCGCCAGCAGCGGTCAGGCGTCCGCTGCCACAGTGCGTGCGCTGATGCAGGCGATGGTAGTGAACAGCACCCTGACGCCGACACAGGCCCAGGTCGCTGCACAGGCGCAGACGCCAGTCTACGTGCCCGCTAACGCCTCGCAGGTTCTGACCAGTCCAACGTACTCGCTCGATGGCTACCTGTACGACTGGGTAAACGGTCCGAAGAACGGCACGAACCAGCAGGCGCCGGTGGAATCCGTGCGTCAGATCACGAACAGCGTGCTCTCCAGCGTCCAGCAGGAGTTCGTCAACGGCGCCTGGTCCACACCGGCCCTCAACAAATACAACCAGATGATCGGTGCGTACGAGTTAAAGGGCGACGCATCCGGCTTCACGCCCTATGTGTCGCTGGAGCAGTACAACGCGCTGCCGGTGTCCGGCCTCGGGCCCACACTTACGGGCACGGATCCCAATACCAGTATCCCGTTCACCTACGAGTATCGCGCGGTCGACCTGAGCAATCAGTCGATATCGACGGCAGTTTCGCCGAACGGCGAATCGCTCTTCCCGCTGTGGACGTCGCCGACAATAACATCCACAAATTTCGCCGCAGGCACGAAAGCCTATGCAGGGTTGCTTTCGTATTCGACGGAGCGTGTGGTGATTCCAGTGTGGCAACCGATTTGCGCTACACCGACGGTGGCGAGCGGGGTGACGTGTGGCGGTGCGCCGGCTGTAATGGACGGTAGTCAGGTCGTCGAAGTCTCCAGCCCAACGGCGACAAAGTACACCTCGGTGCAGCAGGCGGTCGGTTTGACGCTACTCGCGCCGGGCGGCGGTTCGTACTTCCAGTTGCTCGTTAATGGCACGGTACAACAGGTTCAGCCGAACGCGCCGGGAACGCCCGATACTGTGGTCAATGCCGATATCGGTTCGTGGACCACGTACAGCCGTAACAGCAACGTGATCGTCGTGACCTTCAACGCCACCGAATTGGCTGCTCTGCAATCGGCGGCTGCGTCGCAGCAACAGGCGCAGGTCGATCCGCAGACCGTACCGGTGCTCAATGGCGCGTCAACCGTCGTGGCGCTGGTGAACAACAACCTGATGGTGGGTTGGCTGTTCCCGACGACCTACACGGACAGGTCGGTACAGTTCAGCTCTGCGCTGCCGCAATCGTTGCTCGACGCTGTAAACGCAGCCGCCGCTGCATTCTGGAGTTCGACCGGTTCCTAAACCGCAAGCAGGACGGCGGTCGGTCCATGGCCTTCTGAAAAACCGTGCCCCCTATCCATCGCGAAACTTCACGAGCTGACGCCTGCGCAATCAGGCGTTCGGCTTGTGGGGACGACGCGTGATGTTTACCTACGCCCGCCCGCTCCAGAGCGACGGACGACCACATCGCCCAGCACTAGTTTCGCTCACCCTATGCGACTGGTACGCGCCACTTCAACTCAACCAAGCTTATGAAAACCTTCAGACACACGCTAGTGCTCGGTGTCAGCTGTATTTCAGTACTGGGACTCGCCGCATGCGGAAACAGGGTATTGGACTACCGAAACGCCGAGATATCGAACGGGCAGATTTTTGCGGGAGGCGATAACAAGCCTTTCAGCGGCCACCTGACCAATCTGCCTGAACAGCAGATCAGAAATTCGCGAAATGGACTCGCCCAGGTCATGCAGGTCGTGGGGCTGGGCAACCAGAATTTCCACGGCAATTCATCGGCGGTACTCTGCGATGTCGACGTGAAGAACGGCTACCCACACCTTCAGAACAGCAGGCAGCATCAGAAGCCGCGGTCCAGATGGACTACGCAGATTGCATGAAGAAGTGGCAACGGGCGGGAATGGCATTGCAGGTCCATACCGTGAGCCCGGACGAGGAAGTCAGGCAATGGCAGACCTCCTGTCGGCGAGGCATATTGCCGGGCTAACTTCCGCCCTGTTGCCTAGCCAGGCATTCAGCGGCGTCGAAAGGCACAATGTAGCTCTCTCAGTTGGATTAGCCAGAATCTCTAGCCGACCGTATGGGTCGGTTTTTTTTGTCCCGGATCATACGGAAAGGCGGAAAGGCGGAAAGGCGGAAAGCGATCCTTGCGATCGGCAAAGTCCGGCCATTCGACATCTGTCTCTGGATCGTTGACAATTCGAGGCGATGGCAGACATGCCCCAAATTGCGCAGGCCCACGATCCGGTCATAGATCATCAATCGTTGCTCTGGCGCTATATCAGGTTTACGACAAGGGAAGGCTAATGGACGTAGTCGAGCATTATCGCGCTCTTATAAGGAACACCGATACAGTCGTGGGGATGATGGCCGGCGCGAATGGGGCGAGTGAGGCGTTGACAGCGTCCCATAATTATCTTCTCGATTACGACGCGCTAAAAATGGCGATCGCGGAGCGGCCAGAGGCGTCTGTGCTCGATTCTGCAGTAAAGGAGTATCAATTCGCCCTTTTTGCATTGGTTTCAGGTCAGTATAGGCACGCTTTTGGTGGGCTCCGGCTATTTTTCGAACTCATGCTTGCCACCGTACAATTTTCCGCACACGAAATCGATTATAGAATGTGGGCCAAAGATTCGAAGGATATCAATTGGAGTGCGTTGAAAGATGCTCAAAGCGGCGTATTTTCAGTAAACTTTATTCGAGCCTTCAATCCGGGATTTTCGGACTGCGCCAAGCAATATTTGGCGATCGCTGAGGTTGTATATCGTGAGTGTTCAGAATTTGTTCATGGAAATGCTGGTACTCATGCGATCCTTCCCTCTGACATCGAGTTTCAAGAAGAGGCATTTTTTTCTTGGCATGAGAAGGCTGCCACAATGCGGTTGGCGATTATTTTCGTCTTCTCGGCCCGGTACCTAAATTATGTTACAAAGGAAGCAGCGGAACGAATGGAGCCGATAATCACGGACGTTCTCGGAAACTTGCCGCCGGTTCAGGCAATATTCTCACAACCATCGGAAGCCTGATAACCATGGCAGACTTTTTCTTTCGGACCGAGGATATTCGACCGGACGAAGTGCTTGACTATTTCGTCGAAACATCCAAAGACCGGCAGATCGTTGATGCGCTGAAAAATAGAAATCCTGTCGTGCTGGTAGGAAGTCGAGGTGTGGGCAAGTCATTCCTGCTTCGAGTGGCACAAAAGGAGCTCATGGACGCATTCGAGACGGACCGTGTCTTCCCAATCTACATTAGCTTCGTGAGGAGTTCCTTGCTTCAGACGTCCGATCCGGACCAGTTCAAGCATTGGATGCTAGCAAGAATCTGCTCGTCGGTGATGAGGAGCCTGACGAAAGCCGGCCTACTCGGCGGCATTCCAAAGAGCATTGAGCTGCTCGCTGGGGGAACTGTCACCGCGACTATTGGGCGAACCAAGGTCGAGGAAATCGCTGAGGCCTATGAAGCATCGTGGAAAACGCCGCAGGTCGCTGTGAGCGCTGACGGTCTTCCCACCATCGACGACTTCAAGGAGGCTCTAGAAGATTTAGGCGATGACCTCAATATCTCCCGCTTTGCCCTCCTTTTCGATGAGGCGGCGCATATTTTCTTGCCAGAACAACAGCGTCAGTTCTTCACGATGTTTAGAGACCTGCGCTCACACTGCATTACTTGCAATGCAGCGGTCTACCCGGGTGTAACAACGTTCGGGGAGACTTTTCAGCCAGTTCACGATGCAACGATGCTCACCATCGACCGAGATATTCTCTCGCCTGACTATGTTGAGAATATGCGGGAAATCGTTCAAAAACAGGCGGATAGCAATCTTCTCGCTCAAATTGCTCAATATGGAAAGAATTTTGCAATCTTGGCTTACGCGGCGACTGGTAACCCACGCCTCTTGTTGAAGACGATTGCGCGGTGCCCGAAGATCAACTCTCAACAGGTGAATGAGGCAATTAGGGAGTTTTATCGAACCGAGATTTGGGCAGAGCACTCTACGCTGTCGGAAAAATATGTAGGGCACAAGGCTTTGATTGACTGGGGTAGAGAATTTATCGAATCCCAGGTACTTTCAGATATCAAATCTAAAAATGATCAATATCTGTCTTCCGATAAGGCCACGTCCGCGTTTTTTTGGATGCATAGAGACGCACCGGAAATCATAAAAGAGGCTTTACGAGTCCTCGCATACACCGGAATTGTGATTGAGCATGCGGTGGGCATCAAAGCAAGTCGCGCCGAGATTGGAAAGCGCTACGTGATTAATCTTGGCTGTCTTTTTGCGCTTGAGGTATCGCCGACGAATTCGGCATTCGACATTGCCAAGGAATTGACTCCAAAGCGGATGACCGAATATGGTTCGAATCACCCATCATACAAAAGGCTTACAGACCAGGCAGCACTAGTCACGAACGAAGGTATGGCATTGGCGCTCAACATCCAACTGGAGCGGCCGGCTGCCGTACTGGATTTGACTGCGTGGCAATTAGAAAAACTGGCTGAGCTTGGACTGAAGACTGTTCGCGATGTCTTAAATGCGACAGAGGAGAAGCTCAAGGAGGCGAATTATGTTGGGGACGTCAGAGCGCGTCGAATGCGCAACGCGGCGGTCGCCGCAGTGCTCGAGTACCTATCGGGCTAATGCCTCATACAGCTAAAGGCGGGCCGTGCGAAGGCGGCAGAGTTTATCGGCATGCGCACAGCCGTTAGACGTAAGTTTTCTTGGCGGACGCATGGCCTTCGGATTGAGTGTCCGCTGGCGGTTTCTCTGGGTGACCGGTTCGGGTCGCATATGCTGATTGATCGCATCGGGCAGCGACCGTCGGCCACGAGCGGCCCCTCGATTCCGTCTTCCGGACGACATTCGACCGTCAGCCTCGCGCCCAAAAGCAGCCTTAGGCTCGGTGATATTCCGCCCGGGCGATGTCAGCTGAAGGTATGGAGATGTCTCGACGTGTGCCGCCGATCTGGCGTGTCGCGCATTCCAGCTCGTTATGTCTTCGATTGCATCGCCATGCCGTCGTGGCGTCAACGCAACGGGCCGCAATCAATTTGTAAAACGAACGTCTGAATCGATGGCTCGCCTGGCGTTCGGCCAAGGCTCAGTGAGGCTTTCTGTGTTGGTGCTATTCAGGTGAGCGACTATTGAATTACCTCTGAGACGGGCCGCATCGGCGACGCGACTCAAGCTTTCGTCCCGGATGCCGTTAAGCCCAGATGGAGAGTACTGAGAATTCGCCTCGACAACTTGGAGAGGTTGAACTTGGCGTTGTTGTCGAGGAGATAGTCAAAAGACAGGCAAGCGCCGCGTACTCTGATAGCTACGCCTCTTCGCTCAAAGCTTCCGGGCCGGATTTTTGATGCGAGGACCCGAGGACTCGATACAACACAGCATCTACAACAAACAAATTATGCAAGCGAGCACCAGCCCTATCATCGTCGATCTCGATCAAAGCGACAATAGCCGTGAAATCGCAGCTAGCGGCCTGATTCAGCAAGAAAATCTGCGCAAAATAACTGCTGAGATCCGCCGAGATCTATCACAAGCCAAGATTTCAAGAGAAAACCGATATCCGTCTGGAGCCGGCTTTGTGTATTTCATTGATGGTACCCGGGGTGCTGGGAAATCCACTTTTCTCCACTCGCTGTTTCGCTCATTTGAAGACCTTGGCTCTATTGCCGGTCACTCGATTGGAGCTTGGACTTACATTGATCCCAGTAGAATCGAGGCAAGTGAGATCATCCTGCTGCCGTTGTTGAAGGAACTGAAACGCCAGGTATGGCCCGCACTGTCGCTGCGTAAGCAGAACGGAGCGCATCTTGAAGCAGAGTTTCGACGGCAGTTTCAGGACCTCGCCGGAGGATTAAGCCTTCTTGCGCAAGGCAAAAACCATCTCAAGGACCTCGACCCTGAACTGTTCCTGGACTGGGGCCTCGAACGCGCCGGCCATGGCTTGGGGTTTCGCGAGAAGTTGCACGATCTGATCGAAACGGCCTGCCAGATACTCAAGGTTGACGCCCTCGCTCTTGCGTTCGACGATGCAGATACAAAGTTTGATAGCGCAATCGATGTGCTTGAGGTTATTAGGAAGTATCTAGACACCCCGAGGTTGATCGTGCTGGTTACTGGCGATTTCGAACTCTATTCACAGCTTACTCGTGACGTCTTTCACGACCGACTTGGTTCGCGTGCCACAATCGACAAAAGGCGAGATGCGCAACGTCTCAAGATGATCGATCACCTAGAGGATCAGTACCTTTTGAAGTTGTTTCCAATCCGACGCCGAATCCAACTGCGGCCGATGTGGAATCTACTCGCGCATAACGAGTTTGTACTTGTTAGTGAAAGATGGCCGGGGTCGCAACGTCAATTAAAAAGTGTCGTCAACGAGCTCATGCAACGAGGGCTACGGATTCGCGGAGTACACGACCTGAACCTGTTCTATGAATTTCTACTAAAGCAACCACTCAGGTCGGTACTGCAGGTCCTTTCCCGTTGTGCAGCCTTCTTATCCACGGCAGACGCAGAAGGAGACGTGGAATTAACGTGGGACTCCGATTTGTCGACAGCAGTTTCTGACAGTTTGAGAGCGATCGCGTTAGGTAATCTATATAAGTTTAACGTGGACGTAGACGCTATTAGCGCGGGCGAAATGCCGGCGCTTGTCGAGGCTGTTTTCGATCTCACGGTTCAGGACGAAGACTACGATACGGCCTATCTTCGTCCGCAGCCAACCGACGCCGCCCTGAAGAGCTGTTTCGCGACTTTGGCGGCAGAAGTTGCATTATTCTGCGTCGACCAACCGAGTGCGCTGCTGCAGTACATGCTGGGAGGACCGGGAAGCATAGCAACTTACGGCCAATTCTTGCAAAGATTGGCTGCTGGTTCATCTGCAATCGAATCAAATCAGGAGTTGTTCCGCGCGAAGTTTAAGAAGTATCTCGGGATTGGGCGAAAGGAGGATGCTTTGCATTGGGCATGGCACGCCACGGCCATTCTGGCAGGCCCGCAACATGCCGCGACACGACGGCCACTCATCGACTTCGGCGTGATCGGGCTAAACAAGAATGCTCGGAATTCGAATGAAGTCACTGCGACAGCAGCAATCCAGCGATGTTTGATTGACGTAGGTGATCTGCCTGTCCTCGCGTTAAGCTTGGTAGACGTTTCCGGTTCCGGGGGCCGGCTGTACGCATCGATATATAACATTCTCGGTCTCCTGGATCGGGTTTTGAGGATCGAAATTGATAATCCGGAGTTCATGCATGAAAGGGTCGCTCACGAGCTAGCGCGCGTCTTTAAAACGCCGACAATTTCCAGGCCAGGCTGGGAAGGTTCTGCGGGTACGGACGACGGCTATGCGGCGATAGATTTGGGGCCCACTAAAGAACTTTCGCTAGCCCACAGGGAGCGGGAAGGGATTAGTCGGCTGGCATCTCGCGTGGCTGAATGGCTCATTGCTACGGAGCGACTCCGTGCCCAGATCAAACCTTCCGCTATCCTGATAGGAAAAATTTGGACGCGATTGTTTTTCAGTCTCGAGCGAGTATCTGCAAATCGTCGTGGAAAGGTTGGCGTACCAGAGTTGATGGAATTATTCGCACTCTGCGTGATTAATGCGTTTCTTGTCGAGGAGATGGACCATAGACTGCCTGAGGACGCCTCGGATTTATCACAAGGATGGACACGGATCGATCGCTCTAATCCACTGACGTCCAGAAAGATTGTGACGCAAAAGTTTGAAGCGGAGCACGTGAACGCACACGTCCTTCCCTTAACGTTTCTCGTCGCGAGTAGCCCGTTGATACAAGGCTTGTTATCGTCAGAAACTCAGCATAACGAAATGCTTGACAAGCTCACCATGGAAACGGACCTGCCCATCGGCAGCTTCGCATGCCACAGGGGCTCTTGGCATATCTTGCGCAGATCGCGCATTGCTGGTCCAAAGAACCTCAATGTGGCTGAGGTCGATGCTAGGGCAGAAGGTGGTGACGCTACGGATGACATTTGATAATGAAAGAGCAGGCGTGTTCAAACCACAGCATCATTGCAACTGCAGTCTTGTCTAGTTACCGCGTCCTCAACGTGTTGAAGGCTACGGCGTTCAACGTATCGTTGTCCGAGGGCGACTTGCGGGAAGCGGTATATCTCACGTACCAACCGTGGGCGGCACGTCAGCCCGATCA
This sequence comes from Caballeronia udeis, assembly GCF_001544555.2. GTDB lineage: Bacteria > Pseudomonadota > Gammaproteobacteria > Burkholderiales > Burkholderiaceae > Caballeronia > Caballeronia udeis. The sequence continues at coordinate 127,076 of NZ_FCOK02000003.1, read as the reverse complement.
CATTTTTGAGTACAGTTGGCAATGGCTTCTCCGGAAAACTGATGACGAATCACGATTTGCGCCCGATTGGGCGGCGATTTCGTTGCGGCAACTAGCGAATGAATTCGTTGAGTTTCGTCATGGCGCGGCGCGAATCAAACTGAACAAATTTGGCGCGTGGCAACAGAGCGTATTGAGTCGCGTTGGAGGCTTGGCGATTCAAGCGTTTGCAACTGTCAGTGCACGCGATTGGATGTCTGAGTCACGTCGTACAGAAGAGATGCGACGTGTCGACGGAAAATCGCTCTGCGAATTGATCGCACCCTACGACGCGAGTGTGGAGGACTACATTGGGCGCGAAGGATTGCACGAGACCCACCTCCATTTGAATGGCAGCACGCACGCGGAAATTTGTTGGTTGCGCGCTTTGCTTGAGCCCGACGCCGAAGTACGAGAGTTTGACAAGAAGTGGAATTCAACGACGAATCCGCATGCGTCGAAGTTGAGAGAACTGGTTCGTTCGGTCAATCCTGATTTGACACCAGCTGAAATTTCGAGACAGCTTAGAGTGGCGGCACAGCTACGGAAGTGGTTGCAGGCCGCAGCGTCAGGTTTGGTGGACGACGACCTGGTGATTCCTCACGGCTACGAGGAACTTGCTTACGGAAGTGCACCGTTACCGCCATTGACTTCTGATGCTGACAAGCTTTCCGATCTCTCTGGTCGCGGGGACGAACTCACGTGGATGACGAAGGTGATTGAACACCTTCGAAGACACTCGAACGTGATCTACGAGCGGATGTTTCATCTGTATCTGATCCTCCAGAACCAATACTATCGCTTACTCGTCCAGAGCGAAGAGCAATTCGGCTTTGACCAGTTCCAGAAGCTGACCTATACCGATCTACGTGAACCGGCAGAGCGAGATTACTATCAGCGTTTCGTAACGATGCACGGCGATACGCCGAACACGAGCCGGATAGTCTATCTGGAAGGTCGTTTTGCTCCCAAGGACACGATAGATAAGAACTCAAGTCTGCTTCACGCGGTGCTCGTCGGCTATCTGAGGTACCTGAGGGGTTCACATCGTCAGCTAGGCCCGGTAGCGCTGAGCGCGGTTCTTAGTGAGCTCGATGAATATTCTCAATCAGAGCAGGAATCAGTGAGACGCGTACATCGTCTCGCATTAGTCGCGCATTTCATCAAGCTCCCTTGGAGTCACGAGCCCAAAGACAAGGCTGGTCCTTACCGTTTCTGCAGTCTGAGGGTTGATCTTGAAGAGCGCACAAACATCCTGCTTTCAACTTTGACGCGGTGGCCTGGATTGCGAAATTGGGTGCGCGGGATTGATGCTGCCGCTAACGAACTCCATGCCCCGCCGGAAGTGTTTGCGAGCATCTTCAGAGTTTGTCGGTATGCGGGCCTGACCAGGCGAAGCTATCACGTTGGGGAGGACTTCACCCACTTGGTTAGCGGTCTGCGGCATATGTCCGATGCAATCGATTTGCTGGAACTCGAAACTGGAGATCGGATAGGCCATGGTACCGCGATGGGAATTTCACCGAAACTATGGGTCGAACGCATGCCCGGTCAACTGGTTGTAAAAAAGGGGGACTGGATGCTCGATTTGCTTGCGGCTTGGCAAATGTTACGTCAGATCCCCGAGGAGACAGCCGAAGCTTATCGAGTAGAAGGGATGTTGTCTGATTTGGCGAGCGAAATCTTCGAGCGGGAAGTGAATTGTTCGACACTCGGGCGCGTGATGAAGCTCAGGGGATTGAACGTGCGTTATTTGATGAAATCAAACAACCCGTCTTGGAACTGGAAGGAAGAGTCCGACAGTGCCCTCTGGTCGACCGAAGTGAAAAGAGTCGCCGAAGCACGCAAAGCCAATCCGGGTGACGTCGCATTGCTGGTCCGATGGCTCGGAGACGCAAATCTGTGGAGTCGCAGCGAGCAACTCATGGAAGTCGAGACGGCATTCTTTGACACTAGCACCTTCGTGAGACTTCAGCAGGTTTTGATGCGACTGGTTCGAGATAAGGGAATTGTCATTGAGACGTTGCCGTCGAGTAACGTCCGCATCAGTCAATATCACAGTTTCGCTGAGCATCACGCGTTACGTTGGATGCGCGTACCAGGCTATGTTGAAGAAAATGATCCGGAAATCATGGTCTCACTCGGCTCAGACGATCCAGGAATTTTTGCCGGCGATCTGAATGGTGAGTTTTACCAACTCTACGCTGCAGTACGGAGCGTCGGTCTTGGTGACAAGACTGCTCTCGATTATCTGGCGCCGCTCAATGAGCGTGGTCGCCAGTATCGATTCCACGCAGCTGGGCCAACTTGAAGACGGATGCCTGCCTAGACAAGATCGTACAATGCGCGCGCGCCTCAAACTTCGATCTGAACAGCCTCTAACGCAAGGCACCGGGGCAACCCTATGGACGGCATGGGCGCGCTCCTCGCGCCCGTCAGATATAAGACCGCCTCTCCAGCCTACGGCATGATTCCCATCGTCAACGTGCGAGCTTTGGCACTTGGCTTTACGCGCAGCATCTGCCCTTTATCTTCCGTGAAATATCTGAGCACGTTCTGCTCAAACCGCACGTACTGCTCCACATCGCCGCGATTGAGCGGATCTAGCCCCCACCTTCCCTGTGCTCGCAGTCTGTCGACGTCCGACCGATCACGGCAGTCAAACGACTGTCCGAGCCCACCAGTGACCTTCCACCACCGATGTCGCGCACGATTTACCAAGTGATCCAGGTCAGCAACCCCGATGTATCGAGCATCAAATAGAAATAGGACATGGAAGTGGTTCGCATGATGACGACCACCCATCTCCAGCTTGCAGATAGAGCCGGCCATGTGGTCGAAAAGATCATGGTCGGCACCTTGCCGATTAGCAAAGAAGCACGCACGATGCCTCATGGCCAGCGCTGGATCGATGCGCGCACGCGCCTCGATCCTGGCATCTGACGCATCTGCGAGCGATGGCGTCATCAACCATCCATTCGAACCATTCCAAGCCCAGTTCATGCGCGGCATTGCATCAGTATCGACAGCGACCGACTCGTCGTAGTAAAGCTCGAAGCGAACTGGCAGTAGCTCATTTGCGGACTGCAATTTCCAGACGTACTCACTGATTGATTCGGCCTGGTCTTCTAGATTTGCATTCCACTCCCAGAGACTTTTTTTGACGTTGCGCAAGACAGCTTCCCGGCGCAAATCCTCTACAAACCCGTTGAACATCGCGGCATGCGCAGCTTCGACAGCAGGACTCGAGCTATCGTATTCCGTGCAGCGAACCTGACCAAAGGAAGAGCGGAGAAAGCAGTCAAAGAACAGCTGGAAATCCGGGCTATACCAGTAGCCTGGCCAGTACAGGTCTATCCACCGGTGACAATGCGTAAGAAGACCAGCGAGGCTTCTGCGCCCCGCATTACCTATTGGATTCCTGACAGCACGAATTCCATCTCGGTCATACCTGATTTTGTAAGGCATCTGATCGGTATTCAACACACTGTCCATGAACGCAATCAGATCATGGTAAAGCTGCCTGTATGCACCTACCGGCCAATACCCCGAATATCCTTGATACGTTTGACTACCGCAAGGCACCGAATACTCACTGTCAGATCGAAAGCTAAAACTCATGATGAACTCTCCTTTGAATGATGTCCTCAAGGACAATTCATACGTGACGTCGATAAGTTTACGTGCTCAGTCTTTCGATGACGAAAGAGATTGGATGCTTCAGACAAGCAAGGTGGGCTATTCAAACATCAATTCGCTCCTGACTTTCAGTCTCACCATAAGGCAGAAAATATCAAGTCTTCTGCTGCCATTCTTCCAGATGACTGATAGCAGTAGATCTGCGTGAATATTGAAAGACGTTAATAAGAGAAATATTGAAGTGCTATCCTAGTATAGGAGTGCGTAGGCAGCACATATCCAAATCAGCAATAAGGCTTCGGAATGTTTTCGTGACCAGCCAGGAGATTCCTTGGCCGATTACAGAAACAGAATTTCAGAGTTATCCCGAATCAAATGGATAGCAAGAATCGCAAGCCCCATCCAGCCAGTGTTCGATAGCTAACTTGATGCGTCTAGATGCTCTCAGGCGTTGGTGCCACGTTGCGCCTACGGCGCAAGACTGAACAGGAAGATTGGATGTTGCTCAGTGGACGGTATCCGCACCGACTTGAACGGCGGGCACGAGTGATTGTCGTGCCCGCCTAATTCATCACGTCACTATACAGACATGACCAGTCACGCCCTGCTGTGGTCGGCGGATGACACAGCGTGGATCCTCGAAAACCAGAGCAGTGCGTCGTCGCCATCAGTTGCCGCTGTCATTGCGCCCATCGCCACCCGACGCAAGTTCGGGCACCATCTTCTCGCGCAGCGAGTTGTAGCCGCCAATCGACAGATGCAGGCCCTGATCTTTCAGCACCAGAATGATCCGGCTTTTCGGAACGCCGCGTTTCTCGGCGGCGAGAATTGCAGGCAAGGCTTTCCTGAACAGGTCAGTTTTGCGCTGCTTCTCGTTCGGCTCCAGTGCCTCGATCGCCGCGATCAGGGCACCTTCGTCTACCGGCCGCCGCCCGCCGGCTACGTTCAGATCATCATCCTTCACAGTCATTTCGCAATCTCCTAAATTTTCATCGAACATGGTGATCATGTGCGGGAGAGGTCGCCCACCGCGTGTCCGGCAATTCCCGCTATACGTTAGAGCGAAGCGTTAAATTCGCGGCGCAGGCCGCGACGTTTCGACGGCGCCGCCAGAAGGGGTGGCCAGATGGGGTATTACCGCAGAGCCGCGCCAGCCTTGGCTGGGAACTATCTCCGACATGCGCCCCGGACGCGCCGCAGCATGTCCTGATGGCGATGTGGCGCCCCGATTCAGGGCGCCTGTGCATACGCCTGCTGCTTGCGGACCTTCGTGACCTTGTATCGCCTCGTCCCGGGGTGGCGGCATGCGCCCCATGGTGAGCAGCTTGCAAGTTCCGGTGCGCTTCACGCGCACGTATTGGTCGACGCGGGCTGGAAACCCGAGACATCGGACCAGCTCGGCACGCCTGTTGAGCTCGTGCCTTCCGATGCGGCCGACCACGTAGCCAAGCGGATGCCCACGGTTGCAGTTGTGAAAGTCGCCCCTTCCGTGCGTGACGTTGTCGACCCAATAATTCCCGATCTGGCCGCCAAGTGCTTCGTGGTCTTGCACCTCGTCGGCGCTACCATCAAACAGAAATGCGCAGCGCAGGAAGTAACCGCGAATACGCGACCACGCGACAATGCAGACGTAACCGACCATTCGCCCGAAGAGACGACGCTTGCGCGGCAGCTTCGCGAACAGCTCGTTGCGGTCCTGAATCGCCACGTCGAGCCCCACACGTTGTTCCACAACCTGTTCGGTCACCGTCCCACCGTGCAGGTATTGATCGTGATCCTCATAGAGCATCCGGTCCACCTGCATGCAAGTGACATGACCCTGTTGGTTGTTGAAACGTGCCTGCTCGTACGTGAGCTCTTGCTGAACGACCATGAGGCTTTTGTGCCATGCGAACAGGCGGTCAATATAGAGCGCGAGCGTCTTCTCGTTTTCTCTCGCATTGCGCTGCCAGTCAGCGACCTGCCGCCTGATGTCACAGGCTGCCGCATCAGATCGCGTCCGTTCAAGGTAGCGGATAAACAGCTGCCAGACGCAGTCGCCAGTGAGCAGCCGGAAACTCGGATTGAGTTCGGCGTAGTGACGGATCGGGTGGCGCGGATATCCGTCAAGAAGCAGCTCGACGTGCGGCGCATATTCAAGATCGCGCGAAACCTGCTGCGTGTGGGAATCCAGCAGTTGGAAATTCAAACCTATGTCGAGGCGCTCGATATAACGCCACCCGCGCGCCTCCAACGTGCGAAACTCGGGCTCCTTGCCATACACCACGCCATTGGCAAAACTGACTAGCATGTGCAAGCCTTCGTTATGCTGCGGCATGATCCAGAGCGTGTCTTCACTTGACGTGGCACGGTTCAGGGTGTGGTCGAATCGCCTGACGTCGTCGTAGGCGAGGTCGGGCAGACGCTGTTCGCGGTGTGGTTCGATTTTGTTTGACATTGAATTACCTCTTTTCGACTCTGCGGAGACACGCCGTGTCTTCACAGGTGAACGGGAGCGTCAGGCACACCGCGTTGTACCTCGCACGAAGGTCACGAAAGCAGATGCGCGCTAACAGATAACGATCAGAAGCTTGGCGACGGCGGCAGGCTGGCGTGGCGCGGGAACAGGTGGACATAGCTAACCTTGCCAGCCTTCTCGATGCGAACCTGCTGCGACGTGCACAGCAGGTTCAACGCTGTCTGGAACCGTTTTCGGCTGATGCCGATACCTTTTGGCCAGTTCTTGAGATCCGGCAGTTGCAGAATTGCTTCGCCGGTTTGCTGGTAGTAGGCCCACAAGTGCAGGTGGACCCGGTAAGCGTCAACCGGTGCCATCTCAATCGGCGGTGGATAGGGCGCGTGGGAGCGGGGGCCGGGGTTGGGAGGCGCTGGGATCACTTTGCGCCTCCATTGAGAAGCTGCTCGACGGAGTCGGCAGGCCAAAGCCAGCGACGGGACGGCAGCTTGCCAACTGGTTTGACCGAGTGGAAGGCCCCCGTTTGACTCAGGCGCTTGCGAATTGACTGAGGCTTAACCGAGATCGCTGTTGCCAGTTCTTCGGTCGTGAGATGGCGGTCTGGTAGGGCCACCGGGAGAAAATGAGATGACATATCGGCTCCACAAAAGTACGGAACTTGCACGGTCCGCATGCGTGGGGCTGCCTGCTTGATCAACAAGGATCCATGCCAGACAACCTGAGCCGAAAGATATTGATGTACCGTCGCGATCGAAATAGCAGCGACGCTTAACGGCGCTTAGCGTTGGTTATCGGCGTCACTTGAGAGTTGGATCGCCTCTTGACGCCTTTTAAGCCTTTGAGCGAGCGCATTCCGTGTAAACGGCGGCGCCTTTGGTTTCGTGGTAACGGATGCGTCCGGTTTTTGGGCGGCGGACGTGTCTTTCGCGTAGAGCAGGGAGCCTGTGCTGTCGACAACACCTATAAATGGTTTGACTTCAGCCAACGCCAGATCTTTGAGATGCGGCCACACGGTCGGCATGTGATAGCTGTTATCGGAAAGTTCGATCGCCATATCGATGGCTTTGTCTAGTGCATCGCGTCTTTGTTTATTTCCGTTGATAAGGTGGCGTACCGTCGTTACCTGTTGGCCTTGCGTGTCGCTGCTTGGTTCGTCTTGCGCTGCGTTGCTTTCCGCCTCGGGCATAGACACGGAGTTACTCGCCGAATCGCTGATCGTATTTGCATCCATTGGACTGCCCGATGGCGGGTGCGGGATATCCGGTTCGTCTTCCAAGGAATAGGAAATCCCACAGCGATCCAGGAACTGGGTTAGTTCTCTCCAAACAAACCCGATCTCGATGTCTAGGTTCATATTGCCCAGATGAAAGTGCATGGGCAACTCGTCGTTCGCGGAGCCGTCCCCTGGCCATGTCCCCACGTTATGGCTGGCAAGATACCGCTTCCACCACCTTGGGAACTCGCCTTGTTGATACTGAAGGTAGACAAGCCCTTCAGATTCAGCAGCGGCGCTAGGCATCGGTAATCCCATTCCTCCGCGGGTATCTACCCAGCGCGGCCGATCGGTATGTTGCTGAAGCCGCCATTGCTGAAGTAGCGTGGCTGCGGCAAGGGAAAAGCGATAGATGTTATCCCGGGTGGCTATTAGCCAAGGGGCTTCGTCCGGCCACGTGTTGTCAGTAATTTTTTCTGGAATGGTAACGTTGGCCGCAATGGCCGCGAGTGCGTCCCGCAGCGAGATGAATTTCTGAGTAGTCATGTAACGCTGGTCCCTTGGCATCGTTCAACTGCGAGAACGATACACGATTGCCTCAGCATCAACGTGCTCGCACGCCGTAGTGCACGGCATCTGAACTCTACCCAGCCGTTTGCAGCATAAAACGTCACGAATGCCCGTGTTCGCTGCTGCCGGAGGCAGAGGGATCGTGCGCGCTGGGCGTGCGAGAGACGAATACCGTTGATCTCGTCAGCTTCGGCGACGAAGAAGAATTATGTAGTCGACAAAGATGCGAGAACGAATGCGCTCTACTGCCTCAGCGCTCGAGAGTCGCTTCGCCATTCATCGAATGCAGGGCGGCAACTCAACGGACTGGTCGGGCGTGAATACGATGCCGGCCTGCTCGAGCACCCAGGCTTCAATCTTGTCGTGCCACATGCGCAGCAGGTCGAGGGGACGTCGGCGATAGTGTTTTTCGGCGATTGCCGACGGCTTATGCCCTTGGATTTGTGCGACAACGCCGACCGGGACCTCCACCCACTCCGACAGCGTGCCGAATGACCGGCGCAGGCCATGCAGCGAAATGTGCGGCAAACCCGTTGGTTCCAGCGCTCGATTGTGCGCGTGACGCGGTTCCGCTATCTTTCCGTCCGATGCTGTTTTGCTGGCGAACACCCACTCCGATGGTTCCCACTGTTCGCCTCTTTCAGCGAGGCGAGTGGTTTGACGTTTATTCGGAGGCGTCTCGTTTAGGCGCTGAAGATGTCGCAATAGACCGGCAAGATAAGGAGTGAGCGGAATAGTCCGGCCGCCAGTGCCTTCAACTTTGTCGTTCATGGTCAAGCTGCGCCAGCGGAAGTCCACGTCTTCCCAACGCAGCGCGGCCAGCTCTTCCCGGCGAGCGCCTGTAATTAGGAGTCCTTGAAGATATGCGCTGATTACCGGGTTAGCGATGCCACGTACTGCGCTAAACCAAACAGACAGCTGTTCGCGCTGAAGGCAGTCATCCTTCGCGGCGCTACGAGGGAGAATTCCCTTGACCTTTGGCGAAGCATAGGCTTCGTGCGGGATGATGCCTGCATACGTCTCGTGAGTGTCGCACCACCGAATGAACGCCTTGAAAAGACCGAATGCATGACCGGCATTCGTTGGCCCCCGAGGTATTTCGGCCTCGAGCCACTGGGACATGGAAGTTGCCGTTATCTCGGTCAACCTGTGCGACATAAGCGGAGCCAATGGCCCACGGACTTTTTCTTTGCCGCCGCGTTTTGCAATACCTCCACCGGGCGACGAGAGGTTGACATGGTCGAGGATGTATCTCTCCGACCTAGGCTTCTTTGTCTTCGGTGAAATCTTCGTTCGCAGATGCTCCAGATACTGCTCCCACGCTTCGCCGACCGTCGCATCCTGGCGACGTTTTGCTGCCCGCCGAGCCTCGTGTGCTGCCTTCTGCTCAGCCTCTTGTTCCCGTGGATCGATGCCGCCGTCGATGAGCGTCTGGAGGCTACGTGCCCGCTCCTGCGCCACATCGATCGTCCAACTTCTTGGATCGCCGATAGTGATCCGTACTGTCGAACCATGTATCTTCCCTTGGAAAATGTAAGCTTTTGCACCTCCAACTGTGGCACGCAGTCCCAGCCCCGGAGTCTTGCTGTCCCAGAGAAATGATTGTGACTTGCCTTCGGCGCAGCGATGGGCGTCTACCCTGGCCGCAGTGAAATTTACCTTCGCCACCGAGCCTCCGTAAATGTGTGCCGGCAATCCCGTGTAACCGCTGTGTAACCAGATTATGCGGTAGTGAAGGTATATAGATCAATGTCAATCGGCGATTGGTTTTGGAATATCTGTTAAAATACAGTGACTTACATTTTTCTATGTATATCAATCTATCTAAAGGAATCTGGACTTGTTCGTATTCGCAATGCGAAGGTCGGGAGTTCGATCCTCCTCCTCCCAAGTGATTCTCCGAAAACCCGCACAGCTTCTGGCTCTGCGGGTTTTCTTTCGCCTGCAATACCTCCTCTTACGTCCTTACAATTCCTCACGGCGCGTCCCATATTTGTCCCAGCAGTGGAAGCGTTTGGCTTCGTCCGGGTTGTTTTAGTTGCGCGTGCGCTCAAGTGGGTCACTCATGCCACGGTGCTCAAAGCGGGGAGGTTGTGGTTCTCTCGAGCAAATGGCCTACGTATGAACTGAATAGAAGGCAGAAAGCTGTTTTGTTCACGGTACCTGCTCTGACCGACCGGGCTTAAGCTCTAGCTGTCTTGCACGTACCAGAGGAGCAATGAGGCCCCATGCGGGCCTCCGCTCCATGGACCACTCCGCTTCCAGCCGCGCCCCGGATCTGGCGAAAGCGACATCCGGCAGGCCAATTGCCGCCAAGCACTAAACCATCCAATACCAATGAACCTTGTTACATCTGATGACTGCACCGGCATCATGCCGAACCATCCGTGGTCAAAACATTTCATCATGATTGGTTACAAGGACGGTGCTTTCTCATGCATTCCCAACCGTTTCTTCAGGGACTGGCTGGACGAAGAGGCGCAATTCGGCGACTTTCACATCGGCCGCTGTTCGGGGCTGGGTGTCGGTTCCATCGTCAAGTACGACGGAGCAGCTCAAAAACTCGTCATTGGAAAGAACGTCGCAGGAGGATTGCGACTTCGGTTCCTCCTGAATGGGCAGCATGAGACGCGGACCATGTCGACAACCATGTTCAGTGGCTACGGCACCGGCATCATCAGTCCGCCCATGCCGCAATATGCCGACACAGTGATCCACAACGACGTCTGGATCGGGGACGAGGCGTTGTTTCTTGGCGGCAGCGTAGTCGCGAGCGGGTGCGTCATCGGCGCACGGGCGGTCGTGCCGCCAAACTTTCGTAGCGAGCCTTACGGTGTGTACGCCGGCTCACCGGCTCGTCTGCTGCGTTTTCGGTTCCCCGAGAAAGTGCGTGAAAAGTTGCTTGAGCTAGCCTGGTGGGATATGCCGCTGGACTGGATCAAGGCGAACAACGATGCATTCCTCGTGGATCTTACCGTCGACGACGGCCGCGCTCTCGAAACCCTGTCTGAAGCACAGCGAGCCAAGGACGCCGCGCTCGAGAAGAAGCTCGTGGCCCCTGTCACTGCGCAGCGGTAGCCGCGCCTGAACGATTCAAGCGGTAACGGACGTTATCTCGACTGGTCCGGCTATCAGGTCGTACTCGTCGAGCATGGCCCGGACTGTGTCCATCTCATTGAACATGAGGACATCGACGATACTCAGCCAAGGGACGAACGTGTTGCCGAATTGCGGATAGGTGACGGACCGCGATCGGAGAAAACGCAAATCGATCCCTCGCGCTTCGAAGGCCTCGGCACCATACAAACTTGTTCCCCCGATGGCATTGATGTAGGTCGTGGCACCGAGCGCCTCGCATAGCGCCAGGACCTTGTCCTGCCCCCGAAGCGAGTGATCGATCGGCACGGAAGACGACACTACAATCCGGGTTCCGATACCGAGTTCGGCGACAGTCCGTTCAAGCGCGTGCAGGATGAAGCGGAAAAGATTGGACTCGCCATGCATGATGCACTGCTCGAAAAGTGCAAACGCGCGCTCAAACCGTGGCGCCTTCGCGTAAGCGGCACGCAATTGATTGAGCAGTTTCTTTTTATCAAATGCCGGCGCGATTGTCCGATCGACTACATCCAGCGAATCCGAGTCGTTTTGCAGGGAAATACTGAAAAACGCGTCCGTTCCATTTTGAAGAAAGCGATTGCGATTGAACCAGCCCTTCTTCGTGTATTTGATGTTGTCGTACACCACGAAGACATCTGCCGCCTTCAACAGCTGAAAGTAGCCGATGTACGGAAAGAAGTACGGCTGCATGATGGCTACTTTCATTGTATTGATTCAGATATCGGCGCCACGTTCGGAGATCACGTAGATGCTCGAGCAGAGGTCGGGATAGACTCGTCCCAGCTCAAAGCAGCCGTCGAGGTACTCTTTCGAGATGATGCCGGCCTTGAGCGCGGCGTCGAGTTGGAAGTTCGCCAGGCCTTTGAACACGATGCCGCCTTGCGTAACCGGCCGCAGCTTCGCCGCCCGCAGGTCGGCCTTAAGCGTATCCAGCGAGTACGTCACACGGTGGCCGTGTTCGGCCTCGGCGTGAGTCACGGCGGCGGCATGATCGATCAACCCCATGTTGACGGCGATCTGCCGCGACGCGGCTCGTGCATTTGGCGCGGCGACAAACAAACGACCACGCTCCGAGAGCCATCCCCTAATACGGTTAAGCACTTCGACGGGATGGTCAAGGTGTTCAAGTGTATGAATCAGGAAGATGTTGTCGTAACGCCGTTCGGGCTCGAAAGTTTCGAAGGTGGAATGATGGAACCTGACCTCGTTATCCACATTGGCCGAGGCGATCGCTATGCAATCCGATGATGCCTCGACCACTTCGACAGTCGCGAACTGCTTTTGCAGCAGCTTCGTGAAGTGCCCCTCAAAGCAGCCGAGCTCGAGCACGTCGTTGCCCACAAAAAACGGTGCGAACGTCTTCAGCATATAGGCATGCATCAGGTAGTCGAATTCGTACGCGTACCGGTGTTCGGGATGATCGCGAGCTTCCGCGTTATAGTCTCTGCTCGTCATGTCAGTCCTGCCCGCGTTGATAACTGCGCTGCTCGACCGGTACATAAAACTCCTCAAGAGATTCAGGCACCCGCGCATTGAAGCCGATTACCTGCCGCAACCATGCGTCCCGGCGCGCAAGATCGCTATACCCGACCAGCCGCGCGTAGTCGAGTTGCGGTTTGAAAAACGGGCTGGTGAACGTCAGTGTCAGCGCTCTTCTCGGCTGGCTTGTCGTGTTGCGGCCGGCAGCATGCCACATGCGCGAATCGAATAGCAGCACGGAGCCGCGTTCACCGGTCGCACGCGATGCCTGCGTGTAGAAACGTTCGTCGTCGGGAGCTTCTGGCTGGTTCTGCGAATGCGACAGGATGTGCGTCGCACCGTTTTCCAGCGTGAAATCGTCGAGCATCACGAGCGCGTTCAGCATGAACCGCCGCGAATCGGAGCCGAAGCGGATATCGCGATGCACCTTCTGCACATACGCGTGCGAGCCGCGTTCATTGATCACGCCGCCGTACGAATTCAGGATGAAGTTGCCGCCAAAAAATGCCTTGAAAAGCGGCTCCATTACGTTGAATTCAGCGAGCAACTCGACGTAGCATGCGCTATCCATCAGCAAATGGTGCAAGGTACCGGCACTGTTTTCCAGCACGCCGTTGCGACGCCGAATGTCGTCGCGCAAGCTGAGCGACGGCGCAAGTGCCTCGACGAGCGTGTCGATCAGATCGGTACGAATCACGCGCGGAAGCACGGTCCAGCCGGTGGTTGTAAGCGCGGTTTCGTGGTGTGGATCAATCGGATTCATGAACGGGGTCGAGCGCGGTGGGCGATGGAATTGGCCGGTCGGTAGCGAGCGAGGCCATCGGAATAACGTCGAGATAGCGGCCGCCTTTATAGGCCGCCTGTCGGAACAGGCCCTCGGCACGAAAGCCCACTTTCTCGTAGAGCGCTTTCGCGCGCGCATTGGACGCCAGTACCGTCAGGGAAATGCGGTGTAGATTCAGGTCGTCGAATGCATGCTGGAGCGTCAAGTACGTCGCTGCTTCACCGATTCCGCGGCCTCGCGCCGATTCCACGCCGATCTGGATCGAGAATTCGGCAGAGCGGCTGACCCAGTCGATACCCAGCAGATAGGCGACACCCACCGCTTCGCCCGTGGACTTGAGACAGATCGCGAGGCGAACATTGTGCGCACGCGAAGCCAGATAGGCATCGAACCATTTTTCATCGATCTCGTTGCCCACGTAACGAAAGCTGCCGCCCAGCAGTCCAACCAGTTCGCGGTCGGCACGCCATGCGTTGACGGCGGAAAGGTCGCGACGTTCGAGTTCGCGGAGGAATATTTCGTCGTTGATCATGCCAGTCGGTCCAAACAAGATCGCACCATCATTTCGAGTTGAGCACGCGAAAGCCGCTGATCGCAGGGCAGGAACACTGCCGATCCCGGCACATTCCTCTCGAAGTCCGGCATCGATTCAGTCGTGGCCACTTCGGGCCAGTAACTCGGTGTGTAGATGCGTTGCGCTCGCAGTTCCTCGCGCATACCGGCAGGCGCACCGAGATACGGATAACAGAGCGGCACCGCATCAGGGTTAGCGTTGAAGCTGAAGTGGTTGTAGCGTTGCAGCTTCTCGTGGAGAAACGCGAAGTTCTCAACTCGTCGTGCGCGCACATCGTCATAGTCGATGCCGGCGAGAAGGCGCCGCGTGAGCGCGGACATGCGCTTGGGTTCCTGTAGCTTCAGGCTTTCCTCGGCCGCCGCATAGTCGGTATAGCCGGACTCCGCATCTTCGGCAATGCGCTTGAGCAGGTGCGCACATCGATCCAGCGATCCGCGATCGACCGCCTCCGGTGCGCTGATAGCCTTGTTCGTGACGAGATAGCCGCCGTCTGGCACGCCAACGAATTTCCTCGGCGAGTACAGCGTAGCCAGGCATTCGCGTGGTTGCGCGAAGAACGCCTGCGCGTTGTCGATCACGACCCGTTCTCGCGGAAACCGGTCGAGTACGTCGTCGACGTTGTTATCGCAAAGGCCGAAATAGTTCACGTACAGCAGCCACTCGCCGTCCGTCGGTTCCGCGGATTTCACGCGCAAGCGTTCGTCGAGTTCATACCGTTTGATTGGAATGCCGGCCATGACGAGCGGCTCGAGCATGCTCCCGCAGATGTACCAGGGCATCCAGACCGCTGAGGGCTGGCCGGCACCCAACAGCGCCAGGAACGCCGCGCGGGACGATTGAAAGCGCAGCGTGTCACGGTGATATTCCGCTCCGGCCCGCGGCAGCTCAAGCTGGAGATACCCCCCGATGGCTTCTTCGCTCATGTGCTTGTCCACTCCTTCAACATGGCGGCCAGCTTCATTATTACGCGCTCGTGATAATGTCGACAACCCGCTCGACATCTTCGTCCGACATCCCGGGATGGATAGGAATACACAATACCTTGAGCGCTGCTTCAGATGCCACGGGCAGGTTGTCGCGGTGCGCCGAGGGCGTTCCCCGGTACATGGGAAATTCGGAAATCAGCGGATAGAAATAGCGTCGCACGATGATCTCGTGGTCACGGAATTTCTGATACAAGGCATCGCGAGAGAGCGGATAGTCGTTCTCGACGAGGATGGGAAAATAGGCGTAGCTCGCGGTTTTTTCCCCTGCGTCATTCACGCAACGAACGCCCGGCACATCGCGCAGCAACGTCCTGTACCGCGCGTCGATTTCCTTGCGGCGCGCGAGCGCCACATCGATGTGTTTCAACTGCAGCAGACCGAACGCCGCATTGATTTCGCTCATCTTGCCGTTGATACCCGGCGCGACCACGGTCACTTCGTCGACGTACCCGAAGTTCTTCAAATGATCGATGCGCTGCTTGGTCTTGGCATCCGGGCAAATAATGGCGCCGCCCTCGAAGGTGTTGAAGACTTTTGTAGCATGGAAGCTGAGCACGGCGAGATCACCATATTGCAGCACGCTGCCGTTCTCGGTCTGCACGCCGAACGCGTGGGCGGCGTCGTAGATCACCTTCAGGTTGTAGTTGTCGGCGATCTTCTGGATTGCTTCGACGTCACACGGATGCCCATAGCAATGCACCGGCATGATCGCGGTCGTCTGCGGCGTGATGGCCGCCTCTATCTTTGCGGGATCGAGATTGAGCGTATGGGGATCGATATCCACGAACACCGGCTTGATGCCGTTCCAGAGCAACGAATGAGCGGTCGCTACAAACGAGTACGGCGTCGTGATCACTTCGCCCGTGATTCGCAAGGCCTGGAGTGCGGTGACAAGCGCGAGCGTGCCGTTGGTGAACAGCGCCAGGTGCTTGACGCCAAGGTACTCGCAGAGCGCTTTTTCGAACTGCTGATGGAACGGTCCGCCGTTGGTCAGGACCTTGCTTTGCCAGATCTTTTCCAGGTACGGAATGAATTCGTCGAGCGGCGCAAGATGCGGTTGCGTGACGTACATGCGTTCGTCGACTATCGGCTCAACGATGCGAATGGGAAGGCTCAAGGTTTCCTCCGGGAGCACATGGGGTTGCCGCAACGGCATCAATGGCTGCCCAGCGCGCCGGTGGCGCACACTTCAAGCGGCGCCGCGGGCTGGCCGGCGCACCAGCGTCGCCACATGTCGCGCAGCACGAGCGAGAAACTGTCGGCGATCAATTGCGAATTCAACAACGGGGATGTCCGGAATTGCTCGCGCAGGCCTGCTCGAATCCCGGCGAGTGCCTTCAGGTCCGAGGCAATCGCGAGACCCTTGGCAAGGAAGTCGTCTTCATCAGAAGCGATGAAACCAAACAGGCCGGCATGGGACATCACCGTCGCGCCAGCGCGACTCGGTATGGTGTCGCCGGACTGCGTGAGCGTGGGCACGCCCATCCAGGTTGCGTGCATGGTGGTCGTGCCGCCGGCGTACGGAAACGTGTCGAGGCACAGGTCGACATGATGGTGCTGCTGCAAATAAACGGGCTCTTCGGAGCGAGCGCGGAAGTCGAGACGATCCTGCGCAATGCCCTCGCTTTCGAACCATTCGATCAGCCTTGAATAATCCCCGCCGGACGGCATGGAGCCAAGCAACATGCGCGAGTCGGGCATCGCGCGCAACAGCTTGGCCCACAGCGCGACGGTGGCCGCGCGAATCTTGCTTACGCGGTTGAAACTGCCAAAGGTGAAATAGCCGTTGCGCAACGCCGGCAAGCTATTGACGGGCGGCGAGGCTGGGTAGGGCGAGAACACCGAGCAAGCCGGAAGGTAGGCAAGCTTTTCGGTGAATTGATTCTCCGCTTGGCCGCGCGGCACGAGAAAACGATCGGCAAGATAGTAATCCATCGCCTGCAGGCCGGTCGTGCCGGGATAGCCGATCCAGCTTGCCTGGAGAGGAGCCGGCTTGCGAGCGAAAGTCAGCAGCCGGTTTCGGCCAGTGTGCCCGGAGAGATCGATCAACACGTCGATTCGATCCGCGCGGATTTTATCGGCGAGGGCTTCATCGCTCAGGCTCGCAATGTCGTTCCAGTCCTGCACATGCTGCTTGAGCCGGAGGGTTGTCTCATCCTGCAACGTATGGTTGTAGTACACGTGCAGCTTCAAGGCCGGGTCGTTCGCGAGATGGGGCAGCAGCGGCTCGACAAACGACGCGACGGCATGCCTGCAGAGATCACCGGATACAAACCCCACATTCAACCGGCGTTCCGGATCGCGGGAGTTGAGATGCTTTTTCCAGCGCTGGCGCAGTTGACGCTCGCATTGCTCGCCGAACTGCAAATGCTGTGCGAATAGCGCGTCCGCACTTACGCTATCGTTGTGGTTCATGCAAAACAACAGGTTCTCGTGCAGCTTGGGGTGGGCCGGAGACAAAGCAAGCGTGCGCCGCAATTCAACCTCGGCTTCAGCCAGAAGGCCCTGGCCGATGAGAGTCACGGCGAGCATGCTCCCCGCGTCCACCGACATGGGCGCCAGCTCGACCGCGCGGCGACTGCTCGCTTCGGCTTCGCCAAAGCGCATTTGCGCCTCGAGCGCCATGCTCAGCAGCCGATGCGCTTCACCATGTTGCGGGTCTTGTTCCACGATTAGCCGGCAATGGGCCTCGGACTGCGTATGCAGACCCTGGTCCCGCAATGAGTCGGCGAGAATGCGGCGCGACTCGTGGTCGGCAGGCACCAGGTCGATGGCGCGGCCCAGCGGCTCGATCGCCTCCCGCATCCTGCCAAGCCGATGCATGGCGAAACCTAAAACCCGCCAGCTCGGCGCATGCGTCGGAAAACGCTCCGCCAGCGAGCGTGCGAGCGCTGCTGCCTCGACCACCCGCCCTTGGTTGTAGAGCGTTACGGTCCGGTTGACCTCTTGCGGCGTAGGAACGGCGGCACCCAACCTGGTTTTCGCGGTAGCTCCAGCGGAAGCGGCAACCGGTTGCGGCTCGACTGGCTGCGCCGGCGCGGGCGTGCCCACAGATGGGGCGGAAGCTGCTTGCTCGGCCACCTCTCTTGCCTTGGTGGCGGCCGTTATCCCGGCGATCAGCGTATTGATGACCGGGCCTGTCAACCCGCGCTGCTGCGCCATTTCCAGCACGATCCAGGCTGCCGCGATTTCGCCGCTGTTCGTCAAGGCTTCTATATAGCTGGACCAATACTGGCCTTGATTCGGATTTGCGCCAACGGCCACTTCGAAGTAGGGAACGGCCGCGGCGTACTGCCCGCGCCCGTAGACAATCACGCCCATGTTGTAGTTGATGTCGGGGTCGCCCGGTCGCGCATCGAGGAGCATGTGGTAAAGGCTCTCCGCCTCGTCGATCCGGCCGTTCCGATGATGCTCCAGCGCCGCCGTCCGAACTTCGGCGAGTGCCTGCTCGAAATCGGGGTCGGTCGCGGAGAGGTTCGAATCGGGAAGTTCGACGGAAACGTTCATGGCGTCTTTCAATGGGATTGTCGATGAAAGGATTATCCCGGGCGGGGACGAGAAGCGAAGGTCGGAAATGAGCCTGAAAAGCGCGTCTGTTCGCCCGATCCAAGAGACACCCGCGCGTCGGCGAGCGGGGCGTGCGCAACGCCGACGAGTACGTGCCGGTGTGCCCAATTCAGCATTGGGTTCACAATCCCAAAGCATGTGAGGACCAAGCGTCTTCGACCGTTTCTGCCTTTGCGTGTGGTGCCGCACTAACCGTAGCCTTTGCGCAATGGAGTTGGCGCGGCGGTTGGAACCTGCCAAAAAACTAGAGGACCAATGCAGCTGTCTCGCACCGGAGAACACAAAAAAAACCGCTCAGAGCCGGGGAGGCTGTGAGCGGACAAGATCGGAGAGTTACAACGACATCATGCGCATTCATGGCCTGCGCATGAGGTGAAGTATGCGGCGTTGGGTATCGGCGACGAATACGAAAACTCTTAAAAGTTAAGCATTTCGTTTCGTTCGCGCGTATTGCGTTGAAACCCGAAACTCAGAGGGCCAGGCGTAGAGGATCGCGGTGATATGAGGGTAACGCTCGCTCAGGTGCTCGTCCCTTTCTTCCGATTCACGATCGCCGTCTCCGATAAATCGATTTCCCGCATCAGCTTGTTCAAGGTGACGTCGTTGATTGCCTGCCGCGTGCGCATCTTGAGCAACTCCGAGCGCTCCGCGCGCAATGCGGCCATTCTCAGCTTCATCTCCACCATCTCGCTTTGACGCGCCGCACGGCGGGGCTCGTCCTCTTCGCCGAGCCCTTCCAGGCGCCGCCGATACAAGCTCATCACGCGCGCTGCCGAATCCGTGCAACGGGCGGACGCCGCTTCGTCCATCTGCACACTGAGATTTTCCTGGGCGGTATCGACAGCGCGGATAGCGGCCTGCGCCGCATGCCGGCGCGCGATCCGTTCCTCGGCGGCGTGCGGATCGGCGCGTCGTTTCAGGCCGTTCAGCAGGATCGGCAAACCGATTACGCCGATCAGCAGCGACATCAGGATCGTCCCGGATGCAATGAAGACCGCAAGGTCGCGTCCGGGCAACTGCATGCCATTCGGCAGCACTTCGGGCAAGGACAGCACGCCTGCCAGCGTGACCGCGCCGCGCACGCCGCCGATGGTGGTCATCGCGACCGTGCGCACGCCCGGCACCGCGTTCGCCACGCCGTGTTTCGCGGCGCCGCGGCTCGCGACCCAGCGCAGCACCCAGACCCACGCGAAGCGCAGCCCGTACAACGCGACCACCACGGCGGCCACATAACCGAGCAGCAAGCCGACCTGCTGAAGACCATCGTGATGCGCTTCGATCAACGCGCGTCCGATAATGTGCGGAAACTGCAACCCGAGCAGGATGAACACCATGCCGTTGAACACGAATTCGATCATCGTCCACGTGCTGGTCATGCGGATTCGCGCTGCCGTGGGAATGCCTTCGCGCAGGCTCTGGAAGTTCATCATCATCCCGGCCGATACCGCCGCCAGAATGCCCGAGCAACCGAACCGCTCGGCGATCAGATACGCCGCGAATGGAATCAGCAGGGTGAGGACGACGCCGGCGGCGGGATCGTCGTCTTCGGACATCTTCACGACCCGCCCCGGAATGGATGTCACGAGCCAACTGATTGCCGCGCCAATCACCAGGCCGCCCGCCGCGATCAACACGAAACTGATTGCCGCCGCGCGCAGCGAGAACACGCCCGTCAGCGCCGCCGCGATGGCAAATTTCAGCGCGACCAGGCCGGACGCGTCGTTCATCAGCGCCTCGCCTTCCAGGATGTGCATCAGGTTCGCCGGAATGCGGCCCTTGCCTGCGATGCCGCTCAGCGCAACGGCGTCCGTCGGCGATAACACCGCGGCCAGCGCGAATGCGACCGGCAGCGGCATCGCGGGGATCATGAAATGCAGGAACCAGCCGAGTGCGCCCACGGTCATGAATACGAGGCCCAGCGCAAGCAGAAGGATCGCGCGGCGCTGCATGAAAAATTCGCGTTTCGGGATGCGCCAGCCGTCGGCGAACAAAAGCGGCGGGATGAAGAGCATCATGAATAGTTCGGGATCGAACGTGACGTGCAGTCCGAATCCCGGCCACGCGAGACACGCGCCTATCGCGATCTGGACCAGCGGCAGCGGCAGCGTGAAGGGCAACGCGTTGGGCAAGAGGCTGGTGACGAACCCGGACAGGGCGACCGCCAGCATCAGGATCAAGACAGTGAAAACGATTTCCATAGATTGACAATCCGGCCGGAGCGCGGCGGGTCTCTTGCGGCGCTCCCTTCTAACAAAGAAGGGCCAAAGTTTAGCGTGGACGTGCTTCAAGGGTCGCCGAAGGATGTTTTGAAGAATCGGAACCGCGCTGGAGATAGCATCGCGATTTGCACCGCTTTGGTGCGTTCGCACGTCGTGCCGTGAGCCCGGCGTCTCGTGGCGGTGCACGTGCGAGCGGGCGGTCTCGAAACACTTGGGCTTGGGTGAGCACGGAGCTTGCTTTATCGAAGGGGACGGGACGGATAGATTCCGCTTGCAGACAAACGAGGGCAGGGTATGAAATCAGGATTGAGGGTGCCGGTTGTGCGATGTCGAATGCAAAATGACCGCGACCATGACCGGCAGCAGGGACAAGGATCCAGTGCGGGTATCCGGACGGGGAAGGCAAGATGGCAATAGCAAATCCTGACAAGGTGAAGCCGGTCTCGCCGCGGACATTTGAACTGAGCGTGACGTCGGGGTTCGACCGGTATTCGGTCGAGCACGGCGCCTGGACGCTGTCGAGCGTGTTTCAGCCGGTGTTCAGCCTGTCGCATATGCGAGCGGTCGGTTACGAAGGCTTGCTGCGTGCGCACGACGCGCTCGACCGAGTGGTGTCGCCGCTCGATGTATTCGGCCAGGCCGCGCGCGTGGGCGAGGCGATGCAGGTCGACCGGTTGTCCCAGGCGCTGCATCTCGAGAATTTCAATGTGCTCGGCACGGAGAACGAGTGGTTGTTTCTCAACGTGCATCCGGCCGCGTTGACCGAGCCGTATCACATGGCTGCGTTGCTGGCGAATCTCAAGCGCTTGCAGATCGAGCCGCGCCGCGTGGTGCTGGAGGTGCTTGAGCAACGCGCTGACGATATCGAAACACTCGCGGACGCCGTGCTGAATTTTCGCGAGCACGGCTTCCTGATCGCGCTCGACGATTTCGGTGCGGGGCATTCCAATATCGAACGGATCTGGCAACTCGATCCGGATATCGTCAAGCTGGATCGTGTGATGTTGTCGCATGCCGCGCACTCGGCGCATTCCGTGCATGGGACGAGTCACTTGAAGCAGCGACGCAACATGGAAGCGATCCTGTGCGGCGTGGTGTCGCTGCTGCACGAGGCGGGCAAGCTGGTGTTGATCGAAGGCGTGGAGACCGAACACGAGGCGCAGTTGGCGCTCTCGAGCGGTGCCGACTTCGTGCAGGGCTTTTTCTTCGGCCGGCCCAACCCCGGTCTTGCCGATGCCGCGCAGGCGCACACGTTGATGAGCGAATTGACTGAGCGTTTCCGGTTGCAGACGGAGGCCAAGGAACGTCGCGTGGCGACGCGGCTGCAGCCCTATGTGCGTGCGTTCGAGCGTGCGGCAGAACGGCTGGCGGCCGGAGAGCCGTTGGAGGAAGTGTGCTGGAATTTCCTGGCGCTGGATAACGCGGCGCGGTGTTTTCTCCTCGATGCCAACGGGCGGCAGGCCGGGCGCAATGTCGTGCTAAGGGCCGATCGCGCGGCGCATGAAGCGCGTTTGCTGCCGCTTATCGATGCACAAGGGGCGAACTGGTTGCGGCGGCCGTATTTTCGGGCGGCATTGGGCGACCCGAATCGCGTGCATGTGACGAAGCCGTATTTATCGATTAATGAAGCGCTGCCGTGCGTCACACTGTCGGTCGAGACGCGCATAGGCGGACAACAATGCGTGCTGTGCGGGGATATCGACTGGATTGCAGAGGAGGAAGAGTAGTCAGTTTCGACTTCCATGGCATCACGAAAAAGCCCGCTTGCGGGCTTTTTCGTTCTTGCGGGTCATGTAAGGCCGACGGATTGGCTATCGAACCGCTTCGGGTATGGTCGTCACTTCGCCACCACCACCGGAATACCCCTCAACGCCCCGGCACCTTTCACCTCATCAAGCGATACCTTCACATATCGCCCCGTCTCCACCTCGATCCCTAACTTCACTCCGAGATCCCGTTCGCGCCGCTTCACCACCGACAGATTCGCGAGCTTCACATGTCCATAACCGCGAATGCGTTCGTGCAGCAGCGCAAGCGCTTCGACATCTTTCGCGTTATCGGGCGTCAGCACGTCGAGCGCGCGTCGAATGGTGATTTCATAGTCTCCGGGAAGCTCGCGTTCCATCTTTCGCTCGAGCGACTTGCCGAACGGATCGATGACCGTGCCACGCAGTCCGCGAACCTTCGACATCATCCCAAGCACTGGCCACAGCCATTGCCCGAGCGTCATTTTGCGCGGCTGAGCACCGTTCTTCGCCTTCGATAAAACCGGCGGCGCCATATTGAATTTCACCGCGAAATCCTGACCCGCCGTGCCTTCGAACTGCGCTTCCAGTGCAGCGCGGAATGCCGGATCGGTGTGAAGCCGCGCGACTTCGTATTCGTCCTTCACCGCCAGCAGCCGATAAAACGTCGAAGCCACCGCTCGCGTCACCGCTTCGTTGCGATGCGCCGCGGCAGCCGAAACCAGCTCCCGATATCGCGTCACATAACTCGAACCGCCATAAGCCAGCAACCGTGCTTCACGATCCGCGATCAATGCGTCCAACGGCATGGCAGCCATCTCGACTCGCGGCGTAAAGGCAGCTTTGCGCAGCGCTTCCAGCGCATCCAGATCAGCCGCAGCCAGCCGGCCGATAGCAAACGCCAGTTTGTTCATCGGCACAGCCACGTTGTTCAACTCGATCGCGCGCATCAACGCTGCGTGCGACACGGGCACAAGTCCGAGTTGCCACGTATAACCCAGCATCAGGATATTCGCGCCGATAGTATCGCCAAGAAAACGTGTCGCCAAAGCCTGCGCGTCGCACGTGTTCATGCGCTCCACACCCGCCGCGTGCTGCATCTTTTCAAGCAGCGATCCGGCGTGCAGATTCGCGTCGGGGTTCTGCACGAAGGTTGCGTTCGGAATCGCGTGCGTGTTCACGACAATCCGCGTGCGTCCATGCCGCACTGTTTGCAGCGCGTCAGCGCTCGCACCCACGACCATGTCGCAGGCGAGCAGCACGTCGGCTTGCTGGGTATCAATGCGCACCTGGTTCAGCAACGCATCGGTGGAAGCGAATCGTACGAACGACAGCACCGCGCCGCCTTTCTGCGCAAAGCCCATGAAGTCGAGTACCGACGCGCTCTTGCCCTCCAGGTGCGCCGCCATGCTGATGAGCGCGCCAACCGTCACCACGCCCGTGCCGCCCACGCCGGTAATCAGAATGTCGTACGGCGCGTTATCGAGTTCGAGCCTGGGTTCCGGTAATGCATCGACGCGTGCCGCGAGCGCTTCGGGATCGAATACATTGCCCGCGGCTTTCTTCAGCTTCGCGCCTTCGAGCGTGACGAAGCTCGGGCAGAAACCGTTCACGCACGAGTAGTCCTTGTTGCACGATGACTGGTCGATTCGGCGCTTGCGTCCGAGTTCGGTTTCCACCGGTTCCACCGATAAACAATTGCTTTGCACGCCACAATCGCCGCAGCCTTCGCATACGGCTTCGTTGATGAACAAGCGCTTGTCGGGGTCGGGAAATTCGCCCTTCTTCCTGCGACGCCGTTTTTCCGCCGCGCAGGTTTGATCGTAGATAAGTACGGTAACGCCCTTGATCTCACGCAGTCGCCGCTGGACATCGTCGAGTTCGCGCCGATGATGGTATGTCGTACCCTTCGGAAACTGCTCGTGATGGCCGTCGTATTTCTCGGGTTCATCGCTGACTACTACCAGCGTTGCAATCCCCTCCGCTTCCACTTGCCGCGCGATCTGCGGCACGGAAATGCTGCCGTCGACGGGCTGGCCACCGGTCATCGCGACCGCGTCGTTGTACAGGATCTTGTACGTGATGTTCGCCTTCGCCGCGACCGCCTGGCGAATAGCAAGGATTCCTGAATGGAAGTAGGTGCCATCGCCCAGGTTCTGGAACACGTGCGGCGTTTTCGTGAACATGGAATGCGACGCCCAATCCACGCCTTCCCCGCCCATCTGGATCAAGCCCGTTGTATCGCGCTCCATCCACGACGCCATGAAGTGGCAGCCGATCCCAGCCTGCGCGATCGACCCTTCAGGCACTTTCGTCGACGTATTGTGCGGACAACCGGAGCAAAAATACGGCGTGCGTTTGACGGCATCGGCGGCGTTCGACAGGATTTGCGGCGCGACGAGATCTACGACTTTGTCGCGACGATCCAGCGCGGGTTTATGCCGCGCGAGCCAGTCAGCGAACACAGGCAACACACGCGATGGACGCAGTTCGCCTAGCGCGCTCAACAGCATTGCCCCGTCCTGAGCGTTCTTGCCGATCACGACCGGACGCGCGCCTTGTGTCCGGTTATACAAATGGTCCTTGATCTGCTGCTCGATCACCGGGCCTTTTTCTTCGATCACCAGGACTTCGGAGAGACCTTCCACGAAGGTATCGAGACGCGTGGTTTCCAGCGGAAACGACAGACCCACCTTATAGATGCGTACGCCCGCTGCATCGAGGTCATCGACGGTCAGGTCCAGACGGCGCAACGTCTCCATCAGGTCGAGATGCGCCTTCCCGCACGTGACAATGCCGACGTTCGCGTGCCTGCTCGGAGCAATCCATTTATCGATGGAATGGGTTTTGGAGAAGTGGCGCACGGCGTCGAGCTTCGCTGCCAGACGCGCTTCAATCGTCAAGCTTGGCAAGTCGGGCCAGCGATTATGCAGACCCCCTTCGGGCGCGACGAAACCCTCCGGCGCCGGCCACTGGGTCTGGAACGCGTCGAGGTCGACGGTCGACCCGGACTCCACCGTCTCCGATATCGCCTTGTACCCCACCCACGCACCCGAAAAACGCGACAACGCCCAGCCGTAAAGACCGAACTCGAGCATATCGGCGATGTTCGATGGGTTCACGACGGGCATGTGCCAGGCGATCATCGCCTGATCGGACTGATGCGGCATGGACGACGACACGCAGCCGTGATCGTCGCCCGCCACGACCAGCACGCCGCCGTGCGGCGAGGAACCGTACGCGTTGCCGTGCTTGAGCGCATCGCCGGCCCGATCGACACCCGGTCCCTTGCCGTACCACATCGCAAAGACGCCCTCCACGGTCCGCTCAGGGTCAGATTCCACCCGCTGCGTGCCGAGCACGGCCGTGCCGCCTAGTTCCTCATTGATCGCGGGCAGAAAACGCACGTCATGCGACGCAAGGAGTTTGTTCGCTTTCCACAATTGCTGATCGACCATACCCAGCGGCGATCCGCGATAGCCGCTTACAAATCCTGCGGTATTCAGCCCGGCGGCGCGGTCCAGCTGGCGTTGCATCAGGACCAGCCGCACCAATGCCTGCGTGCCGGTGAGGAAGATCCGGCCGTGCGCGGCGTTGAGGTTATCGGTGAGTTGGTAGTTCGCTAGCGGAGGGTTGTCGGTAAAAGGCACACGCGCGTTCATGTAAAGGGGCTCCGGCTTCTTATCGTGCGAATTGAGGGATATCGCCATTCTTCCCCGACATAACCGGAAGGTTTTTGCGTTCTTGGCGATCGAACGCTCGTACCGGAAACAAAATCGATCTTTATTGAGATGCAGGAGCGGAAATCACCTGCCGAATGGCTAACGTGTGGTTAACCCGCGCCTCGAAACCTTCGGGAGCGGGTAATCTGGATGCTCCCTGACCATGCCGCGCCACGAGAAGGAATTTGCTCATGAAGCTCTACTACTGGCCGAAGACGCGTGCATTTCGTGCGCTTTGGATGCTCGAGGAATTGCGCGTGCCGTACGAGTTCGCGTACGTGAACATTCGGGCTGGCGAGCAAAACGCCCCGGCGTTTTGCTCGGTGAACCCAATGTCGAAGTTGCCTGCGCTGGATGATGACGGCGTGTGTGTCGCGGAATCGGGCGCGGTGTTGCTCTATCTCGCCGATAAATACCCGCAAGCGGGGCTGGGCGTTCCCACTGGCGACCCGTTGCGAGGCCGTTTCCTGCAATGGATGTTTTTCACGGGCGCTTGTCTTGAACCGGCAATGGCTGAACGGATGACGGGCGCACCGGGCAACAGCGTAAGTTTCGGCTGGGGCGATCTCGGCCGCGTGGAGAAGGCGATCGAATCGGCGCTGGCTCACGATCCCTGGATGCTGGGCGAACGCTTTACCGCCGCCGATATCCTCGTCTCGAGCACGCTGCAGATAGCCTATATGGCGAAGCTGATCGAACCGGGAGGCGTGCTGTCGGATTACGTCGCGCGCGCCACGTCGCGGGAGGCACACGAACGCGCGGCATCGATCGATAAACAGGAAGCGCAAAAGGTGCCGTCAGCCGCCTCGCAGCAGCAGACGGGCACGGCAAGTCTGAAGCCCTGAGGCTGTACCGGCTCAGGGCTCAAGGGAAGGTCTTGGGCTTGGGAATGCCGGCACCGGCTTCAATGTCCGAGACGGCTTGCACATGCGCGGCGTTGATCGCGTCGGTGGGAGTCGACAAGCCGTTATCGCCGCCAACGGTTTTCCACGCCTGCACGGCTTTATCGAGGTGGCGGATTTCGTATTCGGCGTCCCAGCGTGTTCCCTGTAATTCGATGGGCCGCACGTGGATAGAGTAGACGCCGTAGAGGAAGAGTTGTTCAGGCATGGTGGTTCTCCCGTTCAAGCGACAACGGCGGCGAGCAATCTGCGCGCCGCCGTTTTTTACAACTCGAGTTCGCCGAGGATCCGGTGCGCGAGCGCGCGGGCTTCTTCCAGCGCTTCTTCTTCAGACAGCGAGGTGGCCGTGACGTCGTACTGTTTCGGCTCGGAATCCTCGCCGTCTTCGCCGTCGTCCCGCACCAGCGTGACAGCGCCTCGAAACTGGCCGCCGTCTACGGCGTGTGCACCGATGGTCGCGGTGTAGATGCCTTTCGTGTAGATCGTGTCTTCCATGATGCACCTCCGGCAAAGGTTGAAACGATGCTAGCACGCGCATTTATCGCGCGTATGACCGTCTCTCATTGCCGGGCGGCTGCCATGGATAAGACCTGGACGTCAGACCTGGACGTCAGGCCAACAAATCCTCGACTTCTTCCAGCGAAGGCGAATGCGCCCCCGACATCCGGCACGCCGCCGCCCCTGCCGCGAGTGCAAAACGCAGATGGTCTGGCCAGCCGCCCGCGCGTGCCATCAAGCTGTAGAGCAAGCCGCCAATGGATGCATCGCCGGCGCCGACCGTATCGGCGACATCGACTTTGGGCGGACGTGCCTGCCAGCTTTCTTCGCCGACATGCAGCGTAGCTTCGGCCGATCCTCGTGTGACAAGCACCGTCGCCTGAGGGTTCATTGCACGGATTTCGGCAATGGCGTCGGCTTCATTCGGGATGGAGGGGAAGAGCTTTTGCAGGTCTTCGTCAGAGACCTTGATCAGATCGGCAAGCGCCGCCATCTTGCGCAAGGTCGGCTCGTAGCCATGTTCCATCAGGTTTCGATAGTTCGGGTCGAAGCTGATCTTTACGCCGTGCTCGCGCAGTTGCGCGGCGAGGCGTGCAAGCGTGTCGCCAAGCGGTTGGCGAACGAGGCTGATACAGCCGAAGTGCGCCCATTTCACCGCGTCCATCCATCCGGACGGCAGGAGGGCGGGGTCGAACGCGAGATCCGCGCCGTTTTCACCCATGAAGTAATAGGTCGGCGGCTGCGTCTTATGGACGATCGCGAGCAGCGGCGGCCGCTCGACGCGCTCCATGAAGCGCATGTCGAGGCCGGCCGCGACGCTCGCGTTCCAGAGGTCATCGGAGAAATTGTCCGTGCCGAGCGAACCGGCACATGCCGTCGGCAAACCGAGACGCGCGACCGCGCGCGCGACGTTCCAACCCGCGCCGCCCGGGCGCGACAGCCAGTCGGACGGGCCGGTGCGAATCAGGTCGGTCAGGATGTCGCCGGCGGAGACGAATTGGGGGAAGGTTGAATTGGAGGTCATCGTGCTCACCGTTTAGCTTGTCTCTTTCGCTGTCTCTTTCGTTGCGTCGCGGTTTTGCCAGGCCATGTCGGCCGGGTTTATCGCGTTCAGCACTTCGTAGCACGCGCCCATGGTGTGGTAATCGGTCTTGCCGGCGGGGCTCTTTTCGTCGCCGTACTTGCGGTTGTCGCAGGTCAGGATGCGGAACCACGCACCGTATTCGTGATCGACGAAATGCGCCCAGCTATACCGCCAGAGCTCGTCGTAGCAATCCCAGAATCGCTCCAGGCCGGTGCGCTTGCCGAGCAGCGCAGCGGTGGCGAAGGTCTCGGCCTGCACCCAGAAGTATTTGTCGTGATCGCAGATCGAGTTGTCGGGGCCGAAGCCGTAATACAGGCCGCCGTGCTGCTCGTCCCATGCCCGGTTGAAGCCGGCGTCGAATAGTTCGATCGCGCGCGGCGCGAGCCACGGCAACGCCCGATGCCGCTCCAGGATCAGCAGCAGCTTCGCCCACTCGGTCTGATGCCCGGGCTGGAAACCCCATGGGCGGAAGATATTGGAACTGTCGGATTCGTTGTAGTGCCAGTCGACCGACCAGTCGGCGTGGAAGTGCTCCCAGACGAGGCCGTGGCTCAACCGCGCCTGGCGCAACGTGATGTTGCCGGCGATTTTTTCCGCGCGATCCAGATACAGCACATGGCCGGTCGCCTCGTATGCAGCCAGCAGCGCTTCGGTTGCGTGCATGTTGGCGTTCTGCCCGCGATACGGCGACAACTGCCAGTCGGGCGTGGCTTCATCGGCGTACAGACCGGCGCCCGCGTCCCAGAAATGCTTGTCCATCAACTGGAAGGTTTCATCGATCAACGGTTTGGCTTCGTCAATACCCGCCATTGCCGCGTGCGCGCATGCCAGCAAAACGAACGCGTGGCCATAGCAATGCCGCGTGCCGTCGAGCGTGCGTTTCGCGCCGTCACGCCATTCGATTTCCCAGTCGTAGCCTTCATTTACCGCATCCCAATGCGCGTTGCGCAGGAACGCAAACGCGTGCCGGGCGTTGTCCTGGTGCTGCTGTCCGCCGAAGTGACGGAAGGCCATCGCGTGATTGAAGACGAAGCGCGTGGTGCTGACAAGGTGACGCGTGGTGCGGTCGTAGACCGTGCCGTCGTCCTTGAAAAAGTGAAAAAAACCGCCCGAGTCGTCGCGGGCGGTTCGTGCGTAGAACGCAAGTGTGTGACGAACGTGATCGAGGAGGAAATCGCGGCTGCGAAAGTCCGGTTCTGCCGGACTCGCCACGTTCAGAGCGGTTGAGTTCATACCGATGTCTGTGTCCGTGTTATGGCCGAGCTCGCGCGAGGGATCAGGTGCACGGGCACGAGCGTGTCGGTGGTGTTCGCGTCATCGTGGCTCTGTGCGGTTTCCAGCAGCAATTCCACCCCGCGCCGCCCCAGCGCCTCCTTGTCGACCGTGACCGTGGTGAGCGGCGGCGTGCTTTGGGCGGCGGCGGGAATGTCGTCGAAACCGACAAACGCGATGTCTTCCGGAACCCGCAAACCGTGCGCAAGACAGACGCGCATGGCAGCGAGGGCCGCTGCATCGTTATAGGCGAAAACGGCGTCGGGCAGCGGTGCAGATTGCGTACGCGCTTGAGCGATCAGGCGTTCCATGGCGTCGGCGGCGGCCAAGTCGGCGTCAATAGCCGGCTGCGTAGTGACCTCGAGCGTCGGATTGAAGAGCAAGCCCGCTTCGAAGTACGCCAGCCGGTAACCCATTGCGCGCTGCGAGATGCTGTAGTGCGCCAAGGATCCGCCAATGAACGCAATCCGCTTGCGCCCGAGTGCGAACAGATGTTGCATGGCGAGCGCGGCGCCGCGGGCGTTGTCGACGTTGACGGAGCGGAAACCCGGTGCGCGCAAATCGATCAACACGACTGGCCGGTTCATGGAGCGCAGATGAGCAAGCAGCTCCGGCTCTATAAATCCCGCGACCGCTACGGCGTCCGGTGCGTGAAGGCGCATCTGCTGGGCGAGATCGTGCGTTGGGCCGGCGGTCAGTACCGACGGCACCAGCCGCCGCTCGCGACACGCTTCTTCGAAGCCATGCAGCACGTGCGAAAAGAATGGGCTGACCGCGAAATTATTGTGCTGGCGATGCAGCAGGAACGTGACGCGCCGGATTCGGGTGCGAAGCTGGGCAGCGTCATAGCCAAGTTGCCGCGCTGCTTCCACCACGCGTTCGCGCGTAGTTTCCGACAGGCCCGGCTGGTTCTTCAGCGCTCGCGATACTGTGCCGATCGACACACTGGCTGCGCGCGCGACATCGCGAATGGTTGTGGCCATCGGGTTTCTCGTCTCCGCATTGCCTGGTTTGACTGTTTATAGGCACCGAAGCGTTTTTCGCATGGGGTGTGTTTACTAACGAGCTCAGATTCGCATGACTTAGCGAGTGTATAGTAAAACACGCAAAAAACTCCCCCGAGAATTCCTAGAGAAAACCCGTAAGCGGTTTATCGATAAGGCTTTCAGTTGTCTTTATTGTTTAGTCAACGCACCGCAATAATTCAACTAAACATGCCTGAAGTCATATCAGCACGACCTCGTAGGGCCGGGTGAGACGTTCGAGCACATGGTCGGGCAGGATGGGTGCTCGACCTGTCGAGCGGTCGGCTTCGATCTGGCTGCGAAATGCCTGGATCGCGTGAATCTTGCGGGCAAGCGTGGCCGCATCCAGCACAATGCGGCGGGCGCGACTCCAGGGTACGCGTGAATCCTCGGGTGTCGCCCAGTGCCAGGTCCACACGGGGACTTCCACACAGGGCAGGTCAAGTGCACCCGCAACGGCGGTCACAGCCCGGCCGACCGATTCGTGGTCGGGATGGCCGTCGAAACGCCAGGTTCCGAACACGATGTCGCCAGGTTCAAGGTGCGTTTTCAACGCTTCCGTCAGTTGCGACTCGAACGTCTCCCCGCCGCCATCTGGAAGGTGCAGCCGAACCAGCGCAACGTGCTTCATGCGCAGGCGCTGTAGCGCGTCCCGTGTTTCTTGCGGACGGGTGGCGGCGAGTCGCGCCGCCGGCCATTCCGGCGAATCAGGATGGCTCGCGGTGCCGTCGGTCACCGCGATGATCAGCACCTTGCGACCGAGATCGGACAATTGCGCCAGCAGGCCGCCCGTGCCGAGAATTTCGTCATCCGGATGCGGCGCGACTATCACGGCGCGGGCGCCGGGCGCAACGAGGATCGCCGGATCGACTTCGGGCAAGCTCGAGAGCAATCCGGAGCTCTGCCACACGGCTTCCGACGTCCCGTTTCCCTTGGTAGCCCGGTTGTCTGCCCAGTGAGTGACTACAGGTTCCATGTGCCGCCATCCCAATTGATTAGTCGTTCAGCGAGTGCGGCTTCATCCCGTTTGGTGTAACTGAAATCCGGCAGCTCATGAACGCAAGTGTGGCAAGGCACGTGCCCGATCACCAGTCCGCCGAACGGCATAGAGGCTATGAAGAAACGAAACGCATTTGCCGGCTCAGCAGGTCAAGTCATAGGCCTTTTGGCTGAATCGACAGAGCGCCTGAACAAGCTCCAAATAGCAAAAAAGCCGCACGGGGCGGCTTCATGCTTGGGGTATGGTCAGGAGAATCAGTCATGCAAGGTGTTTTCACACAACTACCCGTGGCCGTACGGCGGCGCTTATTAACGGACTTACCAGCGGACTTACTAGCGGACCTGCGGGCGGGCGCCTTCTGGCTGTGGCGCTTGCTCGCCGGAAGTGTTGCGGGCGCCCCAGCGCTGCGCGAGCACCGCGCATGTCATCAACTGGATCTGGTGAAAGAGCATCAACGGCAACACGACCGCCCCCACTGCATGCGAGGCAAAAATCACCTTCGCCATGGGAATTCCCGAGGCGAGGCTTTTCTTCGATCCACAAAAAATGATCGTGATCTGATCCGCCCGGTTGAAGCCCAGCCGCTTACTGGCAAACGCCGTTACCCCCAGCGCGAGTGCAAGAAGCACCACGTTCACTACGACAAGGCCGCCAAGCGTTTGCAGGGAAATGGTGTGCCAGATGCCTTCGTTCACCGCTTCGCTGAACGCGACGTAGACGACCAGCAGGATCGAGCCTTGATCGACGAAACGCAGGACGCTGCGGTTCTTGTCGAGCCATTTGCTGATCACCGGCCGCAGCAGTTGCCCGGCAATGAACGGCACGAGCAATTGCAGCACGATGTTGCCGACCGTGTGCCACGCGGAGCCAGCATGCCCGCTGCCGTCCGTTACAACCAGGCCGACCAGCGCAGGCGTGATGAAGATGCCAAGCAGGCTCGACGCCGAGGCGGCGCAAACCGCAGCCGGCACATTGCCCTTGGCAATGGAGGTGAACGCAATAGACGACTGCACGGTGGAGGGCAGCGTGCACAGGAACAGGATGCCCATGTACAGCGCAGGTGTGACGAGCGGCGTGAGGATGGGTTTCAACGCCAGGCCGAGCAGCGGAAACACCGCGAAGGTGCTCAGCAATACGACGATGTGCAGACGCCAGTGTGTCATGCCTGACACGATCGCTTCGCGGGAGAGCTTTGCGCCGTGCAGGAAAAACAGCAGCCCGACGGCAATGTTGGTCAGCCAGTTGAAGCCGACCGCCGCTGCGCCACGGCAGGGCAGCAGGCTGGCAAGGATCACCGTGCCTACGAGTGCGAGGGTGAAGTTATCGGGGAGAAACTTGGGGCGGGTCATCGGCTTCACAGGTTCATGAAAATGCATGATGACTTCCGGCGATCCCATTCTGGGCCTTCACAAAGGCGAACGAAAACGCGCGAAAGCCGTCGCGACCGCTATTTTGAGCGCAGAGGGATTCAAGATGCAAATTCATTTAAGTGATTTATTGATGTGTAAAACGCATGAGTAGGGGATTTCAGGCGCTTGGGAGGAGCGCCTGCGGACCACGGGTCAGCAACCGGAATCAAGCTGATTTGATCAGACGGAAGCCCTGCACGACATCTCGAAAAGGGTCCAAAAAGTGTGAAGTAACATGGTGTTACAACCCTCGGGAAGACCTAACACTTTTTGCCTCGACTCCAGTCGCGCGGCGCAATAAATTGAATGACAGACCGGTCGGCAGGGTTGCGTTGTGAAACGGTGACGCAGACCTGATGCTCCGACAATTGACCGGTCGGCGATGTTGACAGGTATCAGCTTCCTTCCAACGCGCTCGAACAGAGTCGGACATTTCGCAGTATCGACATGTTGCTCACCCGATTTCGACCTACCGCTCGCCTGATCTTCGCCGCCGCTGCCGGTCTGGTTGCGGCGTCGGCGATGTGTGCGTCGCTGGCGTTGGCCGGCGAGAATAACCGCGGCCAGTGGCCGGCGGCAAACCGGCACGCAATGCGCGTGGTCGACGTTGATCGTGGTGCTCAGCCGTTCCGGTATCAACGAGTGGCTGCAGGCTCTGGCCTGACGCCCGTCAGCGCGGAGGTGCACGCCGGACCGCGTGCCGAGCAGGCCGCGCAGTTGCGCACCGGCGGATCGATCCGCGCCGACATCGCCCGCTATAACGAAGAGCGAAGCAGCACGCGTCCGTCGGGTCGTCAGGCCGACGATCCTCGCTCGCCAGCGAACTCCCCTTACCGCAACTAAAAACGCAAGCGGCCGGACGCATAGGATCCGTCGCGTCTTCGCGCCCGATCGCGTGGTCACACGCGTGCATCAAGAGATCGCATTTATATAGATACCGAAACGCGCCGCCTGCCGATCGTCAGGGAGTCGCGCTCGTCGCATCTGGCTTAGTTGTTGGCCAATAATGCCGCGCTTCCGGCGTATCCGTCGCGCAATGCCCGGTCGCCAGTTTCAAACCCAATCCCAAAGCGCAATCTCGAAACAAGGGCTGACTCGCAGCAACTTGCTTGCGAGTACAAAACAAAAAACAATTCCTCCGTCTATGGCAAGCGTCGCAATGACGTAATCCCACCACAGTTTCATTGCCCGACCCCCCACTCCCATTCCTCTCAAAATTAGCGCATTAACAATGCGTCCCGCTGGCGTTTCTCATCCCATTTTTATTGTTGCCGGAATCCAGATTGCCCGGCTGCACCGTGGCATATAGCATCGCCGGCTATCGACCTACAGGCGGGGCATCCCTTCAAACGCGTTTTTCATATCGCGTTACATCGGCCGGTAAAAGTTTGCCGCGCGCAATGTATTCAAATCGCTATAGACAGCATAAGGAAAGTTATTTTTGTCCGGAAAAATGATCCGTAAAGATGGTCCCGCCCTAAGCCA
Organism: Caballeronia udeis; assembly: GCF_001544555.2. Taxonomy (GTDB): domain Bacteria; phylum Pseudomonadota; class Gammaproteobacteria; order Burkholderiales; family Burkholderiaceae; genus Caballeronia; species Caballeronia udeis. The sequence continues at coordinate 92,313 of NZ_FCOK02000003.1, read as the reverse complement.
TCTGCATGCATAGCGGACATTTATAAGAACAGTCCCATTAAGCGAGGCAAGGTCCCTCGCTGAATCCCGTTTAACGTTAATACGACAGGAGTGTCCATGAAGCCACCCGTGAACCGCGCGCTTAAGGCCGCGGCCAAGGCTACCGTTACTGCCGGCATGTTCGGCTTGCTTGCTGCCAGTTCCGTCTACGCGCAATCGAGCGTCCAGTTATACGGACAGGTTGACGAATGGGTGGGAGCCACGAAATTCCCGGGCAGCAGCACCGCTTGGAATGTGGGTGGCGGCGGTATGTCGACGTCGTACTGGGGCATGAAAGGCAGTGAAGATCTCGGTGGCGGCTATAAGGCGATCTTCACGTTGGAAAGCTTCTTTCGGGCCCAGAACGGTAACTACGGCCGCTTCCAGGGCGATACGTTTTTCGCGCGCAACTCGTATGTCGGTATTGAGTCTCCATACGGTACGGTCACCGCTGGCCGGTTGACCACCCAGCTGTTTGTATCGACCATTCTGTTTAACCCGTTCATCGATTCGTACACGTTCTCGCCGATGGTGTATCACGTGTTCCTCGGCCAGAGCACGTTCCCGACATACACGACGGACCAGGGTGTGGTCGGCGATTCAGGTTGGGACAATTCCGTTCAATACACCACGCCTGATTTCAGCGGTTTGTCGGGTAGCGCGATGTACAGCTTCGGTAACCAGGCCGGGCAAAACGGCGCGAAGAAATACAGTGCGCAATTCCTCTATTTCCACGGCCCGTTTGCAGCAACCGGCGTGTATCAGTATGTGAATTTCAGCGCAACGCCGGGTGACCTGACGTCGTTTGTAGCCGGCTACAAAAGCCAGAGCGTAGGCCAGCTGGGCGCGTCCTACGACATGAAGTTCGTCAAGTTCTTCGCTCAGTACATGTACACGCACAACGACATCGATCCGGGTTCGTTCCATGTGAACACGGGCCAGGGCGGCGTGACCATACCCGTCGGCGTGGGTTCGGTGATGGCGTCGTATGCGTATTCGCGCAGCAACGGCGGCCTCGACCAGACCCACAAGAGCTGGGCGCTCGGCTACGACTATCCGATATCGAAGCGCACCGACGTTTATGCCGCGTACCTGAACGACAAGTACACGAGCATGTCGAGCGGGGACACATACGGCGTCGGCATTCGCACCAAGTTCTGAGCGAGGACAGCGAGCGTCATGCGCTGGCGTCCGGCAATGCAAAACGCCGCCCTGAAGCCAAGGGCGGCGTTTTTGTCGTTGAGCGCGGAAGCGATCCAAAGGGGGGCGCGAACCAGCCGCTCACCCGCTTGAGTTATCGCGCAATACCCAGGCGCGCTTTTGCATCGTCGTATTCGTGCTTGAGCCGCGACACGAGTTCCGCCACCGTCGGCACGTCGTCCATCAGGCCGACGCCTTGTCCCGCGCCCCAGATTTCCTTCCACGCTTTGGCTTTGACCGCCGAGTCGCCGAAATTCATCGCCGCTTTGTCCGATTCCGGCAGCGCGTCCGGATCGAGTCCGGCATTGAGAATGCTCTGACGAATATAGTTGCCGTGCACGCCGGTGAAGAGGTTCGTATAGATGATGTCGGCAGCCTTCGATCCCACGATCGCAGTCTTGTACTCCTCCAGTGCATGCGCTTCGCGCGTGGCAATAAAACGTGTGCCGATATACGCGAAATCCGCGCCCATGGCTTGCGCGGCGAGAATGGAGCCGCCATTGGCAATGGCTCCGGACAATGCGATCGGACCATCGAAAATACGCCGCACTTCTCCCACCAGCGCGAACGGCGACGTCATGCCCGCGTGTCCGCCGGCGCCGGCCGCGACGAGGATCAGGCCATCGACGCCCGCTTCCAGCGCCTTCTCCGCGTGCCGCAAATTGATCACGTCGTGGAGCACGATGCCGCCGTAGCTGTGCACGGCGTCGATCATTTCCTTGACCGGCGCGCGCAGGCTTGTGATGAAGATGGGCACGCGATGCTCCACGCACACGCGCACATCAGCCTCAAGCCGCGCGTTCGAGTGATGCACGATCTGGTTCACGGCAACCGGACCGACCGGCGCGCCCGGATTCGCTGCCTTGTGCGCCTCGATTCCCTCGCCAATCTGCGTGAGCCATTCATCGAGCAACTCGGCCGGCCGCGCGTTCAGCGCAGGAAACGAGCCGACAATTCCCGCCTTGCATTGCGCGAGCACGAGCTCGGGATAGCTGACGATGAACATGGGTGAAGCAATGACAGGCAGCGCGAGGTGTTGCAGAGAGGCGGGGAGTGCCATGACACGAGTCTCCTGATTGAATGTGAAAGCCCGCGATACGCGTGCGTCCATCGGATGTGGGGTCACATACCTGCACGGTAACTGCGCACGCCGATTGCCGCCGGACTTGGGCGTTGCTCAAGCGCGCGCACTGAATGCATGCGAACGACCGTTCTATTATAGGTGAATCTTTTGATTCGCGATTACCAGGGACATTGGAAGAAGTCTTCAGCTTCTACGAAAGCGCCTGCCAGCAAGCAGTTTAGTATCGACGTGGGCGCCTACAATGTTTTTCCCGTCACGCTGAATATTCAAGCCATGCCGTTCGGAGACTACGAGCCGTTCACCTTCGATGCCGCGGGCGTCGAACTCTTCGGCATGAAGGGCGGCAACGGGCCGCCGCTTCTGCTGCTTCACGGCCACCCGCAGACACATCAGATCTGGCATCGGCTGGCTGGCGTCCTGGCGCAGCATTTCACCGTCATCGCCACGGATTTGCGCGGTTACGGCGCATCGGCGAAACCGGTCAGCGACGCGCGGCACACACCCTATTCCAAACGCGCGATGGCCGCCGATCAGGTCGCGGTCATGCGGCACTTCGGCTTCGAGCGCTTCATGGTCTGTGCTCACGATCGCGGTGCGCGGGTGGCGCACCGGATGGCGCTGGATTTCCCGCAGGCTGTCGACCGCCTGATGCTGCTCGACATAGCGCCGACGCTCGCCATGTACGACGCCACCGATCGCGCCTTCGCCACTGCCTATTTTCACTGGTTCTTCCTGATCCAGCCCGAGCCCTTGCCGGAATTGCTGATCGGCGCGCATCCCGATGCCTATGTCGAGCGCGTGATGGGCAGTCGCCACGCGGGTCTTGCACCCTTTGCGCCGCATGCGTTGCAGGCATACCGCGACGCGCTGCGCCAGCCCGGCGCGGTGCATGCGATGTGCGAGGATTACCGGGCGTCGGCGACGATCGATCTCGACCACGATCGCGCGGATATCGAGTGCGGCAACAGACTCGCGTGTCCGCTGCGAGTGTTGTGGGGGAAGGAAGGTGTGATCGAACAATGCTTCGAGCCGCTGGCCGAATGGCGTCGTGTCGCACGCGACGTCAGTGGCCGCGCGTTGCCTTCTGGCCACTATATTCCGGAAGAAGTACCCGACGAATTGCTCGCGGAGATCCTCGCTTTTTTCGAGGCAAGCGAGGAGGCATAAGGGTGCGGCACGTTCGCGTCATGGCGCGTTCAGGCGGCTGTTATTTTTCTGTAGGGAAAGCACCGATGCATCTCAAAAACAGGCGCGCTACGATGCAGTCGGCGCTGATCACGTCAACAAAATTCCGCCGCTTGGGCCTGGCCGTTCGATGAAATGTCGATAGCTGACAAGCGGCTTTCTTTTTGGCAGTTTGCGCGTTGTTGCGGGTTTTCGCATGGTGCGCCTGCGCTTTCAGCCGATCCTTACCGTCTCGCCTTCCACCCTCAGCGCACCGCTCGACGCCAGTTCGGCCAGATACTTGCGCACTAATCCCGGACGGTCATTGGAGAGCAGGTTCGCGGCGGCGCGCATTGCTCCGGCTTTATCTACGAGCAGCAGCAATTCGCTGAGCGGCATTGAGCGCAGCTCCATCAGCTTGAACACGATCATCACCTTCAGCGCATTCTTCGCGTTGCGCACGGGATCGGCACGCAGATAATCGATTCGCGAGAAAGCGATATCCAATGCCGTCGATACATCCGTAAACGGCGCGCCGTGGCCGGGAATCACTGCCCGCACGTCCAGCGTAGCGATCAGCTCGAGCACTGCGCGTTGCTCCGCGAAGCCGCTTTCGCCTTCCAGTTCGGGAAAGATCACGCCGAAGCCGTTTTCCCACAGCGCGTCGGCGCTGATCAGCAGCCGTTCTGCAGCGCAATACAACATCAGCGAGTGCGGATCGTGACCGGGCGCGCCGAGCACCGACCAGTCGAGGCCGCCAAGCCGGAGCGTCGCCCCCGGAGCAATCGTGCCGGTGAAACCGAAGCGCTCGCAACGCTGCCCGGTCGCGCGGAACGTGAGTTTTTCTTCATCCCATTCACGCACGGCGTCGGCTTCTGTTTGCGGAATCAGCGTCTCGCAGATGAAGTTCGATTGCAGCAACGCATTGCCGCCGCAATGGTCCGAATGCAGATGTGTGTTCACGATCAGATCGAGCGTGCGGTCGTTGCCAAGCGCCTGCCGCACGAGTGCCAGCGTCTGCGCAGCGTGTATCGCGTAGCCGGTATCGACCAGCGCGGTGCGTATTCCGTGCGCGTCACGGCCGTCATCTCCATCACGCTCGTCATCGATGAAAAGCACGTTGTTCGACGACAGCCAGCCGCGCTCAAACACCCGCATGGACGCCGGAAACGTGATCATAAGTCCTGCTCCTTCGGCATCACGACGATGGTCGCGCTCGCCTTGACCATGACCTCGCCGTGCTGGTTCAGCGCCTGGCCTTCCAGCTTCACGAGATCACCGTTCAAGCCAGGTTTCCAGTGGGCCTCGGTCACTTGCCAGCTCATCGCGAGCACGTCGTTCGCCTTGACCGCGCGCGCGAGCTTGATGCCGAATTCAAGGCCGAGCGGCTGAGCGTAGGTGGAAAAATGCGTGGCGAGCATTGCCATCAAATGCGCCGTGGGCTGGGTGCCCGATGCGATCAGCGACCCGAAGCGGCTGGCTTTGGCGTAGGCATCGTCGTGATGCAGCGGGTTGTGATCGTTCACCAGCGTGGCGAACGACTTGATGGAATCGGGCGGCAATGCGAGCGTGGCCGTGAAGCGCTCGCCAATATGCACCACTCGCGGCGCTTTCTTGCGTGCCTGCGCCTGCGTCAGGATCGCCGCTTTTTGCGCGTCATCGAAGGAAGACCAGCCCGCAATTTCATCGATTGTCCGAAAACAGCCGTCACAAAGCCCCGTCGATGCATTCATCCTGCATACATCGATACACGGCGATGCAGCGGCCTCAGTCATCACGCAGTCTCGCGCAGCGCGACATCGGCGACCGGCGCGCCCGTCAGCGTGACCAGTTCCCGCGGCGTCAGATTGAAGACCGCGTGCGGATGACCGGCGGCGGCCCAGAGGCTGTCAAGCGCGAGCAGGTCTTCATCGATGAGCGTCAGAGGCGTTGTGGCATGGCCGATCGGACACACGCCGCCGATCGCGTAGCCGGTTTTCTCGCGGACGAACTTGGCGTCGGCGCGGGCGAGTTCGCCAACACGTTCGGCCACTTTCTTTTCATCGACGCGATTCACGCCGCTCGCAATCACGAGCACCGGCGCGTCGTCTTTCTTCCGGCGAAACAGGATCGATTTGGCGATTTGCGCAACCGAGCAGCCGAGGCCGGCTGCCGCTTCAGCTGAGGTCTTGCCGGTTTCGGCGAGCATGACGACGGGACTGGTGTGCCCGCGGTCCTGCAGCAGGAGCGCCACGCGGCGGGCGGATTCGGGCAGGGCGTCGAGTGTTTCGTTCATCGTGTTCGTTTCCGGATTAATGAGCTTGAGTTGACGATCAAACGCAGGGCGCCACGCCGTCGCGTTTTTTCGCGAGCAACGCGCGTCCGACACGGGATGCGCTCGGCTTTCCGATCGCCCGCGAAATGAAGTCGCCAATTTCCACGAGCTGATCGAGATCGACGCCGGTTTCAATACCGAGTCCGTTCAGCAGGAAGATCACGTCCTCGGTCGCGACGTTGCCGGTCGCGCCTTTCGCATACGGACAGCCGCCGAGTCCCGCCACGGAGGCGTGAAAAATCTCGATGCCTTCCTGCAGCGACGCGTAGATATTCGCAACCGCCTGACCATAGGTATCGTGGAAATGGCCGGAGAGCTGTTCGCGCGGGAACACCTTTGACACTGCCGCCATCACGTCACGCGTGCGGCCCGCGGTGCCAACGCCGATGGTGTCGGCAATATCGATTTCATCGCAGCCGAGCGCCTTCATGCGCTGCACGACATCGACCACGGCTTCGATCGGCACGTCGCCCTGGTACGGGCAACCCAGCGCGCACGAAATGCTGCCGCGCACGCGCAAGCCCGCTTCTTTCGCTGCCTTCGCGACCGGTTCGAAGCGCGTGATGCTCTCCGCAATGCTGCAGTTGATGTTCTTCTGCGAAAACGCCTCACTGGCCGCGCCGAAGATGACGATCTCATCGGTTTTCGCTTCCAGCGCCGCTTCGAAGCCGCGCAGGTTCGGCGTGAGCGCCGAATAAATCGTGCCCGGACGCCGCTCGATACCGGCCATCACGGCCGCGCCGTCGGCCATTTGCGGCACCCATTTCGGCGAGACGAACGACGCCGACTCGACGTTCTGCAAACCCGCGTTCGCGAGCCGGTTTACCAGGTCGACCTTCACCTTGGTCGAAACGAATTCCTTTTCGTTCTGCAGGCCATCGCGTGGCCCCACTTCGACGATTTTTACCTTGGCCGGCAGCATGGCTGTCTCCTTTGAATACATGCCTGTCTTTGCGGATCGATGACCCTTAATACCCGCGTTTCACATCGACTATGCCGGATATTGGCTCGCCGCGCGCGAGCGCCATGATCTTGTTCGCGATCTGCTCGATGCTTTCTTCGCGCAGCGTTTCAGCGGCGATATGCGGCGTGATCGTGAGGCGCGGCGTGCGCCAGAACGGATGATTGTCCGGCAGCGGTTCGGTGTGGAATACATCGAGTGTCGCGGCGGCGATCTGGCCCGTTTGCATGGCGTGGAGCAGGTCGTCGTCCACCAGATGTCCGCCGCGCGCCAGATTGACGAGATACGCGCCCGGTGCGAGCCGCTCGAACGTGCGCCGGTTCAGGATGCCTTCGGTATCCGGCGTATGCGGCAGCAGGTTGATGAGCACCCTCGTGCCGTCGAGGAAGGCTTCGAACTGTTCGTCGCCGGCGAAAGTCTTGACGCCTTCAACATCCCGCTTGCTACGGCTGAAACCGCGCACCGGCATGCCGAACGCCGCCAGCGCTTGCGCGACCGGCGCGCCGAGCACGCCCATGCCCAGCACGCCGACCGTGAAGTCCTTCAGCGCGTAGGGCGGTAGTTTTTGCCAGCGATGCTCACGCTGGAGCGCGTCATATTCGTCCAGGCGGCGCAGGTAGCGCAGCACCGTGTGGGCTGCGTATTCGACCATCTGATGGCCCATGCCGCTGTCTTCCAGGCGCACGAGCAGCGCGCTGGGCGGCAGTGTGCCGGGCTGCTGGCGTTCGACTTCGAGGATGGCATCTACCCCTGCGCCGATGTTGAACACCGCCTTCAGCTCCGGCCGGTTCGCGAACAACTCGGGTGGCGCGCGCCAGACGACCGCGTAGTCGGCGGGGGCGGTGTCGCCGGGCTGCCACAGGCGCACATCGGCGCCGGGAAGTGCGCGGGCGAGATCGTCAAGCCAGAGTGAGGCCTCGGTGTGGTGCTCGTAGAGAATGATCTTCATTGAGGGTTCGTGTTCACGGGGATAAGGGCGCGCGGAGCGTTGAATTGTGTCCGAAATCTGGCTCATTTTACGGTTTCTCCGATGTACACGCGTAACGGCGGCTACCAAGCCCGCACCATCGCCCGATCGCCGCCGATAACCAAATGACGAAAACTTGGTTCGCGCCGGGGCGCTTACGCAGCAGAATTGTTCCTCACCATGCCGGCTATGAGCCGGCAGCGAGGTTCACATGAGTTCATGCAGCACATCGGCCTGGCCGCCGCGGCTTGTTACCGTTCCGGGCTTGCACGGCAGCGAGGGCGCGCACTGGCAAACGTGGCTGGAGCGGCAATTGCCGAGATCCCGGCGTGTGGAGCAGGACGACTGGGACGCGCCGCGACTGGACGCGTGGGCGCAATCCGTTGCGGATACGGTGACGGGCGTCCGAGGCCCCGTCATTCTCGCCGCGCATAGTTTTGGTTGCCTCGCGGCCGCACACGCGATCGCGCAGGGGCTGACTGGCGACGCCGTTGCCGGTGTGCTGTTTGTCGCGCCGGCAAGCCCGGACAAGTTCAAGTTCGCGGGTGCGTTCGAACCGCGCCGTCTCGCGGTGCCGTCGGTGCTGATTGCCAGCATGACCGACCCGTGGATGCCCTTTGACCAGGCCGATGCGCCTTGCGAGCCAGCTAGGCAGCGCGTTCGTGAACCTGGGCGACGCAGGGCACATCAATACGGCGGCGGGGTTCGGTCCGTGGCCGCGCGCAAAATATTTTGTCGATACCCTAATTCATTGCGCAGCCCCCGCGCATTTCGCCGGGCAACCCGACGTGTTCGACCGCTTCGAGCACGTCGAACAGGCGGCGTATGGATGAGTTGTCCGATGCAATGCAGCTCCGCCTTTTCGATAGAATCGCCGCTTCGCAGCGGTTTTCACTATTCGAATAATCGGGGGATGTATGGCGGGTTTGAAGCATTGGGCAGCAATCGTGGCGCTGGGTTTCGCTACGTTCACCACGTTCGCTCACGCGGATACAGCGTTGCTCAACGTCTCTTATGACGTCACGCGCGAGTTGTACAAGGATATCGATACCGCGTTCATTGCCGACTATAAGCAGAAGACCGGCGAGACGCTTTCCGTGCGCCAGTCGCATGGGGCGTCGAGTGCGCAGGCGTTGTCGGTGATGCAGGGTCTGCAGGCTGACGTGGTGACGATGAACCAGCCGAACGACATCGACTTGCTGGTCGAGCGCGGCGGCCTGGTGCCGGCCAACTGGCGCACGCTTCTGCCGAATAACGCGGTGCCGTACACGACCACCATGGTGTTTCTGGTGCGTCATGGGAACCCGAAGAACATAAAGGACTGGAGCGACCTCGCGCGCCCCGGCGTGCAGGTCGTGATCGCGAATCCGAAGACCTCGGGTAACGGGCGTTATGCGTATCTGGCTGCGTGGGGTTACAAGAAGCAGCAGGGCGCGACTGACGCGCAGGCCCAGGACTTCGAGAAAGCCATCTTCAAGAACGTGCCGGTGCTGGACACGGGCGGCCGTGGCGCGACGACGACGTTCACGCAACGGGGTATTGGCGACGTGCTCGTGACGTTTGAAAACGAAGTCGCGCTGATGAATGCGGGCGCGAGCGGAAAGGATTTCGACGCGGTGTATCCGTCGGTGAGTTTATTGGCCGAACCGCCGGTCGCGGTGGTTGCGAAGGTCGTGGACAAGCGCGGCACGCGCAAGGAAGCGCAGGCGTACCTGGAATATTTGTGGACGCCGGCGGCGCAGGAGATCATCGCGCAGCATCATCTGCGGCCACGTAACGCCGAGGTGCTGGCGAAGCACGCAAGCGAATTCAAGCCGATCAAGACGTTCACGGTTGAGCAGGTTTTTGGCAACTGGCAGAAAGCGCAGCAAACCCATTTCTCCGATGGTGGCACGTTCGATCAGGTGATCGTGGATAAGAATTGAGGGGGATAAATTCGCCATACCCGCGATCTTGGAGATTTCCCCGAATGCGCTAAACTCGTTACATGTAACGGAGGATGTAATGAGGCAAAATGTTGCTGAACGAGTAGGAAAGCGCCGCGCGGCATTGCGTGCAGCGGGGCTTCGCCCAGTCCAGATTTGGGTACCTGACACGCGGCGCGAAGGCTTTGCAGAGGAGTGCCGCCGTCAGTCTTTGCTGTTACGCGAGGATTCACAGGAAACTGAGATTCTCGATTTTATTGAAGCCAGTATGGACACGAAGGGCTGAGAGTGAGGCGCGGCGACCTGATTACCGTTTCAGTTCAAGGTAACTACGGCAAACCGCGCCCCGCTCTCGTCCTGCAATCGGATCTGTTTTCAGAGCATGATTCAGTAACGGTTCTGTTGCTGACGAGTGAGTTGCGCGACACGCCGCTATTTCGTGTGACTATCGAGCCTGACGAAATCAATCAACTGTCTAAACGGTCGCAAGTAATGGTTGATAAAGCAGTCACCATGCCGCGGGAAAAACTCGGTGACGTGTTCGGGCGGCTTGAAGGAGAACTCATGATAAGTGTGAACCGTGCAATGGCCGTGTTTCTGGGTATTGCATAACAGCAATTCACTGTTGGACTGACGAAAAGACAAAAGCCCCGGAGTATCGGGGCTTTTTGCTGCCACTTCACCTACTCGTCACTGCACCTGTGCGTGTCCGCACTCCACCTCACAAGCCTCTGCCGCCTGCATCTGCTGCGATGCTTCTGCGCGCATCCCCAACCGCTCCAGCAATTTCCTGTCGGCTTCAGCCTGCGGGTTGCTTGTCGTCAGCAACTGGTCACCGTAGAAAATCGAGTTCGCGCCGGCGAGGAAACACAGCGCCTGCAGCGCTTCATCCATCTGCTCGCGTCCCGCCGACAAGCGCACCATCGCCTTGGGCATCGTGATCCGCGCAACCGCGATCGTACGCACGAATTCGAACGGATCGAGTGGAGCCGTACCCGTCAGCGGCGTGCCCTCCACCTGCACCAGATTGTTGATAGGCACCGATTCCGGGTACGGCTCCATGTTTGCCAGTTGCGTGATCAGCCCGGCGCGCTCGCGCCGCGATTCGCCCATGCCGACAATCCCGCCGCAACACACGTTGATACCGGCATCGCGGACGTGTTCGAGCGTATCCAGGCGGTCCTGATACGTCCGCGTCGAGATGATCTGGCCGTAGAACTCCGGCGATGTATCGAGGTTATGGTTGTAGTAATCCAGCCCCGCGTCGCGCAGACGTGTCGCCTGATGCGCTTCGAGCATGCCGAGCGTCACGCAGGTTTCCAGGCCCATCGCCTTCACGCCGCGAATCATGTCGGCGATCGGTTCGAGATGCTGGTCCTTCGGATTGCGCCACGCCGCGCCCATGCAAAACCGCGTCGCGCCGTTTGACTTGGCGATTTCGGCAGCCTTCAGGACTTCATCGACGGCCATCAGCTTGTCGGCCTTCAATCCCGTGTCGTGATGCGACGACTGCGGGCAATATGCGCAATCTTCCGGGCAACCGCCGGTCTTGATCGACAGCAGCGTGGAGAGCTGAACCGTGTTGGCATCGAAGTGTTCGCGATGCACGCCCTGTGCACGAAACAGCAGGTCGTTGAACGGCAGGTCATAGAGCGCGACGATATCCGCCACGCGCCAGCGAGCCAGCGTCTGCGGTGCGGAGGGTTGAGCCGTCTTGTCGGTGGATTGCACTTGCGTCATGTGAGGATCCTTTTCGTTTTGCAGATAACGATGAATTACTGGCCCGAGCCGGCTGAACGAAGCGTGTCCAGCAGCAGGGAGGTATCCAGGTAAGCCATGGCCGCGCGAGCATCGGGCGGCGTAAGGCGGGGAATGGTGCCGAGCAGCGGCGCGTTGTATTGACTGTCCAGCCGCAGCCGGATTGCTTCGATGTTTTCAGCAGGAAACAGCATGGCGGGGTCGATCTGGTTAGCCACCCAGCCCACCAGATGCAAGCCTCGAGCTGCGATGGCTTCAGCGCTCAGCAACGCATGGCTGATGCAGCCGAGCCGCATGCCGACCACCAGCACGACCGGCAGGTTCAACGCGAACGCGAGGTCGGCGGTATCGTGGACATCGGTGAGGGGCACGCGGAATCCGCCCACGCCTTCCACCACGACCACGTCCGCTTGCTGCACGGCGAACTGATGCGCTTCCACAATCCGCGCAATATCCAGCGACACATTCTCGCGTGCCGCCGCAATGTGCGGCGCGGCGGCTTCCTTCAGCAGGAACGGCGTGCGTATGGCCGGCGGCAGCGCAACGTTCGCGGCGGCATCGAGTTGATCGGCGTCTTCGTTGTGCCACTCGCCGTCGCGCTCGAACGCGCCCGCCGCGATAGGTTTCATCGCGGCGGCGCGCAGGCCGAGTGCGGCAAAGCCATGCAGCAACGCAGCGGATACGAGCGTCTTGCCGATCTCGGTATCGGTGCCGGTGACGAAGAGCGAGAGTGGCGCGGTCATGATCGGTTGCTCAAGGTTTGCAGTGCCTCGTCGAGCTTGGCGAGGTCGTCGTGGCTATGCGCCGCCGAAAGCGAAATGCGCAGGCGCGATGTGCCAACCGGAACGGTCGGCGGCCGGATGGCGGGCACCCACATGCGGTATTCATCGAGTGCGGCGGCAAGCTTCAGCGTCTCTTCATTGCCACCGATAATCAACGGCTGAACCGCCGTATGCGAATCCACGGGCGACCATCGCGTGCGCTTTAGCATGGCCCGCGTACTCTCGATCAACGTCGCGAGATGCGCACGCCTTGCGTCGCCTTCCTGCCCTTCGATAATCTTCAAACTCGCCGATACCGCGTGCGCCACGGCCGGCGCCGATGCCGTCGTAAAGATGTACGGCCGCGCGCGCTGCACGAACCATTCGATCACCGTTTCATGCGCGATCACGAACGCCCCGGAAACGCCCGCCGCCTTGCCCAGCGTGCCGACGTACACGAGATGCGGGGAGCGCAACGCAGCCTCGGCCAGCGCGCCGCGGCCTTGCGGACCCAGCACGCCGAAGCCGTGCGCATCGTCGACAACCAGCCATGCGCCATGACGCTCCGCCAGCTCGAGCAGCCGTGCAAGCGGGGCGATATCGCCGTCCATGCTGAACACGGAATCCGTGACGATGATCTTCGTGCCGGCGTCATTCGCGGATGCTTCTAGCATTGCGCCGAGTGCTTCGGCGTCAGCGTGAGGATAGATGCGAATTTCCGCACGCGACAAACGCGCGCCATCGATCAGCGATGCGTGGTTCAACGCGTCGCAGAACATCAGCGTATCGCGGCCGCCTGACTTGCTCACAGCGCCTAGCGTGGTCAACGTCGCGAGATTCGCCATGTAGCCGGTGCTGAAGTACAGCGCTCGCGCCTGGTCGACGAATCCGCCGGAGAATGCTGCGAGGTCGTCTTCGAGCTTCGCATGCGCGCGCGAATGGCCGCCGAGCAGATGCGATCCGCCGCTTCCCGCGCCGTATTTTCGCGCGCCTTCCGCAAGCGCTTCGCGCAAGGTTTCGTGCGCGGCGAGCCCGAGGTAATCGTTGCTTGCAAAGCCGATGATCTCGCGTCCATCCACCGTCATGTGAGCGGCGCAGGCGCTGTCGGCGATGCGTCGGCGACGACGCAAGCCGTTGCGCTCGATATCGGCGAGCCCTTGTTCAAGGGTCTTGAAAAGAGCGGGCGATGTAGTGCTCATGCAGCCTCCGATAACGTGGCGTCGAATACCGTGCGGGTGCGTTCGGCGAGCAGCGCGAGTTCGTCGTCGCTGAGGATGTACGGCGGCATCAGATAGACGGTCTTGCCTATCGGTCGCAACAATAGTTCGTGTTTCAAGGCCTTTTCGAAGAAGCGCCGTGAGAATGAGCGTGCCTGGGCCGGGTCTTCGATGATCGCATCGAACGCGAAGATCGTGCCGCGTTCGCGCAGGTTCCTGACGTGCGGATGATCTTGCAGCGGACTCAGCGCAGCGCGCAACACAGACGATTTCCGGCGGTTCTCTTCAAGCACGTTAGCGCTTTCGAACAGGTCGAGCGTCGCGAGGGCGGCCCGGCACGCGAGCGGATTACCCGTGTATGAATGCGAGTGGAGGAAACCGCGCGTCATGTCGTCGTCGTAGAACGCGGCGTAGATTTCATCGCGGGTAAGCACGATGGATAACGGCAAATACCCGCCACTGATTCCCTTCGACAGACACAGGAAATCCGGCCAGATCGCAGCTTGTTCGCATGCGAAGAACGTGCCGCCGCGACCACATCCGACAGCGATTTCATCGGCGATGAGATGCACGCCGTAGTCATCGCACAAAACACGTAGGCCCTTCAAATACGACGGATCGTGCATCGCCATGCCGGCCGCGCATTGAACCAGCGGCTCGACGATCACGGCTGCAAGCTGCGAGGCACGGGCGTCGAACAGCGTTTTCATATCGGCGAGCGCGCGTTGCGCGACATCACGTGCTGTCTCGCCTTCACGGGCCTGGCGCGCATCCGGCGACGTCACTACGTGCGCATGGCGAATCAGCGGATCGTAGGCGTCCTTGAATAACGCGACGTCGGTCACCCCGAGCGCGCCGATGGTTTCGCCGTGATAGCTGTTCGCCAGGCAGACGAACTCGCACTTCTCCGCGTGGCCGGTGTTGCGCCAGAAGTGGAAGCTCATTTTCAACGCGATTTCAACTGCCGATGCGCCGTCGGAAGCGAAGAACGCATGGCCCAGCGTGTGCTGCGTCAGCGCGTGCAGACGCTCGGCGAGCAGGACGGCGGGTTCGTGCGTGCAACCGGCGAGCATGGCGTGTTCGAGCGTGTCGAGTTGATCCTTCAGCGCGGCATTGATGTGAGGGTTCGCGTGGCCGAAGAGGTTGACCCACCACGAGCTGATGGCGTCGAGATAGCGCTGGCCGTCGTGGTCATAGAGCCACGCGCCCTTGCCGCGCGCGATGGGCACAAGCGGTGTGCGCTCGTGATGTTTCATTTGCGTGCAGGGGTGCCATACGGCGCGTAGCGAGCGTGCAACCCAGTCATCGGGTGCAGGCTTTGGCGGGTTGTTCAGGTTCAAAACGACTCCAGGGGAGCGGCCAATCATGCGCTTGGGCGAATTCAGGCGCCGCTCCCGATCACATTCAGGCAAGCCACGACGGCTTGCGCTTTTCCAGAAAACTGCGCACGCCTTCGCGCCCTTCGTCCGAGGCGCGGATTCGTGCGATACGGTCGGCGGTGTCCGAGATCAGCGTTTCATCGATTGGCTTGTCCGCCAGATCGACGACGAGCTGCTTGCACTCGCGCACGGCGTTCGGGCTATTGGCGACGATCGCGGCCGCGACGGCATCGACAGCGGCATTGAGCGCGTCTGCCGCAACGACCTGATGGACGAGGCCGATGCGCAGCGCTTCGGCTGCATCGAAACGTTCGGCGGTCACGAAGTATCTGTGCGACGCGCGCGCGCCTATTGCCCGGATCACGTACGGCGCGATGGTGGCGGGCATCAGCCCGAGCTTCGCCTCGGACAAACAGAAGTGCGCTGAATCCGCGCAGATTGCCATGTCGGCGACGGCGACCAAGCCCATGCCACCCGCATACGCGTCACCCTGGACCTGCGCGATCACGGGTTTGCTGCATGCGTAGAGGGTGTTGAGCATGGTGGCGAGGCCGAGTGCATCGGCGCGATTTTCCGCGTCCGAGTACGCAGCCATGCGTTTCATCCAGTTGAGGTCGGCGCCGGCGCAGAATGCCGGGCCGTTCGCCGCGAGGATGATGACGCGGACGGAGGCATCGTCGGCGAGCGCGCGGAATGCCGCTGTCAATTCGACGATAGTGGCTTCGTCGAAGGCATTGCGGACGTCGGGGCGATCGAGTGTGACGCGTGCCACGTAGCCGTCGACGGTGACTTTCAGGCGCTGCAGGTTCATTGCATCGGTCATGGGGTTTCTCGATCTCGATGTGCGCGACTCGGTGTTTCGCTGAGCACCAATTATCTCTAAATTCGTCGCGGGATTCGATTTTGAGGCGCACGGGGACCTGCGGTGGACGTGAGACGCGTTTGGCGATTACGTGGCGACGCGGCTAACTTCGCTTATCGTGGAGGGTCTTTGCGGGGTTCAGAGGCTATTTCCCGCAGGTGCCCTGCAGGAGGTTTTTCGTTTGCGCTCGGGCGGAGAGGGTGTTTGCTATTTCGTGCCGAGCTGTACGCGCACAGCGCGGGGCGCTTTTCGGGCCGTTTCAGTCAAGGCGGGCTTGTCTGCAGCCGGAGCAGCGAACGCCTCCAGCCACCCAACCAAAGGCATTATCGCGACGCCGTCTGCGTCTGACTGACATTGCGATCGTTCCAGACCACCGCATTATTGACGGCATACAACCGGCATGGATCGCTGCTCTGCTTCTGGCATCCCGCCAACGCCACCGCCACGGGGTCATCGCCCCCTTCCGCCCACGACCACGCACCCGAATCCGACACCGCGAACGCGCGGCTCGAATACTGATGCAGAAAGTTTTGGTAACCTTCGCGGCCATGTTCATCGAGGAACGGCACCGCGGTCACCGCGTCAACGCTGGCGTAGCCCGTCGGCGAAGGCGCCTGCGGATCCGAAACCTGATACTCACGATCCGTCGGCATGCCAATACCGGCCAGGAACGTCTTCACCCGCGGCCACCAGATCGACACACCGTCACGATCCCCAACCAGCCGATGCGCATCGTTCTTGTAAGCGCCGAAATTCACCATGTCGGCCTGGGCGCCGTGCGCGCTATATGAAGCAAACATTTCATCAGGCAAGTTGCCCTGCCATACAGAGTCGTTGCTCCCGTACATCCACAACGACGGCAACTTCACATGCTCACCGTACTCACCAAACGCGCTCGTCAGGTTTTTCTGCCAGCCAGGACACTCGTCCTGACGAAGGCCACCGGAGAAATTGATCAGGCCACGCACGCCCTTCGCCTCACGCGCGTCGCGAGCGCCATACGCCATGGTCACCAGCCCGCCGTGCGAAGCGCCCGCCACCACCACATGCTCGCTGTCGACAAACGGTTGTTTGTCCATGTAAGCCACCGTGGCCGCCACGTCACGTGCCTGCGTGAAACCATTGGCTTCGACATCGCAACCGTTGCCGGTATATTCGCCGCCCGATCCCGCAAAGCCACGACGATTCGGCACGACGACCACATACCCATGGCGCACGAACTCGCGCGCAAACGCGATCGGACGGGCGCGGGGCTGGTCATGCGCATTGCCCGGAAGCTTGCCGTGATTGAAGACGACCATGGGGAATGGACCCGGGCCATCAGGTTTGAAAATGGTGGTTTCAAGCGAGACGTCGCCTGAAGGTACTTCTATGACGGACTCGTTGAGGTTTGCCTCAACAACCGGAAGGGAGGAGCCGAGCGACTGCGGCACCGTGCCGAAAGCAGGAGCCTCGAGCTTCGCGTACTGCTGCGCACCCGCGAACGGATCTGCAAGCGCCGCGGCGGACATCGCCGCGAGCGCACACGCCATTACACAACCTGACAACACATGCCTAAATGCCATCCCCGAAACCCCACCCACTCTCGACCCGGCTGATTTCCCAAAGCGCGAGCCAGCTTATTGTCACGATCCATCGATCCGCGCGCCTGTACTGTCAATCAGTATCGCTGGTTGGATCGTCAAGTCATGTCCCGAATAGACAAGACAATGGGCTTCAATACGCAACACCGACGCGCTGACGGATATTTGGCTTATGAAACAGCAACTTAATATCATTCGCCAGCGACTGGCGAAAAGCTAGGGTACCCGGACAAAATGAATAGGCGCAATTAGAAAGTACCCGCGCGGCACACTAATTTTTGGCGAAAGCGGACGTTAAGGAAATTATTGCCGTCGATGCAGGCAGACTCGTCGCTACGACGTTTCAATCGCGGAGATCACCGTCGACATAACGCCACTGGCCGGCGGCATCGCGTTCGAAACTGCTCGTCTCATGCAAGCGGAAGGCCCGGCCGCCGAGCTTGTATCGAGCGACAAATTCGACCTCGGCGTGATCAGCGTCAATAGGCGTGTGGCGTTTTATCTGTAAGCCGAGCCAGTGGGTGGCGGAATCGGCGGAGGTTTCCAGGTCGCGGGGGCAGGTGGCAGCGGCCCAGGTTGCGCGCAGATACGCTGTGTTGCCGAGCACGTAGGCGGTGTAGCGTGAACGCATCAGTTCCATTGCGTTGCCCGCCGGTGCGCCTCCTTCTATGAACCGCCCGCAGCATTCCACGTAGCCCGGCGGACGTTTAGCGCTGCCCGATCCCGGCGACGCGCCGCCGCACGGGCATTCACCGGCTTGCTTCATAGGTCGACGCCCGGCATCTCGATGTGTCGCGGCTGCGCCTTCACGCGCGCCAGCCATGCGCGAATGGCCGGATACCGGCCGAGGTCCAGGTTGGCTTCATCGGCGACATGGGTGTACGCATACAGCGCAATGTCCGCGATGGTGTATTGCTCATCGACGAAATAGGTTCGCGTGGCGAGATGCGTTTCCATCACATCGAGCGCGCGATACGAACCGGCGGTTTTCTCGGGCAGGCGAGGATCGTCAGGGTGTTTGACGAACTGAAGAATGAAGCGCGCGACCGCAATGTTGGGCTCGTGGCTGTATTGCTCGAAGAACATCCATTGCAGGACACGCGCTCGCGAAAGACGGTCCGTGGGCAGCAGCGGGGTGCCTTCGGCGAGGTAATACAGGATCGCGTCCGATTCGAACAGGCATGTGTGCTCATCGATCTGCAGCACCGGCACCTTGCCGTTCGGATTCAACTGACGAAACGCCTCGGTGCGCGTGGCGCCGTTCATCATGTCCACTTCATGCCATACATACGGCCGCCGCAATTGCTCCAATGCAAGCCGGACCTTGTAGCAATTCCCCGACGACGCCACGCCATGCACCTGATATGCCACCTCATGTCCTCTTTGTATGATTGAAGCACTCACTTCGGAAGCCGTACTAATGTACAGCACTCACCACGCGAGCGGCGTACCGTCGTACTGCACGAACGAGCCGTTGAATTTCCTGGGGTTCGCGGCGGCCGCCGCAATCACCGCGCGCATTCCGGAAATGCTGTGCGCCGGTTCGATCGCCGCCGACGAGCCGCCCATTTCGGTGCGCACCCATCCCGGATGCAGCGCGATGCAAGTCGAGCCGCGCACCTCCAGCGACGCCGCCTTCAACGCCGCATTCACCGCGGCCTTGCTCACGCGATACAGCCAGCCCGCCGTCCCGTTCATCTCCGCGATACCGCCCATCTTGCTCGAAACCACCGCGAGCACGCCATGCGCAGCGTCGGTGAGCGGCAGGAGAATGGGCAACAGTTGCATCGGGCCGCGGACATTGGTGTGCATGACCTGATCGAAATCCTCCGACAGCACGGTTTCCACGTGTTCGGTTCGCGGACCGTACACGCCCGACACGATGATCGCGACATCCAGTTTCTCGCCATCGAGTTGCCAGCCCAGCGCCGCGATCTGCTCGGGCTGGGTTGTATCGACGGAGAAGGTTTTTGCGCCCATGGCGTCGAGTGCTTCCAGCGACGCCGCGTTGCGAGCGGTGGCAAGCACGCGCCAGCCGTCGCGGCAATAGGCTCGCGCGAATTCGTGGCCGAGCCCGCGCGATGCGCCCATGATCAATACGGTTTTCATGACTTTCTTTCTCCTGCACGCTGCTCTATACCAGTTCGATACCCATCGCCGTCGCTTCTCCGCCGCCGATGCACAAGCTCGCCACGCCGCGTTTCAATCCGCGCTGACGCAACGCGCCGATCAAGGTCACGAGAATCCGCGCGCCCGATGCGCCAATGGGATGCCCGAGCGCACACGCGCCGCCGTTGACGTTGACCTTGTCGTGAGGCAAGTCGTGTTCCCGCATGGCGGCCATCGTGACGACGGCGAACGCTTCGTTGATCTCGAAGAGATCGACTTCGTCCGCGCGCCAGCCGTTCTTCCCGAGCAGCTTGCGGATTGCACCAACAGGCGCAGTCGTGAACAACGCCGGTTCCTGCGCGAAGGTGCTGTGCCCGACCACTCGCGCGAGCGGCGTGACGCCGAGCCGCTTCGCCGTGGATGCACGCATCATCACGAGCGCGGCGGCGCCGTCCGAGATAGACGATGAATTGGCAGCCGTTACCGTGCCGTCCTTGGCGAAGGCCGGTTTGAGCGTAGCAATCTTGTCGATATTCGCCTTGAACGGCTGTTCGTCGTGATCGATAACGGTATCGCCCTTGCGTCCCGCGACCGTCACCGGTGCGATTTCCCAATCGAACGAACCGTCTTCATTGGCCTGCTTCGCGCGGCGCAGCGACTCCACCGCAAACGCGTCCTGCGCTTCCCGCGAAAACTGGTACGACCCGGCGCATTGCTCCGCGAACGTACCCATCAGCTGGCCTTTTTCATACGCGTCTTCAAGGCCATCGAGGAACATATGATCGAGCACCTGGCCGTGGCCCATGCGCATGCCGCTGCGCGCTTTAGGCAGCAAATACGGAGCATTGGTCATGCTCTCCATTCCGCCCGCGACAATCACGTCCGCCGAGCCGGCCAGCAGCATGTCGTGCGCGAACATGGCGGCACGCATGCCGGACCCGCACATCTTGTTGACCGTGGTGCTGCCGACGGACAGCGGCAGGCCTCCTCCAAGCGCGGCTTGCCGCGCGGGCGCCTGGCCGAGTCCGGCGGGCAGCACGCAACCCATCACGGCTTCTTCGATCTGCTCGGGTTTGAGGCCGGCACGCTCCACGGCGGCGCGGATGGCGACCGAGCCGAGTTGCGGCGCTGTCACCGTGGCGAAGTCGCCTTGGAAAGCGGCCATCGGCGTACGCGCAGCCGATACGATCACCACCGGATCAGTGACGAAATCACGCGTTGAATCAGTCATGTTTCAGCTCCTTGATCACACCTTTCACAATAGCCGGGACATCGCCTAGGCGGGCGGCATCGGAGGCGAGCACATCGTTCTCCGATGAGTGCGCGCCACCGCGCGCCAGCGCCGCGATGCATCGCTGGTAGGTCGGTTCAACTTCCTCCGGCCCGCTGATCATCATGCCCATGTTGCGCACACGGCCGTCGTGCACGCCGTAGGTCCAGCCGTGCACCGTGATCTCCTGACCACGTGCCCAGGCATCGCGCAGGATGGTCGTATGGCACACGTTCACCGTCTGCTCGATGGTGTTCAGCTCCACCAGCCGACGGTTCCGCGCGACGCCCATCGGCCATTCCTCGAGCAGCGCGGAGTGCTTGTCGCGCACGTCTTCCACGTGGCGCAGCCAGTTGTCCGCAAGGCCCACGCGCCGGCCCACGAGCGCCGCGCCGACGCCGGAACAGCCGTAGTGCCCGACCACCATGATGTGCTTGACCTTCAGCAGGTCGACCGCGAACTGGATCACGGACAAGCAGTTGAGGTCCGAGTGAACGACCACGTTCGCGATGTTCCTGTGTACAAACACCTCGCCCGGCGGCAAGCCGATGATCTGGTTGGCCGGCACGCGTGAGTCCGAGCACCCGATCCACAGATATTCGGGCGCTTGCTGATGCGCCAGGCGGGAGAAATATTCAGCGTCTTCCGAGAGCTTGCGATCGACCCACTTCAGGTTGTTATCGAACAGATGCGAGAGCGGGTTGTTCTCGTGGCTTTCAGGGTTGTCGGTGTTGTCGATGTTAGGCATGGGATTCAGTGCGGATAGGTTTCATGCGGCGCGTGCTGCGGGTGCGCCGTCCAGAAAACGCTCAGGATAACGAACGCAAAAACGAATGCCGCGTTCGTACGGAAAGAAGTCGGCGAGCTCGCCGTTAAGGATTTCTTCCTTGTGCTTTTGCCAGAGCGCGGGGTCGAAGAAATCGGCGTGATGTTTGATGAACGCGTCACGCACGCGCGGGTCGCCGAGCAGGAAGGTGTTGTAGGTTTCGGGGAAGATGTCATGCGGCCCGACGGTGTACCACGGTTCACCCGACATCTCGTCTTCCTCGTTGCGCGCTTGCGGCACTTTGCGCACGTTGCAATCAGTCAGGTATTCGATCTCGTCGTAGTCGTAGAACACCACGCGGCCGTGGCGCGTCACGCCGAAATTCTTGTAGAGCATGTCGCCAGGGAAGATATTTGCCTGGATCAGTTGCTTGATCGCGTCGCCATATTCCTTGATGCCATGCTCGATTTCCGACGGTGTGCCGTTCTGCAAATACAGGTTCAGCGGTGTCATGCGCCGCTCTATGTACATATGCCTGATCACCAGGTTATCGCCTTCGTATTCGATCATCGATGCGACTTCCTTCTTGAGCTCCTTGAGCAGCGCATCGTCGAGGCGCGACAGCGGTAACGCGACGCTCGAATACTCGAGCGTATCGGCCATGCGCCCCAAGCGATCATGGCGTTTGACGAGCTGATACTTGTCCTGGATCTTCTTGCGCGTGGTTTCCTTCGGCGGCGGAAAGTTGTCCTTGATCAGTTTGAACACATACGGAAAAGACGGCAGCGTGAACACCAGCATCACAAGCCCCTTGATGCCGGGCGCGATGACGAATTTATCGCTGGAATGCGACAGGTGATGCAGCAAGTCGCGATAAAACAGGTTCTTTCCCTGCTTCTGCAAGCCCACCGACGTATAGATTTCCGCCTTCGGTTTGCCCGGCATGATCGAGCGCAGGAACTGGATATACGCGGACGGCACTTCCATATCCACGAGGAAGTAGGAGTGCGAGAAGCTGAAGATGATCAGCAGTTGCTCCCGCTGCAGCAGGACCGTATCGAGCGCGAGCAGGCCGGGCGACGTGTGACGCACGGGCACGGCGAACGGCACCACCAGATCACCGTTGATGATCCGGCCCACTATGTACGCCGCCTTGTTGCGAAAGAACAGCGACGACAGCACATGAATCTGGAAATTTGGCGCGGCCTTGAATTCGCCGAACGCCTCGTTAATGGCTTGCATCAGGCAATGGACGTCGCGCTGCAAATCTTCGAACGGCGGCTCGAGCTGGAAGTTCGTGACGATCCGTTCGAGCGTTGCCGCGAGCCCGTCTTTACCCGGGTAATACGCGCGATAGGTCGGTTTGGCCGCGGGTTCGTCGTTCTCGATGTACTCCGTCGAAATGGCGGGCCGCACGAAAATGAAGTCATTGTTGAAGTACGAGCGATGCAGGATTTTGCAGCACACCGAGTTGAAGAACGTCTCCGCGCACTCGGGTTGCCGGTGCGCCGTCAGCAGGCCGATGTAATGCAGCTTGATCTGCTGCCAGATTTCATCGTCTATGTTCTCGGCGTCGTACTCGTCTTCCAGACGCATCACGCACTCTTCCACCCGATCGTCGTACGACGTGATGCGCTCGCGCGCAAGCCGCTGCAGCGCGTGCCAGTCGCCGGCTTCGAATAGCCCTTTCGCCGCGATGGCCGCATCGCGAAACACGCGATAGTGACGGTCGAAGCCTTCGAGCAGCGTTTCCGCGACATCGAAGCCAATCTGCGACGACAGCAATTTGGGAAAGTGATTCATGTCGACCCTGCACTTCGTGTGGTGTCGTCCGGCGTACGCCAAGTGCGCTACGTGATTACGTCTTTACGTTATAAGCGTCAAACCCGGTTTCGAACCCGGCCGATATTGTATCGCCGGACGTTGCCGCTTCTCCGCCGTCGCCATTCCTGTCCGTTGCGAGCTCAAGGTACCTTCGCGTCTTTCCTCGCGTCCGTATCCGTCGATGCAGACGCAACCGCCGCTCGGCGCGCGCGTTTTTCAGCGTTCGCTGAAAGCAGCGCGCGCCCTTGCACCTCGTAGGCGGAGAGCTCGGCGAGCGTTGCGTTCAGGTCTTCCAGTTGCCGCTCCAGCACGGCGCGATGTGCCGCGATGGTGTCGAGGAACGCATGCAATTGGGCGACCGTCCCGGTCGGTGAATCGTAGAGGTCGAGCAGCCGGCTCACTTCGAGCAACGAGAATCCGAGCCGCTTGCCGCGCAGCGTCAGCTTGAGCCGCGTGCGGTCGCGCGCCGAATACACGCGACGCATGCCGTTCGTGCCTTCGCGCGCCGGCGTGAGCAAGCCCTGGTTCTCGTAGAACCGGATCGCGCGCGGTGTGATCTCGAATTCGCGTGCCAGTTCGGCGATGGTGTAGCGCGTGTCTGTCATTGAAATTGCAAGGTTTCCAGCGCTTTTCTGACGCCGACGTTAAAATGCAGGTTAACGTTAGCGTCAACTTGGCGGCAATGCAACAACTGACAACCCGGAGACCCGATCCGCATGAACCCGCTCGAACAGCAACTCGATTACGTTTTCGCAGACCGTCTTCCTGAAAGCGGCCACACGATGGAAGTCACGCCCGGCGTGTTCTGGGTGCGCATGCCGCTGCCGTTCGCGCTCGATCACATCAACCTGTGGGTCATGCGCGACGAGATCGACGGCGTGGCGGGATGGACCATTATCGATTGCGGTATTTCAGACGAAACGATCCGGGCGAACTGGGAACGCACCTTCGACACGCTGCTTGACGGCCTGCCGGTGCTGCGCGTGGTCGTCACGCATTGCCACCCGGATCACCTGGGGCTGGCGGACTGGATCTGCAACGGCGGCGAGAAGAAACGATGGGATCCGGTGAGGCTCTGGATGTCGCTCGGCGAGTACGCAATGGGCCGCGTGATGTCCGCCGGCGACGGTTCCGACGCGGGCGGCGAGCGTGCCGCACGGCACTTCGCCCTGCATGGAATGACGGACCCGGCATCGCTTGAAGCGCTGCGCAAGCGCGATGCGTATTACCCGACCTTGGTGCCGTCCATCCCGCGGGTTTATCGTCGGCTGCGCGATGGCGACAAGCTGAAGATTGGTGGCCGTGACTGGGAAGTGGTGACAGGGTTTGGGCATTCCCCTGAACATTGCGCGTTTTTCTGCGCGGAGACGAAGGTGCTGATTTCCGGCGACATGGTGCTGCCGCGCATATCCACTAACGTGTCGGTGTTTGCTATCGAACCGGAGGGGAATCCGCTCGCGCTGTTCCTGGGTTCACTGGGCCGCTACGAGTCCCTTCCCGCCGATACACTCGTGCTCCCTTCGCACGGCAAGCCGTTTCGCGGCATGCATACGCGCATCGGGCAGCTTCGGGATCACCACGCCGCGCGTTTGGCAGAAGTGCGCGAAGCCTGTGCGATCAAGCCGCAAAGCGCCGCTGACATTGTGCCGCTCATGTTCAAGCGTCCGCTCGATGTACACCAGATGACGTTCGCGCTCGGCGAAGCGCTGGCGCATTTGCACCTGCTCTGGCTGCAAGGCGAACTCGTGCGCCATACCCATGACGAAGACGGTGTGATCCGCTTCTCGCCGAAGTAAAAGAAGCCGGGCGTTTGCACGCCCGGCTTCCTTGGTGAATCAAAGCACTGACTATTGAACCGCGACGCTGGCGAAGTTCTGCCGTCCGAACGGACTCACGCGATATCCACTGACGTTGCTGCGCGTGATTGCCGATGCTGTGGGGTAACCGAGAGGAATCCACAGCGCCTGGTCATGAATGATCTGCTGGGCTTCGGTATAAGCCTTGGTCCGCTTGCTTGTATCCGCAGTTTCTTTGCCTTCATCGATCATGCGGTCCAGTGTCGGATCGCAGAAGCGCGCGAAGTTGATGCCCGAGCGCACCGCGGCGCAACTGAAGAGCGGTGACAGATAGTTGTCCGGATCGCCGTTGTCGCCCGCCCAGCCCATGAACAACATGTCGTGCTGGCCCTGCTTGGCTTCCTTGATCAACTCGCCCCATTCGATCACTTTCACCTGCGCCTTCACGCCGATCTTCGCCAGGTCCGCCTGAAGCAACTCGGCGCCGACCTTCGGATTCGGATTCAGCACGCTGCCGTTCGGACGCACCCAGATTGTCGTGTCGAAGCCATTCGGAAAGCCGGCGTCGGCGAGCAGTTTCTTCGCGCGATCGACCGAATACGGATACGCCGTGATCTGCTTGTCATAGCTCCACGTGTTCGGCGGGTACGGGTTGACAGCGGGCGTAGCCGTATTCTCAAAGACAGTCTTCAGGTAGGTCGTACGATCGAAGGCAATGTTCAACGCCTGGCGTACCTTGGGGTTATCGAGCGGCTTTTTCTGCGTGTTCAACGCGACGAACGCCGTCATGAACGCCGGCGTTTCGACCACTTTCAACGAGCTGTCCTTCTTCGCGTCGACCACGTCCTGCGGCTTCGGCGACAACGCGATCTGGCATTCGCCCGCCTTGATCTTCTGCGCGCGCACGGAGGCGTCGGGCGTGATGGCGTAGATCAGCCGGTCCACCTTGGGTTTTGGCCCCCAGTAGGTCGGGTTGACGTCGTAACGGATCACGGCGTCTTTCGTATAGCTCTTCAGCATGAACGGCCCGGTGCCCACCGGCTTCGCGTTCAGGTCGGTTTCGTGGCCGGCCTTGAGCAACTGGTCGGCGTATTCGGCCGAGTAGATCGATGCAAAGCCCATTGTGAGAATGGGCACGAAGGTCGCGTTCGGCGTGTTGAGCTCGAACTTGACGGTGTTGTCATCGACTTTGGATACGGACTTGATCAGCTTGACGAGACCCATTGACTGCGCGTGCGGAAAGCCGCTTGCGCCCGCCACTTTGTGCCACGGGTTGCTGTCGGAGAGCATGCGGTCAAAGGAGAACACCACGTCGTCGGCGTTCAGTTTTCTCGACGGCGTGAAGTAGTCCGTGGTCTGGAACGCCACGTTCGGCCGCAAATGAAACGTGTAGGTGAGGCCGTCGGGGCTGACGTCCCATTTCTCGGCCAGCGCGGGCGTGACCTTTTTCGCGACTTCATCGTAGGAGACGAGCGTGTTGAAGATCACATCCGCCGATGCGTTGGTCGTCACCAGCGAATTGAATTGCACGACGTCGAAGCCATCCGGGCTCGACTCGGTACACACAGTGAGCGGTTTCGCCATCGCGAGCACCGGCGTGATGGCCAGTACAGCGGCTGCGAGCATTCTGAAGCGCATGGGATCTCCCGTTACGAACGTGGTCGTCAGTGTTAGTCAGTCGGACGTTTCTTGTTACGGCGGTTGCGGCTTATTGTACGGTGCGCTTCGTCGGATGCGTCAGCGCAACGAAATGGCAACGATTGGGCCTCCGTGGCCGTAGCTTACTGAACCGTTATTTCCGCTACAACGACCGATTCGGGATATCCATATGGGCCCGTGACAGTTTTTTGAAGACCGCCGCGGGCGGTTGCCTAATCCGCGTACCCACGCTAAACTCGTGGCCGTCTTTGGGGAGTAGCCTTCCTTCCGCAACGGGAGGAGGACGCGTCAACATACTCGGCTAGTCAGCCGTGGCGCGTTCGACCGGTCAGGTTTGGCGAGACCATGGGTGCATCTTGTCGTTCACGGTCGGACGGCGCGGGATTGCATCCTGGTTCGCTGACGTCCGACCGTGAATTTATCGTGTCTCCAAAACAAAAACACCTCAGGCCTGCCCCAGGCCATACGCTGCGTTCGTCGGTTTCCCTACCGCTGTTCCGTCAAGATCATTGCGTCGCTCATCGCCTCGCTTCCTCGCCGGTTTTATCGCGAGGTGCCGCATGACGATGCTTTTCCTGCAACTCGCGATCATGCTCGTGGTGATCCTGGTGGCATCGGAACTCTTCACCAACGCGCTCGAACATCTCGGCGAAAAGCTAGGCATTTCCGAAGGGGTCACCGGTTCGCTGTTCGCGGCTGTGGGCACGGCGCTGCCGGAAACCACCGTGCCGATCATCGCGTTGATGGGCGGCACCGCCAGCCGCGCGGTGAACGAGGAAATCGGCGTGGGCGCAATCTTGGGCGCACCGCTGATGCTCGCGACCTTGTCGACCTGCCTGATGGCCATCGCCGTGCTCAAGACGCGCGGCCTCAAGGGGGTCGTCGCACCCGAACACGGCGGTTTCACCCGCGATCTCAACTTCTTCCTGTGTGCTTTCCTGATCGCGGCGGCCGCCATGTACGTACCGCATCACGCATGGCAAGTGCGCGCACTGTTTGCGGCGGGACTGGTCGGCGTGTATGTCATGTACGTGGTGACGACGTTTCGCGCGTCCGCCGCTCTTGTCGAGAAGGGCCACGGCACTGAAGCGCCCGAGCGGCTGCTGATCTCGCGCTTCGGGTTGCCTACCTCGCTTGCGACCATCGTGTTGCAGATGATCCTGGGCACGGCGCTGCTGGTTGGTGGTGCGAAGGGGTTTATCGCCGGCGTGGAAGGGGTCTCGCATGTGCTGGGGATATCGGCGCTGCTGCTCTCGCTGATCATCATTCCTATCGCGACCGAGTTGCCCGAGAAGGTCAACAGCATCATCTGGGCACGGCGCGGCAAGGATACGCTGGCGTTCGGCAATATCACCGGCGCAATGGTGTTCCAGGGCACTCTGCTGCCGGGTATCGGCATCATGCTGACGCCGTGGGAGCCGCGCGTGGAGGTGATGACGGGCGTTTTCATCACGCTCGCGGCGGCCGCGTGGCTGCGCTTCAACGCGAGGAAGAGTGGGATCGTGCTGTGGGCGCTGCTGGTGAACGGTGGGCTTTATGCGCTGTATCTGGCGCTGACGCTGGGACGCTAGACCATAAGAAAACACCCCGGAAGCACATAGGTGCCCGGGGTGCATTGCGCCAAATGCCTGGTTTTCGCGGTTGTCTTCGCGGAGCCAGGATAAGGCCGTGTACCGCTTCCGCCTTGCGTCAGAACTTGGCGGCCTGGTGATACTTGCTGGCCGCCTGGATCTTCTTCATCGCCGAGCTGTATTCGACCTGTAATTCGCCCTGCGTCGCCTTCGCGTTGGCCGCAATGGCGGCATCGATTTCCTGGATTCGCCTGATCGCGTCCATGGCCGTGGCGTCCTGTTCCGGCGTCAACTCCATGAAAAGCGGGGTCCGCTCTTCAGTCAGGCGGGCCGCTTCCTGCCAGTCCGCCATGGCCGCCGCATGCTGGATTGCGAGCGTCAACTCAAGCAGGCGGTCGATCAAGCTGTTCTGTTCCATGTCGATTTATCCTGGCTCCATCAGGCGTTGCCGGACGATGCCAACGCACCCGCGCTATTGGCGCCGCCGAACAACTGCGTCAGGTACTGCGAGTTGTTGTTCATGGTCGCCATCAGCGTATTGAGCGCTGTGAACTGCGCCTGGTACTGGCTCGTGAGCTGCGCCGTGTAGGAAGTCAAGGCAGTTTGCTGCGTCGCGATGCTGGTCAGGTCGGTGTTGATCGCGCTCTGGCTGTTCGCGACCAGGCCCCCCGTGCCCAGGAACGAGTTCAGGCTGGTCGTCAGCTTCGCGGCCACGCCGGTGGTCGAATTGAACAGGGCCGAGACGCCCGACGGGTTGCTCGTGAGCGCATTCGTGAGCGTCGTGCTGTTGGCTGTCAGGGTGCCGTCCGCGTTGAGTGTAATGCCGATAGACCCAAGCGAGACGGTCGAATTGCCGTTCGGCACGCCGCCGGCGACGGTACTCGCGAGCGTGTTCTGGATGGTGTTGAACGTCGAATCGCCGAGCAGCGCGCCGCCCTGCGAGCCGGCGGCCTGCGAACTGTCGAAACCCGCGACCTGGCCGTAAGTGGTGACCAGGGCGTTATAGAGGCTGACGAAATTGTTGATTGCGCTGGCTGCAGACGAGGTGTTCTGCGCCACGGTCACTGTCTGCGTCGTGCCCGCCGGCGTGCCAATGGCCGCAGTGGTCAGGTTGAGCGTCAGGCCCTGGACCGCGGTGGTCACCGCGTTGCTGGAACTGGTGCCCGCCGTGCCGTCGACGGTGAACATGGCGTCTTGTGCGGACGCGGATTGCGTCCACGCCTTCGTGCTCACCGCTGACGTAAAGGTCGATGCGGTCCCGCTGGCGCCGGCCGTGGACGTGACGCCGAGGCTGGACAGGCCGGCATCGTTCGCGACGCCGGTGACTCCCACGTTGATCGTATTCGATGCACCCGTGGCCGACGAGCGCAAGACCAGATGCGCACCGTCCGTGCCGGTGACGACGGTCGCCGTGACGCCCGGGTTGTTCGCCGCCGAGTTGATCGCGCTGGCAATGCCGCTGATCGTGTTGTTCGCCGACGTGATGGCGACGCTCATCGACTGGCCGCCGACCGAGACATTCATCGTGCCGGTGCCGAGTGCTGTCGTCGCGCCGAATGCCGCTGACGAGAGCGTCTGCGCGCTCGCGATCTGCGTTACCCCGATGGAATAGGTGCCGGCCGTGGCGCCGCTGGTGGCGGTTGCCGTCAGTCCGGTGCCGCTCGCGGTCGCGGTGAACTGGCCGAGGGTCGTGCCGTTGGACAGCGGCAGGACGCCGGCCTGCAAGGCGGACAATGCAGCCTGCAATGCGCCGATTGCCGAAAGTTTGGTGTTGTCGTTCGACTGTTGTGCGCTCAGGGAGGCGGTCTGGCCTGCTACCTTTGCGTTGACGAGACTCGTGACGAGCGACGAGACATCCAGTGACGAATTACCGGTGGACCCGCTGATGATGGACTGCGCGGCGGCCGCTTGGGCTGCTGCTGCGGCGGCAGCGACTTGGGCTGCTGTGGCCGCGGCCGTGTTGGCGGCGCTGGGAATCGTCGACATGGGGATGCTCCGTGTGTCGGTTTTGCTTTCGAGCCTGAATGATAAACGTTTGTAAAACGGGTAGGGGAGGCAAGCCTCCCCGGGCAACACATTCGGCCGGCGCGTGGTGCCATGCGCCGGCCGTTACCGCGAAGAGCTATTACTGGAGCAGCTTCAGAACTTGCTGCGGGTTGGAGTTGGCTTGCGCCAGCACCGAGATACCCGCTTGTTGCAAAACGTTCGCCCTGCTCAGGTTAGCTGTTTCCTGTGCGAAGTTCGCGTCGGTGATTTGCGACTGGGCGCCTGACAAGTCGGTCGATTGCGATTGCTGTGCCGAAGAGATCGACGTGAAACGGTTTTGAGCAGCACCCAGGGTTGCCTGGATGTTGTTGACCGTCGCGAGTGCGTTGTCGATCGATTCCATCGCAGCGTTCGCGCCTGCCGTCGTGCTGATGTTGATGGCCGATACTGCCGGCGGCGTATTCAGCGTGTTGGCCGTAGCGATGCCAAAGTTGCCCGCAACCGAGTTCACCGTGCCGAAACCGGTCGGAGCCGTTACGCCCAGTGCACCCGCCGCATTGAAGGTGATCCCCTGACCTGCCGGACCGGCGCCGGTAACCGTGAACAAGGCCTGAGAGGCCGCAGTGCTCAGCGCATTACCATTCTGGTCGGTGAACTTATAGCCGCCATTGCCGTCGGCCAAAATATTGATCGACGTGATGGCTGCAGGAGTGCCGGCCGCTGCTGCCGTACCGTTAGCCGCCAAATTCACACCGGTAACCGAGCCCAGGCTCGCGTTGGCGGCTGCATACGTGCCAGTGGTCGTTGCGACGTTGGTAGCGTTGACTAAGCCGAGTCCGCTCGTCGCTGAACCTGCTGCAGCAGTTTGAGCCGTTGCCTGAACCGTCGCGGCAAACGCGCCTTGGCCGACGAGGGTCAGCGGGGTCGGCAGCGTGGTCGAGCCGGTCGTGTTCGCGCCAAACAGGGCCGTCGAAGCGGCGGTCGACAGCGCCTGGTTGTTCTGGTCGGTGAAGGTAAAGCCGCCGTTGCCGTCTGCGAGCACATTGACTTGCGTGATGGCGGGGGTGGTCCCTGCCGCAGCAGCAACGCCGCCGGACGTCAGGCTGACGCCCGAGATCGAGGCGATGGTTGCACCCTTTTGCGGGATACCGCCGCCCAGCGAAGCTGCCGACAGGCTTTGCGTCAGGTTCAGGCCGATCGTCTGACCGACGTTCGCGCCGATCTGGAAGCTCACGTTGCCAGCCGAGCCGTCCAGCACGTTCTTGCCGTTGTACGTCGTTTGCGATGCCACGCGGTTCACTTCAGCAACTTGCTGCGCCACTTCTTGCTGCAGTGCTGCCTGGTCGCTTGCCGACAACGAGCCGCTCGATGCCTGCACTGCCAGTTGACGAATCGTTTGCAGGCTCGACGTGATCTGCGACAGACCGCTCGATGCCGTCTGGATCATCGACACGCCGTCGTTCGCATTCGAAACGCCTTGGTTCAAGCCGTTGATCTGCGTTTGCATACGGTTCGAGATCGCCAGACCTGCTGCATCGTCTGCCGCGCTGTTGATGCGCTTACCAGACGACAGGCGCGTGATGGCCTGCGACAGCGCGCTTCCCGACGCGTTCAGGTTCTGCTGGGCGACCAGCGAGTTGATATTGCTATTAATTCCAAGCATTTGGATTTCTCCTGAAAGAACATAAGGGCTGTTATGGCTACTTGCTGCACGGTCCTGTTGCCTGGCGGTTCCGAGCGAGGTAGCCGGCCGCCTACTTGGGTTTTCGGCCCCGCTCTTCGAAACTTTAGGGGTCGATCGCAATTCGTCGGTTGATTGATCTATATCCGTTTGCGCCTATCCAGGCGGGACAGCGATTCCGGCAGGATTTCAGCCCTGACACCTCGTGAGACAGTTTTATTAACACAACGGATATTTTGGAGAATATTGCGACGGTCGGCATTGATCCAGGCAAGCGGATTTTCACATCCATTGTCAAGACGGCGCCGTGAAGGCAGTGCTACGGAAGAAAGTGTCCAGAACGCCGTTCTTCGAATTTTTCGCTGCGCTTCCGCCTTCTCGTGTGACGACGGACGCTGGCGCGGGCTCGCACTGTTTACGCCGCCAGTTGCGGAGCCTCGGCCACACGCCCAAGTTGCTCGCATCACATTTCGTTCGACCATTCGTTAAAAGCGGCAAGAATGACTCAATTGATGCGGAGGCAGTTTGCGAAGCTGCTCAGCGCCCCTCCATGCGTTTTGTCACACCGAAATCGGAGGACCAGCAGATCCTCTCCGCTTTACGGCGGCTCCGTGAAGCCCTTATTGCAGAGCGTGTATGAATCACTCAGCCAATTGCATGCATTTCTGCCAGAAGTGGGTGTTGAGACTTCGCGAGGACCTCAAACGGTAAAGCGATTACCCTCACTTATCGAAACGCATCGCTTTTCATTCGAATCTACGCTTGCATTTGAGCGATTAGCTGAAAAATTTCAATTAATAAGCACTGAAGGAGACAACTTCTTTCACCTGCTGCATCGCTGCAAAGCCGCTCGATTTCCCGATACTGAGGAAAAAATTTCTGCGAGTCCGATTGCAAACTGCGGCGAACATGATCTGGTTCGCTTCGCATTGGATGCAGGGCGCAGTGTTGTGCGCGGCGGGCTACAACCTGCGCTGGCTGTTGCACGCCATCGTCCGCCTATGGCTTGCGCTCGTATTTTTTCTCGCGTGGCTGCGCTGCCTGCCCAGCGTTTTGCCACAAACCTTGCTCGCGCCCCGCACGACCATATGAGATGGGGAAGTGCGACGGAAACTGATCGACCACTCGGGAGCGCCCGGGCGCGAAATCGAATTTTGAAGGGCGGACTCATTAGAGCCCGCTTTCATGCTCAGACACGATGCAAACTGAATTCCGTCAGCGCGTTAGTCAGGATGTCCACGGCCTGCTCCGTAACGGCGTTGTATAGCGAGACCCGCATGCCGCCGATCGAACGATGTCCCTCCAGCCCAACAATGCCCTGTTCCCGAGCCATCTCGATAAACGCTTCGTCGAGCCGCGAATCACCGAACGTAAAAGCCGCGTTCATCTGTGAACGCCAGCAACGGTCCGCGTGGACGGTAACCGCATCGCCCAACGAATCCAGTGTTTCGTACAGCCGCCGCGCCTTTCTTTCATTGATGCTTTGCATGGCGTGCAAACCGCCCACGTCGAAGCGCAGCCAGCGGGTAATCAACGTCATCACATAAATCGCGAACACCGGGGGAGTGTTGTAGTTTGAACCATGTGACACGTGCGTGCGAAAGTCGAGAATGGCCGGCAATCCATCGGGGATCCGTTCGAGAAGAGAACGCTTTATCACCGCAACCGTCACGCCGGCAGGACCGAGGTTTTTCTGTGCATGGGCATACATCATCGAGAATAACTCTGGCCGGAAGGGCTTCGACAGAAAGTCGGACGACATGTCCGCAATGAGCGGTACAGGCATGGCGTCTTCGCAAACCGGAAATTGCAAGCCTTCCACGGTCTCGTTCGATACGTAGTGCAGATAGGCGGCGGAACTGGATACGTCGAGCGCATGGAGGGCGGGCAGTTGTCGATAGCCCGTCGCGCGACCGTCCCAGGAGATCTTCATCGAGGCCACTTTGGCCGCTTCCGACGTCGCACGACCGCTCCAGTACCCAGACGTCACGTATTCCGGCGGCGCGTAGGCCTTCGTGGCAAAATTCATCGGAATGGTCGCGAACTGCAGACTGCTGCCGCCCTGCATGAACGTGACCGCGTAGTCGTCGGAAATGCCGAGCAGGCAACGTATATTCAGTTCTGCTTCGTTCAGTATCGACCGGAACCAGTCTGATCGATGACTCATGCCGAGCACGGAGATGCCGGTCTCCGGCAATGCGGCAATGGCCTCCCGAGTTTGCTCAAGCACGCTTTCCGGAAGCGCGCCGGGGCCACCCGAAAAATTCAATGTATTAGATTTCATGGTTCGTCGAGCCGTCATCGGTTGCATTCACAGGAGCCGCAGACGCACGGCACAGCATGTCGTTAAAGGCGTCGAAGACGCGGCGCATTTGCGGCAGCTTGTAGGGAAATATGTTCGGATCGTCCATATCGTGCACGACCATCGCGGTGGCAATCTCAAA
This sequence comes from Caballeronia udeis, assembly GCF_001544555.2. Taxonomy (GTDB): domain Bacteria; phylum Pseudomonadota; class Gammaproteobacteria; order Burkholderiales; family Burkholderiaceae; genus Caballeronia; species Caballeronia udeis. Next base: position 58,014 of record NZ_FCOK02000003.1, on the reverse strand, counting down.
GATGAGCAAATGGCCATCGCTCGTTTCGGCGCAGTCAAATCCGACGTAATCAAGGCCAGTCAATTCGGCAATCGTCTGAAGCGCGTTGCTGTGACGCACCGCAAAGTCGGAATCGAAGTTCGCCATCAAGCGCGCTTCCTCCGCCCGGCGTTCAGGATGCGCAACCATTTCCGCGTACGGGTAGTGAACCATCCATTCGCTCGAAATGCCCATATGGCACAGGAATGGCGTTCCTTCGATCATCACGATCCGATATTTGCGGAACAAGCCGTCCGGATCGCTATAGTCGAAAAAAGGTGCAAGGTAATATTCCTGGGCGTCCGTTCCTTCCAGGTAGTGCGCAAGGTCATGCCTGTCGGACACCTTCACCAGTCCCTGGCCAGCGTGCGATCCAACCGGCCGTACGATGAACGGGTAGCGTCCATCCACCACGTCCGACAGATCGAACGCGCCCGACGCGGCTTCGAGGACACGCTCGCGGGGCAGGCGCACCGTGTGCGCCATGCGAATGGAGGGGACCTTGCCCAACAGCGCAAATGCAGCGTCACGCGTCGTGTGTGCGATCCGCTCCGGCCGGTTCAGCACCCGGCGATCAGAATGACTGATCAGCGTGGCGATTCGTGCAAGGACCTCAGCGTTTTCATCCGATGCGCACGCGGCGACGAGAATAACGTCATGCTCCGGCAAACTGACGTCCTGAAGCGGCTGTCGACCGACGTACAGCACCTCTATCTGGAGGTCGGCGTTCTCGAGCAGGCATTCGAAAGGCGTATTCGCCATCAGATCGCCAGGAGCCTTGAGCGCTAGCACTTTCACCGGCGACCGGGTCGAGCGGGCGCTCTTTAAACGATAATGCTTGCACGTCTGAATTGCCAGTGCCTGGACCGCAAGCGCAGCCGGTCTCTGGTATTTGAGTTCCAGCACGACGGACAACTCGAGCAAGGCGTATGGGTCATCGTAACGCTGGGTATGCTCGATCAATAGTTCCCCAAGCGAAGTCAGATCGTGTCCCGCAGTCGCCTCTCTGAGCAAAGTGGCCAAACCTAGGGACTCATACTTCGGCGGCTGCCCGGTATCGGCGGCAAACCCTGTCTGAACAATATCCATGATGGAACTCTTCGATAACACGATGGTGATCCGAGGTGCAAAAAGCCGTCCTCGCCGACGTGGCCTTGCGATACCTTCAGGGAGTCTGCTTCTGAGCGGCAAGCATACGCATACGAGCCGCATCAGCAGTTTCGCTGATATAGCCCACCTCGTCGGAAAACCATCCTTCAGGCAGCGACGCCGATGACGCTGCGTGGTGACCCGTCGGATGCGGGACAGCCCTCGCTGTGCCGGAGACCAAGGACAACATACCGATCTTGGTGCGCCGATTGATCTGTGACATATATATTCCTTTGAACGAAACCGTGTGAGGCGGACCCAACAAGGTATCTGCGCCAGCACTGAATCGAGTGCTGCACCTAGATTACTGGAATCATTCGCGACAGAACGGTGGAGAAGAGGACGAACTTGCCGCTTGTTCGGCGGTTTGGGCCAGGGTAGAACGATTGTTGATAGCGCGACCTGGCCGAAGTCGGAGTGGATGACATTTCCGTTCGGCGCCGGCTGGTACCCGACTTCGGCTTGATCAGATTTCAGTATCAAGACGAAAGGCGCCTTCCATGACGGAAATGCATTTACCGCCGATGCGAACTAGACAATCCCCGAATCGGCGCTTGCAATCAAGAAGCCAAGAGGCCCGCGAAGCGCAGCGATACGCTCCCGATATCCAGGCTGGACGGGGAACGAACGTCGCCGTCATCGCACTAGCCAAGAAAATAGCCTGAACGAACTGCGCGTTGCTGGCTCGAGTATGTGAACAGGAGTCCCAGATCAGGGTGATGACTGCACGATTGCAATGAACTTTGCACTTTCATCGATTGCACAAGTAATTTGATCCAATGGCAAACAAAGGGCTCCTGGCGGTTCCGAGCGAGGTAGCCGGCCGCCTACTTGGGTTAGCGCGGCCCATGAAAAAACTTGAGGACTTGGGTAAGGATTCGTAGGGGAATAGCGATCGGCGTGCAGCCTGCGAGTAAACGGATTCGCGGGTATTCTTTTCGGGTCGGTTATTGCGTTTTGTCTATAACAACCCGGGAGTCTCCATGCAGCACCGCACTATCGGTACGTCGGACCTCAAGGTCGCGCCACTCGTTTTCGGCGGAAATGTATTCGGCTGGACCGCCGATGAACGCACGTCGTTTTCCATCCTCGACGCCTTTGTCGACCACGGCCTTAATTTCATCGATACCGCCGACGTCTATTCAGCCTGGGTCGACGGCCATCAGGGCGGCGAGTCGGAGACGATCATCGGCAAGTGGTTCAAGGAAAGCGGCAAGCGCGACAAGATCGTGCTGGCGACGAAAGTTGGCATGCTGAGCACGCGGCCGGGGCTATCGGCGGCGAATATCGAGGCTGCTGTCAACGATTCGCTGAAGCGCCTGAAGACGGATTACATCGACATTTATTTTTCCCATCGCGACGACGATAAAACACCGCTCGTGGATACGCTCGGCGCATATCAAAAGCTGATTGCGGCGGGGAAGGTACGCGTAATCGGCGCGTCGAATTACACCGGTGAAAGGCTGGAAGAGGCACTGAATATATCGGCGAAGGAGGGGATTCCGGCTTATCAGGTGCTTCAGCCTGAATACAACCTTTACGATCGCGCCGGCTACGAGAATGACCTGGAACCGGTTATCAAGGCGCATAAGGTATCGGTCGTGACGTATTACAGCCTGGCGAGCGGTTTCCTGAGTGGAAAATACCGGTCCAAAACCGATACCGAGAACAGTGCACGTGGCGCGAAGGTGGCGGGTTATCTGAACGACCGGGGCTTGAGAATTGTGAGCGCGCTCGTTAAAGTGGCGGACCGTCACGACACGGAGCCGGCGGCAATCGCACTTGCATGGCTGATCGCGCGCCCGGGTGTGACAGCGCCGATCGCGAGCGCGACTTCGGTCAAGCAGCTCGAGACCCTCGCCCATGCGACCCGCATTAATTTGGCGCCAGAAGACGTCGCTATACTCGACGAAGCCAGCAATCCGGACTGAAAGCGGTAAAAAACGCGCATGATCATGGGGTTGCCCCTTCGCAAACCTCGGCAAACAGGTGTTGCGGGGTTGGCGACGGGGCGCCGATCTGATAACATCTCGCCCGAATCGAGATTTTTGCCCGATGGCGAAGCTATTTTTAAGCGACGCCGGGCGGCCCGAAGTGCGCTGTTCCGTTTTCGACAGACCTGCGCATGCCGTGATCGGCGGTGAAATCCCACCTCTCTCTTTTCCGGCCTCCGTGGCCGCTTTGCTCGTGTCCGCTGTTGTCGGGTGGACGATCGGAGTGCCGGCGCGCGGCGTTGCCTTGTGCAGTACGCTTCGCCGCGCAGTCAGAAAAACGTATCAGCGATTTAGGACATCCATGACCACTATTGTTTTGAAAGAAAACGAGCCGTTCGACGTCGCGATCCGTCGCTTTCGCCGGACCATCGAAAAGAACGGCCTGATCGCCGAACTTCGCGAACGCCAGTCGTATGAAAAGCCGACGACGGCACGCAAGCGCAAGAAAGCGGCAGCAGTCAGCCGTCTGCGCAAGCGTCTGCGCAGCCAGATGCTGCCCAAGAAGCTTCACTAAGTCTTGGCAGGTTGCAGCCCGGTTGATGGGCTGCACCAAGCAAAACGGCGATGCCGCCCGCAAGGGTTGCATCGCCGTTTTGCTTGGTTGCTTCGGTTTGCTGTTTTTACGTTGCGGCCCTATTCGGGCTTGCGGCTCGGCTTGTTGGCGTTGTCTATGAGCCGGTTGAGCGGATCTTCCGCCGTGCGCGGATCTTCCGCCGTGCCTTGTCTTTGGGCGCGGCGGGATTTCACCCGGGCCGTCGGGCGCTTGTCCGACGTTTACTCGCGCCTAGATAAACGCGTGCCGTTCACCTACGCGCGCGAGAAGCTGAGGCCATTCGTCCACGCTGAAATCGTCGTGGACTTCCTCCAGCTCGATCAGCAATTCGACGATCTCCGGATCGTAGGCATTCACCTCTGACGCGTACAGCGCGCGCAACAACGAGCCGTCCTTCGCGTGCCGGTAGTACGAGATCCCAACCCCCTCGATCTCCGGCCGATACAACTCGTCGGCGATCAGGGACCCGATAGCGCACTTGCGGCCATTGCCGCTGCGCAGCCGGCACGAACCGTTTTCATCCTCCGATACAGCCCGTTGCGCGAGCAGATGGTTGCTTACGCGTTCGTAGATGTCTCTCGCCGTTAACATTGCATTGCTCGTTGCTTTAATTATTGCGTTGCATCGTCCGATGCTCGTTTCTTAGTTCAACGCAAGCGCGGACTCGCTTCATTCATGGGGCTTTTGCGATGTCATCACTTGTCCTTCGTGATTGACTCGCGAAGCCCCGCGGAACCCTGCCAATTTCGCGCTCAGGCTGCCGATCTAAGGCGATCCGCCGACAAGTTGAACTGCCGGGCGATGGACGCAAAGCGTTCACGCCATTCCCACTTGCCGAACACGTCGTGCACGTTTTGCAGGCAGCTGAGCAGCTCGACGGTTGTTGGATCGTAGACATTGATATTCGAGCGCAAGAGTGCGCGCTTCAGCGCTGCGACGCCGACATCCATGTAAGGCGGCACGGTTTCCGGCCCTTTGCCGACGTAGCGAATGGGCACGCCTTCCATGGCGGTCATGTAATCGCGCGCCTTGATGAAACTGCCGACGGGACAACCGCCGCAATACCCGCGATATGCACCGCCGCCGCGCGGCAACAACGCTGCCTGGCCCTGGCCAAACAGGTGATGGACGGCACGGTCGAAGATTTCCTGGTGCGTCAAGAAGTTGAGGTTTTTCATTCTGGTTCTCCCCTGCGCCGACAACTGCGGTGCTTCGTGGGTGTTCATCTAACAGCGTTATCAGTATCGGACGCGGACTCGGTCGGCAAAGCGCGATCGACCACATAAAACCGCGTTATGTCGCCGGCGTGTCTGTTTCGCCGCGATCGTTCACACCGTCTGAATACGCTTGGTAAGCGGTACGAAGCGACAGCCGTCCCAGAGTCATCCGATTCGCTGGAAAAAAGCCGCTTACAACGTATTTATAGCGGTTCTTTCCGGTAAAAAAGTGCCGCTATGTGCGGTTGGCCGCAATTTTGACATGATGCCCGCCTTCCTGCACAGGGGCAGAATCCCCGTAAAGGCTTTGTAGTAAAGGCTTCAGAGCGTGATTCACCCCGTAGGTACCGCTATCGTCAGGATTTTCCCTGATGAGAGATGAAACCGCGAAAAATGTTGCGAAAACGCAATGTACGTTTCGAAAATCAGTGGAGCAAATTATCTAATTTGTTCGACGCTTGGCGGATTCTCGCTTGGGACGGCCGCGTTGTCGCGGAACCGGCAGAAACAGGCAGCCTCATGGTCGTTGACCATGCCGGTTGCCTGCATGAACGCGTAGCAGATGGTTGTTCCGATGAACTTGCAGCCGTATTTCTTCAGGGCACGGCTCATGGCGTCGGAGATTTCGTTGGAGGCGGGTGCTTGTGCATAGGTTGCGCGTGGGGTGTCGATAGGCGTATTGCCGACGAACGACCACACAAAATTCGCGAACGAACCGTGTTCCGCCTGGATGCGCTGCACCGCGCGAGCGTTGGCGACCGCCGCCGAGATCTTTGCGCGATTGCGGATGATGCGGGGATCGAGCAGCAGCCGGGCTGCGTCGTCTTCGCTGAAAGCGGCCACCCGGTCGATGTCGAAGTCATGGAACAGAGCCCGGTAACCCTCCCGCTTGTTCAGGATCGTGGACCATGACAGCCCGGCCTGTGCGCCTTCCAGCACGAGCATTTCGAACAGATGGCGATCGTCATGGGACGCCACGCCCCACTCTTCATCGTGATAGTGGGCGAGTGCTTCGGTTGTTGCCCAGCCGCAGCGGTGGGGCTCCGTGCTGTTATCCGGGCTGCTTTTTTTCGGGTTCGTCATGTCGGCTTCTGGGAATGCGTAGTTGGCGTTTGATCAGCATAGGCGGAAGGACAAGGCGAGAACAGTCGGCCGATCGGTCTGGTTCTCCGGTGGGCCGTCGCGTGGCGGCTCCCTGCAGGCATTGGCCTGATGTCCGGCTCCAATATCAGCGGGCTCATGGCAGAAGCTTGCCGGATGCGCAGGCAGTGCGGTGGCGCCGCATACCCCATTCGGCTGAGTGGCGGCGCGCGGGTCGTGCCGTTAAGCTTGCGGACATGACTACTTCAACTTACACCCACAAGTACCTGATAGGCGTCGACGGCGGCGGCAGCGGTACGCGCGTCGTCCTGGCAGACACAGACGGCATTGAATTGGCACGTGCGACGGGAGGGCCGTCAGGCTTGGCGCTCGGCGTCGAGAGAGCGTGGGACGCTATCGAAGCGGCGTGCGTGCGCGCCTTTGAAACAGCGGGCTTGCCGTTCGAGTGGCGTGCATGCGCGCTTGGCTGCGGTCTTGCGGGCGTGAATCACGCGGGGTGGCTGGCGCAGTTTCACGCAACAGCGCCCAATGGATGCGCGCTTGCCGTCGAAAGCGACGCCTTCACCACGTTGCTCGGCGCGCACGGAGGCGAGCCGGGCGTGATCGTGGCGCTGGGAACGGGCAGCATTGCCGCGTCGCTGGACGCGAGCGGTCAGCTCAGGATCGCAGGGGGTTATGGTTTTCCAAGCGGGGACGAGGCGAGCGGAGCCTGGTTGGGTTTGCGGGCGGCCGCCCATTTGCAGCACGTGCTGGACGGTCGGGCGCCCGCCGACGACTGGTCCGCGGCGTTGCTCGAGCGCACGGACGCGACCGATCGGGACAGCCTCGTCGTATGGCTGTGCGCGGCGAATCAAACGGGTTATGCGACGCTGGCCCCGACTGTGTTCGAGCACAGAAACCATCCGTTCGCGGCGCGTCTGCTGGAGGACGCGGGGCGTGAGATCGAAAAAATGGTGTCGGCGCTGGACCTGGATCACGCTTTGCCGGTGGCGCTGTGCGGCGGCCTGGCCGTGCCACTGGAGCCATTCGTGCCGGAAGAGCTCCGCGGCCGGTTACGCCAGCCGCTAGCGGACTCCGCTTCAGGCGCGCTGCAACTGGCTCGCCAGGCTGCGAGCCGAAAATCGCTCCATGGGGGCTAAAATGTCAGGTTCCTAACGGCTTAAAGGAAAGCGCTTCCCATGTATTCCATCATCGCTACCGATCTCGACGGCACCTTGCTCAACAACGACCACCAGGTCGACCCGTTCACCGTCGAAACGGTCCGCGAGCTGGAAGCGCGTGGCGTGCGTTTCATCATCGCGACGGGGCGGCACTATCGCGATGTGGTCGGGATTCGGGAAGTGCTCGGCATTGACGCTCACCTGATCACGTCGAACGGCGCGCGCATTCATGCGCCGGACAATGAACGTATTTACGCCCGTGACATCGCTCCAGCGGCGGTGCGCCGCCTCGTTCAGCCGGATCTGGCGGGAAGCGAGCGCGTGATCGTGAATCTCTTCGCCGACGACGCCTGGTTGATCGACCGCCACGCACCTGAATTGCTGGTGCTTCATCAGGACTCGGGTTTCGACTATGACGTAATGGACCTGCGTGCGCACGACGGCGAGAACATTGCGAAGGTGCTGTATATCGGCGAGCCGGACGATCTCAAGGTGACTGCGGCGAATCTCGAACGTGAATTCGGCGATTCCATCTACGTTACTTATTCGATGCCGGATTGCCTGGAGGTGATGACATCGGATGTGTCGAAGGGACGGGCATTGCAGTTCGTGCTGGACCGGCTCGATATTGACACTGCGCATTGCGTCGCTTTCGGCGACAACATGAACGACATCGATCTGCTCGAAACGGCGGGCCGGCCATTCATGATGAACAACGCGAATCCGGCGCTGGTAAAACGCCTGCCGAATGTCCCGCGGACCGGCAACAACTTCGAGGCCGGCGTCGCGCATCAACTGCGCGCGTTATTCGGCATGACGGATGAACTTGCCTCGCCGGCGCGCGCTGACGAATAAAGGGGCCGAATCGGTCATTGCGGCAGCGGTCGTCCGCGGTGCTGGGACGTAGGGAATAACGTAGGGAACAGAAGGAAAAAGGGAGCCGCCTATACCGGCCGCTCCCTTTGCTCAAACAACCCTTGGCAAACCTCTACAACCAGCGTCACCTATCCTCGACGATTCCAGCCGTCACGACCATAGCCGCCGTGATCCCAGCCGGTGCGGTTCCAGCGTCCGCGGTCCGGACCGCCCCAGCGGTCATCGCGATGACCCCAGGCGGGCGGCGGCGCGCGATAGAACGGCGCGGGCTGGACATAAACCGGTGCGGGCTGCACATACCCGGGCTCGCCGAGCGACAGTCCTATGGAGAGATCAGTGTGAGCCTGCGCGACGCCAACCGCTCCCACTGCAAGACCGGCGGCCACCAGCAAATGAGTGACGATGCGTTTCATGGTGTTCTCCTTTTAGGGCGACGCGTGTCGCATGACTCCAATCTACGCAATGACCGTTTTACGAGTATCGACGAGTTGTTAGCAGATGAAAGTATGGCGAAAGTTGAAGTCAGGGTTTGTCCGTGGAGTAAATACCCGCAAAGTCCTGTCAGCCATCGTTTGTCGGACATTTCGTGAGCCCGGCATAAGTAAATTGACGTTTAACACCCCCGCAGACCGTAAGCCGTCATTACATTTGTCGCAGATTATTCATATAGATCGGCTATTCGGACCCGATACAAACGAATTGGGCAATTAAAAAAACGGGCGTCGAGCGCCCGGTTTTTTCGGCTTTCACCGTTTTTTAATTCAGGCCGCAGCAAGCGCCTGCTTTTTCGCACCGGTCAGCAATGGATAAACCACGCCAGCGATGACCGCGCCGATAATCGGGGCCACCCAGAACAGCCACAGCTGTTCCATTGCCGCGCCGCCCACAAACAACGCCGGGCCGGTGGAACGCGCCGGGTTCACCGAGGTATTCGTGACCGGAATCGAGATCAGGTGGATCAGCGTCAGGCACAGGCCAATGGCGATTGGCGCGAACCCGGCAGGTGCGCGGCTGTCGGTAGCGCCCAGGATGACAAACAGGAAGAAGAACGTCATGACGACTTCGCACACGAGCGCGGCGATCATGGCGTAATGACCCGGCGAATGATCGCCGTAACCGTTGGTGGCAAAGCCGCTGGCAACGAGGTCGAAGCCCGGCGCGCCGCTGGCGATCACCGACAAGACATACGCGCCAATCACGCCACCGACCACTTGGGCGGCAATGTACGGAACCAGGTCGCGGACCGGGAAACGCCCTGCGACCGTCAAACCGACGCTCACCGCCGGGTTCAGGTGGCAACCCGAAATATGGCCGATAGCGTAGGCCATGGTGAGCACGGTCAAGCCGAATGCGAGCGCCACGCCCGCGAACCCGATACCGAGTTGAGGGTAACCCGCCGCGAGCACTGCGCTGCCGCAGCCGCCCAGCACGAGCCAGAACGTACCAAACATTTCTGCGCCGAGGCGCTGTCCTAATCGCATGATTCGAAGTCCTAAAAGTATATAAAAAACCGAAACAATTCCGGCGCTCGTGACCATGACTATTTGTACGGACCACTGCGGCGGGTAGGCAGTGTAATCCGAGTCCGGAGGTTAATTGTCAAGAATTGTTAAAACGCCATGAACTAAGGGAACTCTTATTAGGAATGCCCTATAGTTTCAAGACTCTTCTCATTCGCATTAGGACTTTTTGCAATTGCATGTTCAAACGTTGCATCTTTTAATCGATGCCGTTACGCTTCCCAATAATCGCGGGCTATTAGAAAGGGTTGAGAAAATGTCGCAATACACTGAGCTCAAAGCGCAGATCGCCAAGCTTCAGGAGCAGGCGGAAGAGGCACGCCGCGCTGAACTGGAAGCAGTACTGGCGGATATCCGGCGCAAGATTGTGGAGTATGGGCTCACGGCCCAGGACCTGGGGCTGTCGGTCGTCCGGCGAGGCCGGCCACCGAAGAAGGAGCCGCTACCCCCGATCTATCAGGATCCCAAGTCTGGCAGCACCTGGAGCGGGCGCGGCAAACCACCGAAATGGATCGCGGGAAAGAACCGTGAGCGCTTCCTGATTAGTCAGGCGCATTCGTAAAGGCGCTTGGCAGCGGCATCGAATAGTGCAGACAAAAATAGAAGCAAGATGTCAGCATGAAAGGCAAAGCACAAAAAATCCGTCCTTTCAGACGGATTTTTTGTGCTTTGCAATAAAGTGTCAGATAACGATGCAATCATCGTTTCCAATCAAGTCAACGCCCAGTCTTCAGGCGGCTAAAAAAATTAGCTGAAAGTTAGCCGGCTGCAACGCGGCGCAGTACCGGGCGTTTCGCTGCTTGCAGCAACGCGGTGTAAGCCTCGACATAGTTCAGCGCCATGGTCTTCGCGCTAAAGCGGCGTTCGAACTGCGCGCGAATTTCGGTGCGCGAGAGCTCGCCCAGGCGCTGGAGCGCCCCAACCGCACCCTGCACGTCCTCGCAAATGTAGCCCGTTACGCCGTGGTCAATCACTTCAGGCACCGAACCGCGATTGAACGCAATCACCGGCGTACCGCAAGCCATGGCCTCGATCATCACCAGACCGAACGGCTCCGACCAGTCGATCGGGAACAGCAGCGCCTTCGCGCCCGACAGGAACTCCGGCTTTTGCTGCTCGTTGATCTCGCCAACGAATTCAACGCTGGCCTTCGACTCCCTCAGCAACGGCTCGATCGTGCTCTTGAAGTATTCCTGGTCGACCTTGTCCACCTTGGCGGCAATCTTCAGCGGCAGACCGCTTTGGGCAGCGATCTTGATGGCGAGATCGGCGCGCTTTTCCGGGCAGATACGACCCAGGAACGCCAGGTACTCAGGCTTCTTGTGCGTTTGCGGCGTCAGCAGGTTTTGCGGCAATCCGTGATAGATCGTGTTGAGCCACGCGGCTTGCGGCAGCGGCACACGTTGCGAATCCGAGATCGAGACAACCGACGCCTCGGGGAACGCGTTGAACACCGGTTGCAGCTCCGGCAAATCCAGCCGGCCGTGCAGCGTGGTCACAAACGGCGTGTCCATTTGCGAGAACACCGAGAACGGCATGTAGTCGAGGTGGAAGTGCAGCACGTCGAACTCGTGCGCGCGGCGGCGGACATTCTCAAGCAGCAGCGCGTGCGGCGCATTCCAGTCGCGGATCGACGGATCGAGGCGCAATGCGCGCGGCCAGGCTGCTTCCAGCGTCGCCTTGGTCTGCGAATCGCCGCTCGCGAACAGCGTCACGTCGTGACCGAGATCAACCAGCGCGTCCGTCAGGTACGAGACAACGCGCTCGGTGCCGCCGTAGAACTTCGGGGGGACTGCTTCGTGCAACGGTGCAATTTGTGCGATACGCATAACGTGACTCTCCTGTTCGTGAGGGCTTCAACGCACAGTCTCCGAAACGAAAACCGGTAAAGCCTTGGCAGACGGGCCAGCGCCTATGCTGCCGCCCCTGAAAATAGGACCCGAATGAATCGGGTTATCCCTTACGTCCATTATCGAGATGACTCTCTTCATCAACGAGTCATTTTTCAAACGCTTAACCTTGTTACAGGCCGCAACACCGGCCGTTACGAAGCTCGGCGGATTGCTGACGCCCAAGTGCTGCAAGCGATTGCGTGTCCGTCATCAAATTGCGCGGTGCAGGATGCATTGCCCAGGACGGCAGATACAGCAATGCCCGTGCCACCGCCCAGGCGTGCTGGTTATGCCTTTCCTGTGTTGGTGCTAACCCGTGGTCATGAAAATAAATGCACGTCGCGTAAAGATATTCCCCGGTCCGCCGTTAGTCAGACGATAAGCCTGCGGGGTCTGAGAAGCGGTTTGTCCGGTCCCAACCCGCTCGTGCTTGCTTACAATTTATTGCCGATTTGTAAGCCGTGAATCGGCATATTTACCCGGTTTTTTTGCCGGCAAAACCTCGGGCTTTGCCCTGGAAGCCGGCAAACGATCAAACAGCCTCATCCGGCCGACCACCTTGCTGGCTTGAATGCACCGCCAACAAAGACGTTGCCGGTGTTCGGGCCGGCCGCCCGTCCGCTATTTCCCTTCAAAGTTTTCCAGCCGCTTGCCGTAAACCACTTAACGGCGGTTTCGCCGATGCAACCATGAGGGCTCGACTGTGCTGATTTTCATCGGAACACTAGTGACGCTGTTGTCCGTTTTCGGCGGTTATGCGCTGGAAGGCGGTCACCTTGGCGCATTGGTCCAGCCGGTTGAAATCCTGATGATCGCGGGCGCCGGCCTGGGCGCGTTCATCCTCGGCAACGGCATGAAGACGATCAAAGCCACGCTGCGCGTGATCCCGACGCTCTTCAAAGGCTCGAAGTACAACAAGGACGTGTACATGGAGTTGATGGCGCTGCTCTATGTGCTGCTCGCAAAAGCACGCAAAGAGGGCACGCTGACGCTGGAGTCGGACATTGACGATCCGGCCAAAAGCCCGATCTTCGGCCAGTACCCGAAGATCCTGGCGGATCGGCATATCGTCGAATTCCTTACCGATTATTTGCGCCTGATGGTCGGCGGCAACATGAACGCGTTCGAGATCGAAAGCCTCATGGACGAGGAGATCGAGACGCATCACGCGGAAGGCGAAGGCCCTGCACACGCGCTGCACAAGGTAGGCGACGCAATGCCCGCGTTCGGTATTGTCGCGGCCGTGATGGGCGTGGTCCACACCATGGCGTCCGCCGATCAGCCGCCGGCCATCCTGGGCGAAATGATTGCGCAGGCGCTGGTCGGGACGTTCCTCGGCATTTTGCTTTCTTACGGGTTGATCGGTCCGCTTGCGAGCGTCGCGGAACAGCGCGTGGCCGAGTCGACCAAGATGTTCCAGTGCATCAAGGTGACGATCCTGGCGAGCCTGAACGGCTACGCACCGGCTATCGCGGTCGAGTTCGGCCGCAAAGTGCTCTTCTCCACTGAGCGTCCGTCGTTCTCCGAACTGGAAGAACACGTGCGCCGCGTGAAGGCGAAGTAACCGCCTTCAGCGACCGAGCGCCCGGAACCCGCCATGCCGACCAACAAAGATCGCCCGATTTTCATCAAGCGCGTCATAGCGAACAAGAAGGCGCACCACGGCGGCGCGTGGAAGCTGGCGTACGCCGACTTCATGACGGCAATGATGGCGTTCTTCCTGTTGATGTGGCTGTTGAGCGCGGTGTCGCCGGTGCAGCGGCAGGGGATTGCCGAGTATTTCAACATGCCGCTCAAGAACGCGATCATGGGTGGGCCGCGTAGCGGGATGGACTCCAGCATCATCAACGGCGGCGGACGCGATATTTCAAGCCCCGAGCCGGGTACGACCCGCATGAGCGACGGTACGCGGCGCGTGGACCGGCTCGACGAACAGACGCTGAAAGCGGCGCAAGGCGAGCTCGAACGGCGCGACCAGGCGCGTCTGCACGACCTGCAGGTCAAGCTGATGGCGGCGATCGAAGCGAATCCGGTGCTGCGCCAGTTCAGGCAGCAGATCCGGATCGATTCGACACAACAGGGTCTGCGCATCGAGATCGTCGATACCCAGAAGCGCCCGATGTTCGGGCTCTCCAGCAACAACGTGGAACCCTACATGCGCGACATCCTGCGCGAGATCGGCAAGGCGCTCAACGACGTGCCGAACCGGATCGTGGTGCAGGGGCACACCGACGCCAATCAGTACGCGGGCGGTGAAAAGGGCTACAGCAACTGGGAGTTGTCAGCGGATCGCGCGAATGCGTCGCGGCGCGAGCTTATCTCGGGCGGCATGGACGAATCGAAGGTGTTGCGGGTGCTTGGACTCGCCTCGACGCAGAACCTGAACAAGCAGGATGCTTTCGATCCCGAGAACCGGCGTATCAGCATCCTGGTATTGAACCACCGGTCGGAGGAGTCCATGACACGCGAGGACATGCCGGCGACCACGATTACCAGCAACGCGGGCGGTCCGGGAGAGCTCAAGCCCGACCTCGGTCCGCTGGCGCCGGCATTGCCGGCCAAGCCGGCGGCGCCGTGACGGCTGCACCATGACAGCGGCAGGATCAAACACGCTCACGAGAGCACGAGAGCACGACAGGAACATCGGACAGAGGGCGGCACACATCATGATCAAGAACATTCTGGCTATCGACGACTCGGCTGCCATGCGGCAAATCCTCTCGGCGACGTTTGTCGCGGCGGGGTATCGCGTGGCGGTGGCCACGGATGGCGCAGAGGCCTACGAAGCGGCGCTTGCCGAACAGTTTGATCTGGTGATCACCGACCAGAACATGCCGGCAATGAGCGGCCTGGAGCTGATCGGGAAACTGCGCGGACACCGCGCTTATGCGAATACGCCGATCCTCGTGCTGACGACCGAATCGGGCGAGCCGTTCAAAGCCGCGGCGCGTGCGGTGGGCGCGACGGGGTGGATCGAAAAGCCGTTCGATCCGGACGTGCTGACCGATCTGGTAGCCACGCTGTCGGAAGCGGAGCACCCGCACTGAAGCAAACCGGTTTTGGCATGAAGCATGACGCATCAGGCACTAAGCATCAGGCACGAAGAACACATTAGCTTTTACGACGCGCATAGCGACGACAGACAAGGCATCCGGTGGTGACCCAGGCATGACACTCGACATTACGCAGTTCTATCAAACATTCTTCGACGAAGCCGACGAGCTGCTCGCGGATATGGAGCAATTGCTCCTCGCGCTGAATCTGGCGAACCCCGATCCCGAGGATCTCGGCGCGATCTTTCGCGCGGCGCATTCGATCAAGGGCGGCGCGGCCACGTTCGGGTTTTCGGCACTGACCGAGACTACGCACATCCTCGAGTCGTTGCTCGACCGGGCGCGCAATAACGAACTGGTCTTGCGTCGCGACATGATCGATACGTTCCTTGAAACCAAGGACGTGCTGTCGGATCAGCTCGGCGCGTATCGCGCCAGCGCTGAGCCGGATGCCGCGGCAGCGAAGGCGATTTGCGCCAAGCTTGAATACTTGCGAGACAACGATCCGGCCGATGGCATTGCTGCCGCGGAAGTAGCAGAGCCGGAATCGGAGCATGAAGCGGAGCCGTCGTTCGCCGAGTCCGCCGCGATCGCACAGGATCTCGCGCAAGTCGCGCTGGCGCTCGGGCCGAACGAACCGCCGCCGCATGTAGTCGAGCAAGCCAACGAAGCGGTCGAGGAAGAAGGTGAGTGGACCGCTTTCCCGGCGACCGAACTTCCTGCCACGCCGGCCGGGCAAGATGGACCTCATCTGAAGATTACGTTGCGGGGGGTAGGAGAGAAGGACCAGGCTCTGCTGACCGAGGAGCTTGGAAACCTGGGTACTGTTGTCGGGGAACTGAAGTCGGGCGGCGACTTGACGCTGTGGCTCGACTCGGATGTGTCCTCCGACGATATCGTCGCCGTGTGCTGTTTCGTGATCGATGAAGCGCAGATCGCGGTGAGCCGCGGCAATGCAGCGGATGCGGTACCTGCAGGTGGGTCGCAAGCCGCTGCAGAGCAGGAAGAGTTGAACGAGGTGGCAGCAGAAGCACCCGCATCTGAGAAGACGGAACCGGCGGCAGCTTCTGCTGCTGCCGCCGAGTCCCGCGCCAAGGCTCCTGCAAGCGCAGCGGTCGCAGAAGCGACTGACGCGCCGAAAGCACCGGAAGGCGACAAGAAAACCCGCACGGCAGCCGCGCCCGCTGCCGCGGAAGGCAGTTCCATTCGTGTCGGCGTGGAAAAGGTGGATCAACTGATCAACCTCGTCGGCGAACTGGTGATCACGCAGGCCATGCTTGCCGAGACCACGAGCACTTTCGACCCAGCATTGCACGACCGCCTGTTCAACGGCATGGCGCAGCTCGAACGCAATGCGCGTGATCTGCAGGAAGCCGTGATGTCCATCCGCATGATGCCGATGGACTACGTCTTCAGCCGTTTCCCGCGCCTCGTGCGTGACCTCGCCGGGAAGCTCGGCAAGGAAGTCGAACTCGTCACGTTCGGACAGGCGACGGAACTGGACAAGAGCCTGATTGAACGGATCATCGACCCGTTGACGCACCTCGTGCGCAACTCGCTTGATCACGGCATTGAAACGGTGGAAGCGCGCCGGGCGGCGGGCAAGGCGGCGGTGGGGCAACTGGTGCTGTCGGCGGCGCATCACGGCGGCAACATCGTGATCGAAGTCAGCGACGACGGCGCGGGCCTGCGCCGCGACAAGATTCTTGCGAAGGCGCTCAAGCAGGGCATGCAGGTCAGCGAGCAGATGTCCGACGACGAAGTCTGGCAACTGATCTTCATGCCGGGTTTCTCCACTGCCGAACAGGTCACGGACATTTCCGGCCGCGGCGTGGGCATGGACGTGGTGAAACGCAACATCCAGGCGATGGGCGGCCATGTCGAGATCCAGTCGCGCGAAGGCAAGGGCACGACCACGCGGATCGTGTTGCCGCTGACGCTGGCGATTCTCGATGGTATGTCGGTGAAGGTGGGCAGCGAGATTTTCATCCTGCCGCTGAACTTCGTGATGGAGTCGCTGCAACCCGTTGCCGACGATATCTACACGGTCGCCGGCGGCGAGCGCGTGGTGCGCGTGCGGGGCGAGTATTTGCCGCTGGTCGCGCTGCACCAGGTGTTCGAAGTGGTCGATGCACGCACGGAACCCACGCAGGGAATCATCACGATCATCCAGTCGGAAGGGCGCCGTTTCGCGATGCTGATCGACGAGCTGGTCGGCCAGCAGCAAGTGGTGGTGAAGAACCTGGAAACGAATTACCGCAAGGTGCACGGCATTTCCGCCGCGACGATCCTGGGTGACGGCAGCGTCGCACTGATCGTCGACGTAGCGGCGCTGAACCGTGAAAACCGCTCGGCGCATGGCGCGCTGACGCACTAGTCAGACAGCAGATAGTCGGAACATCCAACCAATTTTTGGAGGCTAACGTGGCAGCAGACATCCAATCGATTACTTCGGCGGCACAACGCCGTGACGTTCAACGTGTCAGCCAGGCAGAAGCGGCAGGACAGGAGTTCCTCGTCTTCACGCTGGGCGCGGAAGAGTACGGCATCGACATCCTGAAGGTGCAGGAAATTCGCGGCTACGACAACGTCACGCGCATTGCAAATGCGCCGGCGTTCATCAAGGGCGTGATCAACTTGCGCGGCATTATCGTGCCGATCGTCGACATGCGCATCAAGTTCAATCTCGGCCGCGTGGAGTATGACAACCAGACGGTCGTGATCATCCTGAACGTCGCGCATCGCGTGGTGGGCATGGTGGTGGACGGCGTGTCCGACGTGCTCACGCTGCAAGCGGACCAGGTCATGCCGGCGCCGGAATTCGGCGCCACGCTCACCACCGAATACCTGACGGGCCTCGGCACCGTCGACGGCCGGATGCTGATCCTGATGGACATCGAAAAGTTGATGACGAGCAAGGAGATGGAGTTGATCGACTCCGTCGCCGTGTCTGCTTGAGACTGCTTGCGACTCGCTTGAGACTTTATGTAACTGGCTTACCAACACGCTGGTCGGGAAGAAGACATGCTTAAGAACTGGTCGATTCGTACCACGCTGACGCTCGTGGGCCTGCTGTTCGTGGGATTTGCTGCAGTGGTGAGCGCGTTGTCGCTGAACGGCTTGCGCTCGGCGGGCAATTCGCTTTCCCTGCTGGCGGACAGCGACATGGTGTCCATGCGCGCACTCAACGAAGCGTCGTCGAACCTGCTGCGCTCACGCGTGGCGCTCGACCGCGTTCGCGGGTTGACCGAAGCGAACAACGCTGATGAAGCCAAGAAGGTGCTCGAGCGCGGGCAGTTCCTGCTCGACAAGTCGAACGAGAGCTGGAAGCTGTTCTTGTCGACGCCAAAGCCGATGCTGCCACAAGCCGCACTGGACGATATCGTGGCGAAACGTGACGCGCTGATGCATGACGGCGTCGAACCGGAGTTCGCGGCGATGCGCGCCGGCGACATGGCCGCGTATCACGCCATTGCGGACACCAGGATCAGCCCGATGTTCATCGCCCTCGACGCAGCGACAGCTATCACGTCCGACTTGACGCAGAAGCATGCCGAGCAGTTGCGCGCGGACGCGGCGGCGAGCATTACGCTGCTGATCGAGGTGATCGTTGGCGTGATGGTGCTGGCCGTGCTCACGCTGATTGGCACGCGCGTCGCGCTGGGCGGCATGATCGTGCAACCGATCAACGACGCTGTCGATCACTTCGAGCGCATCGCTCAAGGCGATCTGACGAAGTCGGCGCACACGGACAAGACCAACGAGATCGGCCGGTTGTTTGCCGGCATCGAGCGGATGCGAACGAACCTGACCACGATGGTCGGGTCGGTGCATCACGGTGCGGAATCCATCGATGTCGGCGCGCGGGAAATTGCGAGCGGCAACACGGATCTCTCGCAGCGCACGGAAGAACAGGCGGCGTCGCTGCAGGAAACGGCGTCGAGCATGGAGCAGCTCACCAGCACTGTGAAGCAGAACGCCGAGAACGCGCGCCAGGCTTCGCAACTGGCCGTCAACGCGTCGGATATTGCGTCGCGGGGCGGTCAGGTGGTGGAGCAGGTGGTCGGCACCATGAGCGCGATTTCATCGAGTTCGAGCAAGGTGGTCGACATCATCGGCGTGATTGAGGGCATTGCATTCCAGACCAATATTCTCGCGCTGAACGCGGCCGTGGAAGCGGCGCGGGCGGGTGAGGAAGGGCGCGGTTTTGCGGTTGTCGCCGGCGAAGTGCGAAGCCTCGCGCAACGCAGCGCGGCAGCGGCGAAAGAGATCAAGTCGCTGATCGGCGACTCCGCCGCGAAGATCGAAAGCGGCTCCGTGCTGGTTGGCCGCGCCGGCGAGACGATGGACGAAATCGTGCAGGCCGTGCGCCGCGTCACCGACATCATGGGCGAGATCAGCGCCGCGTCGGACGAGCAGTCGCAAGGCATTGAACAGGTGAGCCGCGCCGTCGGACAGATGGACGAAGTCACGCAGCAGAACGCGGCACTGGTTGAACAGGCTGCAGCCGCAGCGGCGTCGCTTGAAGAGCAGACACGCAAGTTGAAGGACGTGGTCAGCCACTGGCAAGTCAGCAGCGACGCGCCCTCCGCCGACCCGCGCGCCCGACTTGAGCCGAAGGTCATCGCCCGGCCGCACGCCAGCCCGGCGATTAAAGTTGCTGCACGGCCTAACGTCACGGCTAATCGCGCCGTTAATAAGCTTATCGCCTCACCGGCTCCCGCCGCTTCAGCCGCGGCAACACCGGCAACACCGGCAATACCGGCCGCGAAAGCGCCCGCCGCGAAGGCTGCGGTTGCCGTGTCCGGCGACTGGGAAACTTTTTAAAGCAGTATCAGACGACCATGCCGGCCCATTGCATCGCGCTCCCTGACGAGCATTTCATCGAAGTGCGCGAACCGGGCGCAAGGCAAGGGGCTGGGTGGTTGTCGAAGAAACGCGGTGCAACGCCCGTACGGGATGCAGCCGATGCACGTTCCAGCAGAACAAAGGCTAGATGATGGCAACGCGCCCGCCCGTCGATACACCCCGCGACCGGACCAGAAACGGTTCGGAAGTGGAACGCGACTTCGAATTCACCAACGCCGACTTTGGCCGCATTCGCGAGCTGATTCACCGGCGCGCGGGGATTTCGTTGTCCGAGCACAAACGCGACATGGCGTACAGCCGTCTCGCGCGACGCCTGCGCGCCTGCAATATCGATACGTTCCGGATCTATCTCGACCGTCTTGAAGCGCAACCGGATAGCGACGAGTGGGAAGCGTTCACCAACGCGCTCACCACGAACCTGACCGCGTTCTTCCGCGAATCGCATCATTTTCCGATCCTCGCGACGTTCGCGAAGAGCCGTCCGCAGCCGTTCTCGGTGTGGTGCTCGGCGGCGTCGACGGGAGAGGAGCCGTATTCCATCGCCATGACATTGATGGAAACGCTTGGCGACAGCGCTGCGCGCCATTGCACGGTGATTGCGACGGACATCGACAGCCAGGTCCTGCAGAAGGCCGACGCGGGTGTCTATTCGCTCGATTCCGTGAAGACGCTTGGGAGCGAACGCCTGAAGCGTTTTTTCCTGAAAGGCACAGGCGTACATGCCGGGATGGTGAAGATCCGCCCGGAAGTACGCGCGCTGGTGAAGTTCGAGCAACTGAACCTGACGGACGCGAAGTACGCCCTGCCCGGCCAGTTCGATGCCATCTTCTGCCGCAACGTGATGATCTACTTCGATAAACCCACGCAGGCGCAAGTGCTCGCGCGCTTCGAGCCGCTGATGAAAAGCGGTGGTTTATTGTTCGCCGGACATTCGGAGAACTTCACGTATGTGACGCAGGCGTTCAAGCTGCGCGGCCAGACCGTCTATGGATTGACGCGTGACGCAGCGGCGGCGGCCACGGCAGCGGCAGCTGCGAAGAAAGCGGGCAAGACGCTCGCCGGGGAGCTGGCATGAGCGGCTTGCCGATCGCATCGAATCTCTACTTCGACAACCACTTCAAGCTTCCGGGCGTGAAGCTGCTGCCGAACGAGTTCTACATGACGAACGAGGACATGGTGCTCGTCACGGTGCTCGGTTCATGCGTGGCGGCGTGCATTCACGATCGCTCGGCGGGCATTGGCGGGATGAATCATTTCATGCTTCCGGACGACGGTTCCGACGCGTCGCAATCCAGTTCGGATTCCATGCGCTACGGCGCGTACGCAATGGAAGTGCTGATCAACGAGATGATCAAGCGCGGCGGCCGGCGCGAACGCTTCGAAGCGAAAGTGTTCGGCGGCGGCGCGGTGCTGGCTGGCATGACGACGATCAATATCGGCGATCGCAATTCGGAGTTCGTGCGCCGGTATCTCGCGCTGGAAAAGATTCGCATCGTGGCTGAGGACTTGCAGGGCATGTATCCGCGCAAGGTCGCGTTCATGCCGCGCACCGGCCAGGCGATGGTCAAGAAACTCATGACGCAACAAGACCCGAGCGTGGTCGAGCGTGAGCGGGTGCTCGCGCGGCAAACGCCTGAAGCACGTAGCGAACGGCTTGTAAAGGCGCGTGAGCGTGTCGAGCTGTTCAGCCGGCCCAAAGCTACAACTACCGATAAACCCCGCATCGAATTATTCGGTGCCGCAGCCGGCCTGCAGCGAACCGTCCGCACGAAGACGGCGGAGGAAGCATGACGATGGCCCGGAGTACGGAACCGAAGATCAGTGTGCTGTGCGTCGACGACTCGGCGCTGGTACGCAGCCTGATGACCGAGATCATCAACTCGCAGCCCGACATGCACGTGTGCGCAACGGCGCCTGATCCGCTGGTGGCACGTGAGCTCATCAAGCAGCACAACCCGGATGTACTGACGCTCGATGTCGAAATGCCGCGCATGGACGGCCTCGATTTTCTTGAAAAGCTGATGCGGCTTCGGCCCATGCCGGTGGTGATGGTGTCGTCGCTGACCGAGCGCGGTTCGGAAATCACGCTGCGCGCGCTGGAACTGGGCGCGGTGGATTTCGTGACGAAACCGCGCGTGGGTATTCGCGACGGCATGCTCGAGTATTCCGAGAAGCTCGCCGATAAAATCCGCGCGGCTGCCCGGGCCCGGGTGCGGCAGACGCCTCACGTCGTGCACGCGGCGCATGGCGCCGGCGGCGCGGCCGCTGGCGAGAAACCCACGCCCAACCTGAACAATCCGCTGGTGAGTACCGAGAAGCTGATTATTGTCGGGGCATCGACGGGCGGTACCGAAGCGATCCGCGAACTGCTGATCCCGCTGCCACCCGACGCGCCCGGCGTGATGATCGCGCAGCATATGCCGCCGGGCTTCACGAAGTCGTTTGCGCAGCGCTTGAACGGCCTGTGCCGGATCGCGGTGAAGGAAGCAGAGCATGGCGAGCGTGTCCTGCCGGGCCATGCGTACATCGCGCCCGGCGACGCCCATCTGGTGCTCGCGCGCAGCGGTGCGAACTACGTGGCGCATCTGTCCGATGCCCCGCCGGTCAACCGGCACAGGCCGTCAGTGGATGTGCTGTTTCGATCGGCCGCGCAGAACGCCGGCAAGAACGTGCTTGGCGTGATCCTGACCGGAATGGGCCGTGACGGCGCGCAGGGCATGCTGGAGATGCAGCAGGCCGGCGCGTATACCTTCGCGCAGGATGAAGCGAGCTGCGTGGTGTTCGGCATGCCGCGCGAGGCTATCGCGACGGGGGGCGTCAGCGAGATTGTGCCGCTGGCGGAAATGACCCGGCGCGTGATGGCGCGACTCAATTCAATGGGTGAACGCACGCAACGCGTTTAATCCGCCCAAGAGAATTCGGATAAAAATGCGGCGTCATGCGCCGCTTCAAGAAAACACGGGAATACAAGGAGCAGTGAAGATGGACAAGAACATGAAGATTTTGGTCGTCGACGACTTTCCGACGATGCGCCGTATTGTGCGAAATCTGCTGAAGGAGCTGGGTTTCTCCAACGTCGATGAAGCCGAAGATGGCGCGGCCGGCCTCTCGCGCCTGCGCGGCGGCGGTTTCGATTTCGTCATCTCCGACTGGAACATGCCAAACCTCGACGGCCTGGAAATGCTCAAGCAGATCCGCGGCGACAGCACGCTTGCCCATCTGCCCGTACTGATGGTGACGGCGGAGTCGAAGAAGGAGAACATCATTGCCGCGGCCCAGGCTGGCGCGAGCGGGTACGTGGTCAAGCCGTTCACGGCGGCGACCCTCGATGAGAAGCTGCAGAAGATTCTCGAAAAGATGGCTAAGGCCGGGAGCTGACCGTGAACGAAATGACGAACCACGAGACGCTTGTTGACGTCGAGCAAGAAGGCGATGCATCGAGCGACCGCATCCTGGCGCGCATCGGCCAGTTGACACGGACCTTGCGCGATTCCATGCGCGAACTCGGCCTCGACAAACAGGTGGAAGCCGCCGCCGAGATGGTGCCGGACGCGCGCGACCGCCTGAAGTACGTTGCGACGATGACAGAGCAGGCTGCCGAGCGCGCGTTGAATGCGATCGAACTGGCCAAGCCGCTGCAGGAGACCATGCAGCGCGACGCACAGGCGCTCGACGCACGCTGGGAGCAATGGTATGGCGCGCCGCTCGAAAAGGCGGAAGTGAAGACCTTGCTGGCTGACACCCGGGGCTTTTTGCAGCAAGTACCGGTGCATACGGTTGCGACCAACGAGCAATTACTCGAAATCATGCTCGCGCAGGATTTCCAGGATCTGACCGGTCAGGTGATCAAGAAGATCACGGACGTCGTCCATTTGATCGAGCAGCAATTGCTCGGCGTGTTGCTCGAGAACATTGCGCCCGAGCGGCGTGAACAGTTCGCGGCGCAAGCGGCGGCGCTGGCGGCGGCATCGAGCACGTCGGACACCTTGCTGAACGGTCCGCAGATCAATCCGGAAGGCCGTACCGACGTAGTCCAGGACCAGACTCAAGTCGACGATCTGCTCGCCAGCCTGGGTTTCTGACAACACGGGCCGTTCGACGCGGACAGGCTTCGGAACACGTATACGCATGACCTGCACCCAGTCGCCGGCATCTGCCGGCGACTGGGCGTCGAGCCCGCTCCTACAGCGTCCGTGTCCCGTTCGTCTCCTGTCGCGCCTCAATATTCGCGTTTGTACGAAGCGCCATTTTCCTTGTTTCGACTCATTCGGCTGGCATACTGGCAGCGCTATATTACGAGTGCTTTTGTGGTGCGGACATTGCACAAGGCAAAATAGCGGATATTGAGATAATCGAAACGGGGAGGCGAAGTGAACACTTCGATCATTTCATTGAGCTCGCGACGCGCATCCGCGTTCGCCAGCCTGGCGGCAGGGCTGACATTGAGCTTGCTCGCCATATCGCCGGCCTATGCTGTCCTTGGTGGCGCACCCATGACACCGCCGGCCGGCGCCACCGTCAGTAACGCCGTGTCGCATGCGGCGGCTTCAGCGGTTGCGTCCGGCGCCCGCACGACGGCTGGTTCCTACACGGTTCGCACCACGACGCTCGCCGTCGGGACGGTCGTGAACGAGTACGTGGGCTCGGATGGCGTGGTGTTCGGTATTGCGTGGCAAGGTCCCAGAATTCCCGATCTGCCGACGTTGCTCGGCAGCTATTTCCCCCAATATGTGCAAGGCATCCAGAATCAGCGTGCCAACGGCGGCGGCCGCGGCCCCGTCAGCGTAGCCGGCAGCGCGCTGGTGGTCCGCTCCGGCGGCCACATGGGCGCATTCGCCGGGCAGGCTTACCTGCCGCAGTCCTTGCCCGCCGGCGTCAGCCCTAGCGACATCCAATAACGGACGGAGACTTCTACTATGCGTCCGACGGTTTTTTCGTCCAATGTGCGCCTGCGTTCGGGCCTGTTCCGCTGGCTTGCCGTGCTGAGCGTGTCGGTGTTACTCGCTGCCTGCGGCGGCGGAGGCGATTCCGGCAGCAGTTCCGTCAGCAGCGGCGGCAGCAGTAGCAGCGGCAGTAGTGGCAGTGGTTCCAGCAGCACGCCCAGCGCGCAGCCGATTGCAGCCACGGCGGCGAACACGGTGCCTATCACCGTGGGTCCCGGCGCGCAGAACTTCGTCAATATCCCGAACGTATCGGTGACGGTGTGCGCGCCCGGTAGTACGAGCAATTGCCAGACCATCGACAACATCCAGGTCGATACCGGCTCGTACGGCTTGCGTTTCGCAAGCGACCAGGCGGCGCAGATTATCGGCAGCTTGCCGGTGGCCCAGTCGACGAGCAATGGTCAACTGGCGGAATGCACGCAATTCGCCGATGGCTTCACGTGGGGCACCGTGCGTACCGCCGACGTCAAGATTGGCGGCGAAACCGCGAGCGGCATTCCAATCCAGGTGGTGGGCGATCTGCCTGACTCCACTGTGCCGCTGAACGGCTGTATCAACGGCAGCAACGAGAGCAGTTCGCGGCAACTGGGCGCGAACGGGATTCTCGGCGTGGGCGTGGCGGCGACCGATTGTGGCGTGACCTGCACGAACGCCGCGACCAGCAACTACTTTTCGTGCCCAGGCGGGACCAACTGCTCGGCCATTGGCGTGCCGGTTGCCCAGCAAGTGGTGAATCCGGTCACGAAGTTCGCGGTGGACAACAACGGCGTGATTGTGCAATTGCCGCCGGTGGCGACCTCGGCGGCGTCGGTAACGGGCACGCTGGTGTTTGGTATTGGCACGCAGAGCAACAATACGCTGACCGGCGCGACGTCGTATCGCTCGACGAGTTTTGGCAACCTGACCGGTACCTACAAGGGCTCGGCGGTGACGACGATCGTGGATTCGGGTTCGAACGGTATGTTCTTCACCGACAGTTCGTTGCCTGCCTGCACGTCGACGTTCACCGACTTCTACTGTCCGGCCAATGCGACGGCGCTTTCTGCGACCGTTACCGGGTTGAATGGCGTAACGGGCACGGTGAATTTCACGGTCCAGAACGCGCAGACGCTGGCTGCCAGCGGCACGAGCTATGCGCTTAACGGATTGGCTGGCAGCATTGGTTCGTTCCCGACGCTGTTCGACTTCGGCCTGCCGTTTTTCTTCGGACGATATGTTTATTTCGGTTTCGGGACCAACGGAAATTCGCCGTTCGTGGCGTTTTAAGCGCGGTTAGTTCAGTTCTATAGCCTTGGCGCGACGAGGAAAATCAACAAAGCCCGGCGAGTTCCTGCGCCGGGCTTTGTTTTTGGTGGAAGCGTTCACGGCTTCGCTGCGCACGCGGCTCCAGACGATCATTCCCCCGCGCGCGGTTTCCTCGGCGCTTTCTCCATCACGCGGTCATACAGCCAGCGCGGCACCACATGCAGCAGCGCACCGGCTACGCGCATCTGCCAGGGAAACGTCGCAAACCTGACTTTCCTCGCGATCGCATCGGCGGTTTTGGCGGCGAATACATCGGCGTCCATCAGGAAGGGCATCGGATACGGATTGTGCTCGGTCATCGCGGTGCGGATATAACCCGGCGCGATGGTCACTACCGTCACGCCCTTCGGCCGCATCTCCACCCGCAGCGCTTCGAGATACTTCAGCGCCGCCGATTTCGACGCGCTGTACGCGCCCGAACCCGGCAACCCGCGAATGCCCGCCACGCTGGCTATGCCAACCAGCGTCCCGCGCCGCTCCTCGACCATGCGGGCGACGAACGGCTCGAATGTGGCGATCATTCCGAAGTAGTTGATATCCATCACGTCGCGAAAGACGTCGAGGTCGCCGTGACCGGTCAGCGCACCGCGGCTGACGCCGGCATTGGCGATCACCACGTCGGCGCCGCCATGCTGCGCGCAGAACTGCGCCGCCGCGGCGCCGAGCGCGGCGGCGTCGCGGACGTCGGCGGGATAGATCGAGATGGAATGGGAGGGGAAGCGTGCGGCGAATGCCGCGAGAGTGTCGCCACGACGGGCGACGAGGCCAAGCACCGCACCGCGCCGGAGATATTCCTCGGCGAGCGCGAGGCCAATGCCACTGGATGCGCCGGTGATGAAAACTCTCAGCCGGGCCGGCGTAACGCCATTGCCCGGCGTGTCCTTCATAGTGGCGCCCACGCCTTTACATCTTCTTCGCGCGGATCTGGGCGATCAGGAAGTCGAGGACCTGAATGGTGCCCGGCAGGCTGTTCGTGGTGGCCGGACCCGTTTCGTACTTGCCCTGCACCGCGAGCGTCGGCACGCCGTCGATCTTGTAGTCCTGCATCAGCTTGGTGTCGCGTTGCAGGTCGCTTTGCGTCGAGAACGAGTTGTATGCGTCCATGTACTTCTTCTTGTCCACACCCAGCGTGGCGAGGAACGTAGCCTGCGCTTCCGGCGTCAGCAAATAGTTCTTCTTGACGTGGATTTCGTTGAACACGGCGGGCGTGAGCTTGTCAGCCAGGCCGAGTGCGTCGAGCGCGTGATACATCTTCGAGTGCGGGATGAAGTCGTCTCGGAAGGCAACCGGCACGCGCTTGAAGACCACGTCGGGACCTTGCTTCTTCACCCACGCTTCCAGGTACGGGTCGAATTCGTTGCAGTGCGGGCAGCCGTACCACATGAATTCGATCACTTCGATCTTGCCGTTGGCATCGACGGGCTGAGCGGGTTGCAGCACCGTATAGTCGGTGCCGGCGACAGGCGCCGCCGGCGATGCGTGCGCCGCATTCACGGCGCCCAGGGTGCCGGCTACAAGGCCGATGGAGAGAGCGAGGGCGCGGAAGAGTTTGTTCATAATGACCGAGAAAGTGATCGAGAAAGGGCGTGGAGACGCGAAAGGGGAACACACGACGCTTAAAGGACGCTTAAGCCGGACGGGCCGCGCAGGCCGGGCGCGACCGGCGGGGCCGCAATCAACCGCTGGCCGGCCATGCTTTTCAACCCGCGCCAGCCTTGTATGAGAGGCCGCGCGGGCTGCGGGCTCCACTGCATGCTCACTGCTTGGAGAAGCGGATAACGGCGGTATCCACGCCTGCGTCGGACAGACGCTGACGCACGTTGTTCATGTCCTCGAACTTCGTGAACGGCCCGATCCGTACGCGGAAATATGTCACGTTGCCCGCATCGCGTTGCGTGACCTTCGACTCGAAACCCTGGAAGCCAAGGCGCGCGCGCTGCTGCTCTGCGTCCGCCTCGGTCTTGTACGCGCCAACCTGCAGGAAATAGCCGGTGTTGACGTCGCCGGGTGCGGGCGGCGTGACCTTGGCGGTCGACGAAGCCTGCGCCTCAGCCGGTTTCTTTCCAGGCGTTGCGCCCGACGAGCCGCCCGGCGCATTCGCGACCGGCGGCACGGTGGCCGGCTTCGGTGCGACGGCCGTACCGTTCGCGGCCGACGGGGGGACTTCCAGGATCTCGGGTTCGTCCTGCATGCCCGACGACTGTGTCTGGTTGTTCGTTTGTCCGGGCGCGGTGTTCGGCGGCGCCGGCTGTGCCGCTTGCGGCACGGCCTGACCGGGCGTCTTGCCCTGGAGCGGCCGGTTGGGATCGTACGGCTGGCCCGTGGCGGCGGGCGCGGAGCCTGCGTCGACTGGAGCCGGCGCGACCTTCGCGACGAACGGCGTGGGCGCGCGCGTGATGTACAGCGCCACGATCACTGCAATTGCAAGGCCGACAATCAAGCCCAGCACGATACCGAGAAAGGTGCCCCCGGTTTGCTTCGACTGCTTCGACGTGCTGCGTGGTTTTGCCATCGTATGAATAACCTGCAAAAAGTCTTCTGAATGGCCGTCGATTATAACGGCGGCCTTAAGCGCGGCGTGGCCCGTGGTTGTGTTGCGCGGTGTTGCGTTACATCATGCACCCGTCGTCAAGCCGTCTTCACTCGTCATAAGCGTGCCGCGTGACTTCTGCACGCCGGGCGTATGACACACCTGGCGTGCCGGAAGTGCCCGGCGCGGGAATTACATCTTCACGGGGGCCGACACGCCAATCAGCGAGAGGCCGTTCTCGAGCACTTGCCGTGTGGCGGCAAGCAATGCAATGCGCGCGTTACGCACGCCATCTTCGTCCACCAGCACGCGCTCCGCATTGTAGAACGAGTGGAATTCGCCTGCGAGGTCACGCAGATAGAACGCGACCGCGTGCGGCGCGAGTTCGTCGGCGGCGTGCGACAGCATATCCGGATACTCGGCGAGCTTGTTCAGCAACGCCATCGCGCGTTCGCTCGAGAGCGGCGAAAGATCGACGTTCGGCAGGGTGTCGGCATTACCGGCGTATTTGGTCTTCCAGTCGCCGAGGATCGTGCAGATCCGCGCGTGCGCATACTGCACGTAATACACCGGGTTTTCGTCGCTCTGCTTGAGCGCCAGGTCGATATCGAAGACAAATTCCGTGTCGGCCTTGCGCGAGATCAGGAAAAACCGCACGGCGTCGCGGCCTCGGCGAATGGTCTCTTCATCGATCTGATCCGGTGCGACTTCCTCGCCCGGCGTCATGCCGCCCGACCATTCGATCAGGTCGCGCACCGTCACATAGCTGCCCGCGCGCTTCGAGATCTTCACTTCCACGCCATTGCGCATGACCGTGACCATCTTGTGCAGCACGTAGTCGGGATAACCCTTCGGAATGCCGATGCCAAGCCCTTGCAGCCCCGCGCGCACGCGCGCGATGGTGCCGTGGTGGTCCGAGCCCTGCACGTTGATGACCTTGGTGAACCCGCGTTGCCACTTCGCCACGTGATACGCAACGTCCGGCACGAAGTACGTGTACGTGCCGTCGGACTTGCGCATCACGCGGTCCTTGTCGTCGCCGTCGTCGGTCGTGCGCAGCCATAGCGCTCCGTCCTGCTCGTAGGTCTTGCCTGCGGCGATCAGCGCGTCGACCGTGGCTTGCACGCGGCCCTCGTTATACAGCGACGACTCCAGGTAGAACTGGTCGAAGTCCACGCCGAACGCGGTCAGGTCCAGATCCTGTTCGTGGCGCAGGTACGCGACCGAAAAAACGCGAATCGCGTCAATGTCGTCCACATCGCCCTTCGCCGTCACCGGCGCGCCGTCCTTGGCCGCGACCGTCGCGCCGGCCAGATAGCCCCGTGCGATATCCGCGATGTACTCGCCGTTGTACGCGTTATCCGGCCATTCCTTGTCGCCGGGCGCAAAACCGCGGGCGCGCAGTTGCGTGGACATGGCCAGGTTGCCGATCTGCACGCCGGCGTCGTTGTAGTAGAACTCGCGATGCACCGCGTTGCCTTGCGTGCCGAGCAGGTTCGCCAGTGCGTCGCCAAGCGTGGCTTGCCGGCCGTGTCCGACATGCAGCGGCCCGGTCGGGTTCGCCGAAACGAACTCGATCAGCACGCGTTTGCCTTCGTCGCGGGCGTTGTAGCCGTAGCGCGCGCCTTCCACAATAACCGCCGGCACCACGGCCTGTTTCGCCGATGCCGCCAGCCGCAAGTTGATGAAGCCCGGACCCGCGACTTCGGCGGCGTCGACCAGACCCTGAGCTGCGGCCAAACCGAGCACCGCATCGACAATCTGTTGCGCCAGTTGCCGCGGGTTCGCCCGCAGCGGCTTGGCGAGCTGCATGGCCACGTTCGATGCGACATCGCCATGCGCCGCGACTTTCGGGCGCTCGAGCACGATGGCCGGCTCGACAAAGTTCGCTTCCGATGCGCCTTGCGACGCCTGTACGACCTGCTTGACCGCGTCGGCGAGCAGCGTTTCGAGTGTGTGTTTTTGTGCGGGCAGCATGCTGATTCTTAAATCCGGTGATTGGGCTGTTGGTCCGATGCAGCGATGCTTCGTTCCTTCGACATCTTGGCTTTAATCCACGTGTTCGCCGGCAACGCGAGAAAACCGTGCGATTTGAGCGTCGAACGCCGACATGACGCGTGCTCAACTGTTTCCGCACAGTTTCAACCCATTACGCCCGTTCGGGCGCGGGAAAAGACCCTGGACGCTCGGTCAGGACTGCGTATGCGCGTCCGGAGGCATAGCCGGAGCCGGTTACGGCTATGCCGCCAGAACCGGGGTTTTGTAACCGACGCAACATTTGCTCGGGTAAATCGGGATTTTAGCAGGTGCTAATATGTCGAATCAGGGTCGAGTCGGGGAAACAAGTCAGGAATTAAAACAATACGCCGGCGTGTGATGTGGTGGCCTGGGCTGTTACCACGCTTGGCGCATCTCGCTCATTAGCCACAAAAGGCCAACAAAAGGGAAAGGACCTTGCCATGCTGATCACATTCAAAACCAGAGCTGCACCAGACGTGCAGATGCTCGACAACCTTGCTGATTACCTGCTTGGCATCATTGGCAAGCGGCTTGGCGAGCGCGGCGTCATTACGCATGAAGAACTGCCTGCATGCATCCAGAAGCTTGAGTCTGCAGTAGCGACAGACAAGCAGGAACGCGCCGAACACGACGGCCATTTCCACGAAGGCGAACCCGGCCACGAACCGCACGAGATTCCGGTCGGTCTGGCGCAGCGCGCGTACCCGTTCCTCGACATGATGCGCCTCGCCCATGAGGCGGAAGGCGACATCCTGTGGGGCGTGTGAGCCTCGTGCGACGTAGCGGGATTGGCTCATTGGCCTAGCTGAAGCGAACCAATGGCGTCAGTATTAAAAAAACCCGCCTCGTCGCCGATGCGGGTTTTTTTGTTCCGATGAATACGGAGCCGGGTGTGGCGCCAATCGCGGTTATTGCGAGGCTCCGGATGCCGGCGCGCTCGCGCCTTTTTTCGCACGCGGCTTGCGGGGCTTTTTCTTGTGCTCCACCACCGGCGGCGAATAGCTCGACGCGGTGCTCGAGCTTGCGCCCGTGCCCGGCTTGGCGTTGCCCTGCGCGAAGGCAGCCGGACTTCCCGACGTGAACAGCACAGCAACAGCAACGGCGAGGACAGGCGTCAGCTTGATCATTTTCGACTTTCTCCGTGACGAGTGAAGGAATGCGTGACCGCCGCCAAGACGGCCTTTGCACCCCTCCGAGTGTAAGGAAAGTCAAAATAACCGTAATAGACTTCGCCAATATTGCGTCTTTGTGATTCCCGGTATTTGCCTACCCGGTTTTTGCCTACAGTAGGGGCGCCAGTGCGCGTTCGGCGTCGTTCTTCGAAATCGCCATGCGTTGCGCGAAACTTTCCACCTGATCGTCGCCAATCTTGCCCACCGAAAAGTACGTGCTTTCCGGATGCGCGATGTAAAAGCCCGACACGCTGGCCGCGGGCAACATGGCGAGCGACTCTGTCACGGTCATGCCGATTTCGTTTGCTTGCAGTACGTCGAACATGTCCTGCTTCACCAGGTGATCCGGGCACGCCGGATACCCCGGTGCCGGACGAATCCCCCGATACTTTTCTTCGATCATGGCGGCGTTGTCGAGCGTTTCACCGGCCGCGTAACCCCATAGTTCACGACGCACCCGCGCGTGCAGCGCTTCGGCGAAGGCTTCCGCAAAACGATCCGCCAGCGCCTTCAGCATGATCGCGCTGTAGTCGTCGTTATCGGCTTCAAACTGCTTCTCTTTTTTCTCGACACCCAAACCCGCCGTCACCGCGAACATGCCGATGTAGTCCGCCACGCCCGAGTCCTTCGGTGCGATGAAATCCGCTAGCGAGCGGTTGGAGCGCTGCACGCCATCCACAATCGGGCGCACGGTCTGCTGGCGCAGGTTACGCCATGTCATGGCGACTTGCGTGCGGGTATCGTCGGTATAGATCTCGATGTCGTCGTCGTTCACGGTGTTCGCAGGCAGCAGCATCACCACGCCGTTCGCCTGCAGCCAGCGGCCCTGGATGATGCGCGAGAGCATCGACTTGCCGTCGGAGAAAACACGCCGCGCGGATTCGCCCACGATCTCGTCGTTGAGAATGGCCGGATACGGACCGGCGAGATCCCAGGTCTGGAAGAACGGCGCCCAGTCGATATAGTTCGCCAACTCCGCGAGATCGTAGTTCTTGAAGATGCGGCGTCCGATGAACGTCGGTTTCTTCGGCTCATAGCTCGCCCAATCGATTTTCGTCTTGTTCGCGCGCGCTTCGGCGTAGGTGACCATGGGCGTCGCCTTGCGGTTCGCGTGCTGCGTGCGAATGCGTTCGTAGTCCGTCTTGAGGTCTTCGAGATATTTCTTCGCGCCGTCATCAGAGAGCAGGCTCGACGCCACCGACACCGACCGCGACGCATCCGGCACATAGACCACCGGACCATCGTAATGCGGGGCGATCTTCACAGCCGTGTGCACGCGCGAGGTCGTGGCGCCGCCAATCAGCAGCGGCGTTTGCTTGCCGCGGAAATAATCATCGCGCTGCATTTCCGACGCCACGTAGGCCATCTCTTCGAGGCTCGGCGTAATCAGCCCCGACAAGCCGATGATGTCCGCGCCTTGCTCCTTCGCCATCGCGAGGATGGTCGCGCAGGGCACCATCACGCCCATGTTGACCACTTCGAAGTTATTGCACTGGAGCACAACCGAGACGATGTTCTTGCCGATGTCGTGCACGTCGCCCTTGACCGTCGCGATCACGATCTTGCCCTTCGGCCGGACGTCTTCGCCGGCATCGGCCATGCGCTTCTTTTCTTCCTCGATGTACGGAATCAAATGCGCCACGGCCTGCTTCATCACGCGCGCTGACTTCACCACCTGCGGCAGGAACATCTTGCCCGCGCCGAACAGGTCGCCGACGATATTCATGCCGTCCATCAACGGCCCTTCGATCACGTTGATCGGCCGGCCGCCTTCAGCTTCAATGCGCGCCCGGACTTCCTCGGTATCTTCCACGATGAAGTTCGTGATGCCGTGCACCAGCGCGTGGGCGAGGCGTTGATCGACGGGCTGGTTGCGCCACTCGAGGTTTTCTTCTTTCTTCGCCGCGCCGGTCTTGAATTTATCGGCGATTTCGAGCAGGCGATCCGTGCCGTCCTCGCGACGATTCAGCACCACGTCTTCCACGCGTTCGCGCAGTTCGGGATCGAGATCCTGATACACGCCGAGCTGACCCGCGTTCACAATGCCCATGTCCATGCCCGCCTGGATCGCGTGGTAGAGGAACACGGTATGGATGGCTTCGCGCACCGGGTCGTTGCCGCGGAACGAGAACGACACGTTCGACACGCCGCCGCTGATCTTCGCGTGGGGGAGGTTTTCCTTGATCCAGCGCGTGGCGTTGATGAAGTCGACGGCGTAGTTGTTGTGCTCTTCAATGCCGGTGGCGATCGCGAAGATGTTCGGATCGAAGATGATGTCTTCCGGCGGGAAGCCGACTTCGTTCACGAGGA
The DNA here is from genome assembly GCF_001544555.2 of Caballeronia udeis. Classification (GTDB taxonomy): domain Bacteria; phylum Pseudomonadota; class Gammaproteobacteria; order Burkholderiales; family Burkholderiaceae; genus Caballeronia; species Caballeronia udeis. The sequence continues at coordinate 24,333 of NZ_FCOK02000003.1, read as the reverse complement.
AATCGTACGAGCGCTTGCAGATTTGCGTCTTGCGTTCGTAGGTGTCGGCCTGGCCTTCTTCGTCGAAGGCCATCACGACGGCCGCGGCACCATAGCGGCGGATCAGCGTGGCGTGATGGCGAAATGCTTCTTCGCCTTCTTTCAATGAGATCGAGTTCACGACTGCCTTGCCCTGCACGCATTTCAGGCCGGCTTCGATCACTTCCCACTTCGACGAGTCGATCATGATCGGCACGCGCGAAATGTCCGGCTCGGAGGCGATCAGGTTCAGGAACCGGACCATGGCCGCCTTCGAATCGAGCATGGCCTCGTCCATGTTGATGTCGATGATCTGCGCGCCGTTCTCGACCTGCTGGCGCGCGACGGCCAGCGCTTCGTCGAACTGGTTGTTGAGGATCATGCGCGAGAACGCCTTCGATCCGGTCACGTTGGTCCGCTCGCCCACGTTGATGAAGAGCGAACCGTCGGTGACGTTGAACGGCTCGAGGCCGGAAAGGCGCATGGTGTGATCGGTCATGGTGTCTCTGGGCGGCGGTGCAGCGTGATTGTCTTGTCGAAGGGCTCGGGCGTCGTGTCAGGCAGTCAGGCGGCTTCACGATAATGCGATGGCCACTTCCTTGGCTTCACATCGGCCAGCGCCTTCGCGATTTCCGCGATATGTTCCGGCGTCGTTCCGCAACACCCGCCCGCCAGATTCACCAGTCCCGCCTGCGCGAATTCCTTCAACAAGCTGGACGTGACATCGGGTGTTTCATCGAAGCCGGTATCGCTCATCGGGTTGGGCAAACCCGCATTCGGATAACACGACACGTACGTGTCGCAGAGCTTCGACAATTCAGCGATATACGGCCTCATCAGCGCCGCGCCCAACGCGCAGTTCAAACCAAACGTCAGCGGCCGCGCATGACGCAGCGAGTTCCAGAACGCCTCGACCGTCTGCCCCGACAGGATCCGCCCCGACGCGTCGGTCACGGTGCCCGAGATCATGATAGGCAGCAGTTCGCCCGTGTCTTCAAACAACTGGTCGAGCGCGAATAACGCGGCCTTTGCGTTCAAGGTGTCGAAGATGGTTTCAACAAGGAACAGATCGCAGCCGGCATCCATCAGCGCCTTCGCCTGCTCGTAATACGCCTGGCGCAGTTCGTCGAAGGTCACGTTGCGCGCGGCAGGATCGTTGACATCCGGCGAGATACTCGCGGTCTTGGGCGTCGGCCCGATAGCACCCGCGACAAAGCGCGGCTTGTCCGGCGTGGAGTACTTGTCGCAAGCCTCGCGCGCCAGCTTCGCCGACTGCATGTTCATTTCAACCGCCAGCGATTCCATGCCGTAATCGGCCTGCGCCACGGTCGTTGCGCCGAAGGTGTTCGTCTCGAGAATGTCTGCACCGGCAGCCAGATACTGGTCGTGAATCTCACGAATCACATGTGGCTGCGTGATCGACAACAGCTCGTTATTGCCCTTGATATCGCGGGGATAATCGGCAAAACGTTCCCCGCGATACGCGGCTTCGTCGAGTTTGTAGCGCTGGATCATGGTGCCCATCGCGCCGTCGAGAATAAGAATCCGCTGTTGCAAAAGGGCAGGCAACACTGCGCCGCGCGTGTACGGGCGGCGCTCTGCGGCAGATTTCGATGCGTCAACGATAGCGGACGGATTCATGATTGACATGGCTCCAAACAGGCTGAAATAGCCCAACATTGTATCTGTAGTAGGGCGCGAACGCTTTCTTATGGCGCTTTCCAAAACAGCGGCCAATCAAGCTTCATGAACAAAAAAACCCCGCCACGAAGGTGGCGGGGTTTTGGAGGGTGTCGCTAGGCGTTCTTACCGCTTGGTCAGGATACAACCGGGATCCGGAGTTAGTGGAGGATCACCGGCTGGTTCATCAAGATGTCGAACTGGCCGAGAAACTCGTCCACGTCCTCCAACGATTGTTCTTCCTGCATCAACTTCTGGACATGCTCGCGAAAACGCGCCGCGAGCGCGCCATCAATGAAAATTTCGCGCTGCATAGTCTTGTCCACGATCTCGTAACCCCCCGCTTTCATCGCGAGATGATTGTCCTGCGGCGGGAATTCGACTACACAATAGTTAGGGCTGTTGTAGATCATTTGCATGGCGACACTCCTTATTCCTGTTTGCCCGTAAGGCGTTTCACCGTCTTACATTGAGCGTTTGGGTTGGAATTCAAGGGGTGGCCTCGACGTTGAGTCCGAAAGCCCATCGAGGACCTTTGTTAGACATTCTCCCGCATAAATGTTTCCAGAAGTGCCCTGAAACGCTGTGTTTCTTCTACTGGGGACAGATGTGCCGCGTCAAGTATTTCGAATCTTGCATCCATGATTGAATCCGCCACCACTTTCGTCTGCCTGAGTGGCAACCGGCAACGTGCCGGCCTGCAGCTATCAGTGTGATCGTTTTAATCTATGCCATTCTGCTTTTTCTCACATCGAAATCGGGGTTTGCGTCAGCGACTCTCGCGAACCCTTCAATCGATGTACGTACAACCAAATCGCTTACCTACACCCGCCTATTCAACCACTTCCGGGCCCGCCTCACCCGACAGATGATGAGCGGCGTCAGTCAAAGGCTCCGCCTTCGTTGCAGAGAACATACCGCGTTTCGATACCGTTAATCGTCACTTTCATACTGGCCCCGTTGGGATGCGGTTTCAGTTCGGGATCGAACCATCCTCACCCATTTGCGCACGCTCCGAAGTCACCTGTTTAACGGAGTTTTTCGTCGAATCTTTACCCCGTTCGGGTCTTCGTCCGGGTTTGCCTGATCTTGGCCCGGCCTGCGTTCCGTCGAACCAATATCAGGGTTTGTCGGATCCAGGCGCGGCGGGTGTTGTTTCTGTTGTTTCTTCAGACGCATCCGGCGTGCCTGCACCGGATTGACCCGGCGTGGCCGACGGTGGCTGCAGCTTGCCGCGCCAGAGCATTTCGATCTGCATGCCGTTCGGCTCCGTCTGCAGGATACGCACCGGCAGCCAGCCCAGGTCGGGTGCGAGCCAGATTTCGAGACGCCGGCGATCGCCCTCGCGTCGGGGCAGGCGCGTGAAATGGCGAGCCTGTACGTTGCCGTCGGCGGTCTGGACGTTTTCATCGCCGACGGTTTCTATCGGCCAGATCTCGTTGCTGTCGTTATCGGCAACACTGAATTGACGAACTACGCCGGGCTTGTACTTGTCGGGCGAACCGCGCACCAGACTCGACAACTGCATGACAACGCTGAAGCGGTCTTCCGCACCATCGGCAAGTGGCTGGTTGTTCGGCGTCTTGGTGTAGACCAGTTGCTTCGTGGTGCGATCGAAGACGGTGATGTCGGCGGCGCGCCGGCCCCGCTGCTCCGAGTATTGCTCGGGTGCAATGCCGAAAGCATCGATATGGCCCTTGCTGGAATATACATACGGTCCGACGAACGGCAAGGGAATGGACACGACCATTTCATAATGCTGGCCGTCGTTGATCCAGTGGATATTGCCGACCTGGTTCATCACGCCATTGATCCGCGTGTCGTAGCGAAGTTCGCCCGAGGGCGGGACGCTGAATTTATCGCCGGTTGCGGCGGCTGCGGCCGCCGCCGCTGCTTGAGAGGCCGCGGCGTCGCTTGCCGCTTTCGCAGCGGCTTGAGCCGCTGCTTGGGCTGCTAGCTCGGCTTGAGCCGCTTGAGCCGCTTGAGCTGCCTGAGCTGCCTGTTGAGCCTGTTCAGTTTGCGCTGTTGTGATGGCGTGTGTGGGTTCGGCCTGCTTCACCGGCTTGGGCTTCGGTTTGGGTGCGGGCGGAGGCGGTGCGGGAGGCGTTGGCGCCTGCGCTATCGGCTTGGGCGTCAGCAACTCGACCTGCACCGGGACATGTTCAGCCGGCTCCGGATTCGAGGCGCTCCGGTTCCTCTCCATCCATCGACCGGCGGCCCAATGCAGTGCCAGTACAACGAGCAGCACGGCCAGCCACACGACCCATCGAAGCGAATGGTCGGCGGGCAAATTGTCGGACGATGCGCCAAAAACGGCACGACGGCGGCGAAGCGGGAAGAACGGCATCGGCTAGCTCGGAAACGCGCGTGGTCAGGCAAGCGGCGAAGCGCTGCCAGGAGAATAATCCGCAACAATCATGACAGAACGCGAGTGATCAAAGGACCAAGCGAAACGCGCACGAAACGCATATGACTCAGGGGCACGCCGCGATGTTCCGCGCTCGTGAAACATCACGCAATCCTCAGGCCTTACCGTTCGCCCGGTTTGTACCCGAGTTCGTAAGAAAGCTGCCCGGCGCACTCGCGCAACGCAGTGTCAATTTCGCCGCCCCAGCGGGTATCGAACGATCCCTCGTGGCCGAGCGCAATCAGTCCGAGCGCGAGATCGCCGGTCGAGTCGAACACCGGCGTGCAGAACGCATGGATGGTCGGCAGCAACATGCCCTCCACCCGCGCCGCGCCGTGCGCGCGGATCTCGGCGAACACAGGTTCGATATCCGCCATCGACTGGCGCGTGGCGGCAAGTTCGCGATCAAGCATCGCTTGCGTCTTGCTGCGCGGTAGCCACGCGCCAAACAGCAAACCCGTCGCCGATGTCAACAGCGGCATGACATCGCCCAGTTTCAACGCCGCCTTCGCCGGATAACTCGATTCCATCCAGTGCACGACCGTCGGCCCCTGATTGCCCCACACCGCGATCCCCACCGTCAGGTCCAGCCGGTCGCGCAATCCCGTCAGCGCGATGCGTGCGAGCTTCACGCCGTCCACCCGGGCAAGCCGCGCCAAACCCATCTGCAACGCGAAACCACCGAGTTCATAGCGCCCGGACACCGGGTCCTGCGAGACCGCGCCAAGCCGCAGGAAACTCACCAGATAACGATGCGCTTTCGCCGGGCTCATGCCGGCGCGCTGGGCGAGATCGCGCAGCATCATCGCGCGTGGCTCGTTGGTCAGCACATCGAGCAGGCGGAAGCCGACCTCGATCGACTGGATGCCGGAGCGGGACTTTTCCTCGGCGGTGTCGGTTGAGTCGGAGGAATCTGCCAGATCGAGGGTATCGTCGGCTTCGACCTGTTCGGATCCGGGCAGCGTGGGCGAAGCAGGACGGCTGGAAGAGGGCATGGGGAAATTGATGACGGCGCGAGCCGGTTCACAAAACGAGGTTAGGTCGGGCGCATGAGCGGCCTTGATAGCAGCGGTAAGCAGCCAGGGGGCCCACGTGCAACGGCAAGCCGCAAACGCCATCACCGCTCAAAACGGACGTTCGCCAGCCCTGAAAACAAACCGGCAAACGCAGCGAACCATTCACCGTACCAGCCCGAATTATCCCAAAACCGCCCCGACATGATTCACCATCGTAAAATAGATTTCCTCCATCGTCACTAAACGTACAAACGCTTTATGAAACTTGCCACGCTGAAGGACGGAACGCGCGACGGCCAACTGGTCGTTGTATCGCGTGATTTGCGCACGGCGGCCATTGCCGACGCGATCGTGCCGACGCTGCAACGCGCGCTGGACGACTGGACTTTTTACGCGCCGCAGTTGCTGGATCTCTCGGATTCGCTGAACCAGGGCCGCGCGCGCCACTCGTTCGCCTTCGATCCCAAAGCCTGCATGGCGCCGCTTCCCCGTGCGTTCCAGTGGGCGGACGCCTCGGCTTACGTGAACCATGTCGAACTCGTGCGACGCGCCCGCAAAGCGGAAATGCCGCCCGAGTTCTGGACCGATCCCTTGATGTACCAAGGCGGCAGCGACGATCTGCTCGGACCCACGGACGATATCGTGTGTGCGTCGGAGGCCTATGGCATCGACTTCGAAGCCGAGGTGGCCGTGATCACCACCGACGTGCCGATGGCCGTCAAACCCGCTGATGCCCTCAGGCACGTCCGCCTCCTGATGCTGGTCAACGACGTCTCGCTGCGCAACCTGATTCCCGCGGAACTCGGCAAAGGCTTCGGCTTTTTCCAGGGCAAGCCGGCCACCGCGTTTTCACCGGTTGCGGTCACGCCCGACGAACTGGGCGACGCGTGGCGCGAAGGCCGTGTGCATAGGCCGATGATCGTGCACTGGAACGGCAAGAAAGTCGGCCAGCCCGATTGCGGCACGGACATGGTGTTCAACTTCGGCGAGCTGATCGCGCACGCGGCCAAGACCCGCAATGTGCGCGCGGGATCGATCGTCGGTTCGGGCACGGTTTCCAACAAGGACACGAAGCGGGGTTATTGCTGTATCGCCGAGAAACGTTGCCTGGAGACCATCGAACACGGTGCGCCCGCAACAGAGTTCATGAAGTTCGGCGACAGTGTGAAGATCGAAATATTCGACGAAGCCGGCAAGTCGATTTTCGGCGCGATCGATCAGTCGGTCGTGGCGCTGAATGAATAGCCGATTGAATAGCCGGTGAATCAGCGACGCCACTGGTAAGGGGTTTCGCCCGATGCGCTCGTATGCTGCGCCGCCCTACACTTAGCCGCATTGCGTCGAAACGCTTACAAAAAACCGGGCGTCGACGCACTCATAACAAGGAGACTTCAATGCAGTCAGGCGGCGGATGGGGAACGGCGTTCAGGCAGTTGGCGGCGGGTGTCCTGATCACACTTTCAACGGCGGCCTGGGCGCAGACGCCGCATGTGAAGATCGGGCTGGTGTTGTCGCTGACGGGGCCGGCGGCGTCGCTCGGCATTCCGGCCCGCGATACCGTGGCGTTGCTGCCGAAGGAAATGGGCGGGCGCCCGGTGGACTACATCATTCTCGATGACGCCTCCGACACCACGCAGGCCGTCCAGACCACGAAGAAGCTGATCTCCGAAGACCACGTGGACGTGATCATCGGATCATCGATTACGCCGAACTCGCTTGCCATGATCGATGTGGTCGCCGACGGCCAGACGCCAATGATCTCGCTCGCGTCTTCGTCGAAGATCATTGAACCTGTGGACGCCAAGCGCCACTGGGTCTTCAAGACGCCGCAAACCGACGCGATGATGGCATCCGCCATTGCCGAACATGCCAGCAATCACGGCGTGAAAACGATGGCGTTCATTGGTCAGGCCGACGCGCTCGGCGAGACCTTCTACGCGGAAGTAGCCAAGTTCGCGCAGCTTCACCACATCACCATGGTGGCAAACGAGCGCTTCAACCGGACGGACACCAGCGTGACCGGACAGGTGCTGAAGATCCTCGCGGCGAAGCCGGACGCGGTGGTCGTAGGCGCAGCGGGAACGCCCGCCGCGCTGCCGCCGAAAACATTGAAAGAGCGCGGCTACAAGGGCACGATTTATCATAATCACGGCACGGGCAATCGCGACTTCCTGCGCGTGTGCGGGGCGGATTGCAACGGCACGTTCCTGCCGGCGAGCCCCGTGCTCGTCGCGTCGCAACTGCCCGACGATCATCCGGCGAAACATCTCGCGCTCGAGTACATCAAGCTGTATGAGTCGAAGTACGGCGCGGGCACGGTCTCGGCGTTCGGTTCGTATGCGTGGGACGCGGGCATGTTGCTGAACCGCGCGGTGCCGATTGCCTTGAAGGCGGGTGCGCCGGGCACGCCCGAGTTCCGTGGCGCTCTACGCGACGCGCTGGAAAACACGAAGAATTTTGCGGACTCGAACGGCCTTGTCAACATGACGCCGAACGATCATATCGGTCTCGATCAACGTGCCCGGGTGATCGCGGAGATCGAGAACGGCAAGTGGATCTATCAACCGCGTTGATCTTTCTTTAGCTAAGGCACGACCATGAGCGACCTTTCTCTTTACGCGCATTACACGTCGCTGGAATTGCGGCGGCACGATCACGGTGTGCTCGAAATCGTGATGAGCGGCGCGGGCGCGAACAAAAGCGGACTTGCGACCGCGGACGCGAACATGCATCGTGAACTGGCGGATATCTGGCGTGATATAGATCGCGATCCGGACACGCGCGTGGCGTTGATTCGTGGCGAGGGCAAGGGGTTCTCGGGCGGCGGCGACCTGGGTCTGGTCGAACAGATGGCCTCCGACTTCGAGGTCCGCGCGCGGGTCTGGCGCGAGGCGCGGGACCTTGTTTATAACGTGATCAACTGCAGCAAGCCGATTGTTTCGGCCATGCACGGGCCGGCGGTCGGCGCGGGACTGGTAGCAGGTCTTCTCGCCGATATTTCGATCGCTGCGAAAACTGCGCGCATTATCGATGGTCACACGCGGCTTGGCGTGGCCGCCGGCGATCACGCGGCAATCGTGTGGCCGTTGCTATGCGGCATGGCGAAAGCGAAGTATTACCTGCTGTTGTGCGAACCGGTGAGCGGCGAGGAAGCGGAACGCATCGGGCTGGTGTCGCTGGCAGTGGACGAAAGCGAACTGATGCCGAAAGCCATCGAAGTCGCGAATCGTCTGGCGCAGGGGTCGCAGACCGCCATCCGCTGGACGAAATACGCGCTGAACAATTGGCTGAGAACGGCTGGCCCGGCTTTCGATACCTCGCTGGCGCTCGAATTCATGGGCTTTTCCGGGCCCGATGTGCAGGAGGGTATCAAGTCGCTGCGTGAGCGGCGCGCGCCGGATTTCCCGGGCGGATCGCCGTTTTAGATCCGCATCGACTAGTTTGTGGTTTCTCTCATTCCTACTCGCAGCATCAAGGAGAAAGTCTTATGACCGATACGCCCGGTGGCACGTCACCCTTTGGAAGCATCCCAGGCATGTCTGGTTTCGCACAGGGCGACATGATGGAAAAGATGTGGGACATGATGAAGCTGAACCCGTTCGCGGCAGCCGCGGTACCAGGGGGATCCCCGTCGCTGTCCATGATGTCCGACATGCTCGCGCCGCTCACGAACGTTGAAGAACTCGACAAGCGCATCAAGGACATGCGCGCGGTCGAGCAATGGCTGAAGCTCAACCTGAACATGCTGCAATCGGCTATCCAGGCGCTGGAAGTGCAGCGCGCGACGCTTGCCACATTGCGTGCGTTCGGCGCGTTCGCGCAGTCGTCGGTGGAGAAGGCGCAGGCTTCGCAGCCCGCATCATCGACGGCTGCCGCGTGGCCGGCGCCGCCGCGGGAAGAGCCGAAGGCGGAGCCGGAGCCCGGTACGGCAGCGCCCGGTGACGCCGGCGGGAACGACGCTTCATTCGATCCTTCCGGCTGGTGGAACATGCTTCAGTCGCAATTCAACAGTCTTGCGACCCTGGCGCTGGCGCAACAACATGCCGGCGCGGCAGCCCCGAGCATGAGCACGGATGAGGACGAGAACGGCGATGACGACGATGAGGTAGAGCCGCCCGAAGCCGCTGCGCCGCCTGAAACCGGCGTGCCGCCTGTGCCCGCCAAAGCTGCAGCGAAGAAAGCGCCCGCCAGGAAAGCGGCGCCACGAAAGAAGCCGCTTTGACCCATGCCTGAAGTGGCTCGGCGGTTCTGCGGCGCGGTTGAAACGCTAAGCTACTGCACCGCGCCGTTGGCGAGCAACTGGTTGCGCAAGCCCGGCGCCGACGTGCGCGGATCGAGCCAGATCGCGAAGAATGCGCGGGCGAAGTCGTCGCCGGCAATCGTGCCGATGACTTTATCGTCGGCATAAAACGTCGTGCCTTGTTCAGGCACGAATACGCCAATAACATGATCTCCCGGCTGCACGTCCGGGAAGATCTTCTCCATCTGCTCTTGCCATTGCGCCGTCTGCGCTTTGCTTGCCACCTTCAGGTCGTCCATTTCCTCGCGGCCTCTCTTGGCGATCGCGGGGCCCTTGAAAGCACGCGCATATTCGATATCCAGCGCAAACGGCCGCGCCGTCAATTCCTTGCTCGACAGGCCTGTCGGCCCCACAAACAGCTTGGCGTCGTAGATATGAAAACCGTACATGCGCAACTCGCCTTCGCCCTGCACGCGGGCTTGCGGAATCGTCTGGCGCACGATCGATTCTGCGTCAAAGGCAAACGCCTGCAACGGCAATACGATCAGGACCAGCGCAAGCGCGGCGATCCTGGCGATCAGGCGTGTTCCAGGGTGAACTGGATGACGTCGGTGTTCGAGTGCGCGAACGCGGCCTCGCAATAGCATAAGTAAAAGTCCCACAAGCGGATGAATCGTTCGTCGAATCTTTGTGCGCGAATTTCGTCGAGCCGCGCAACAAACGCATTACGCCATATCCTGAGCGTGCGTGCATAGTCGCGGCCAAAGGAGAACTGGTTGACCACTTTCAGCCCATGGCGTTCCGCCGATTGCACGAACACGGCAGGCGAAGGCAGCATACCGCCCGGAAAAATATACTGCTGGATAAAGTCGGTGCTCGTCCTGTAACGATCGAACAGCGCGTTGTCGATGGTGATCGTCTGCACGCATGCCCGCCCGCCGCGCTTGAGATTGCGCTTGAGGCATTCAAAGTAGCCCGGCCAATATTCCTCGCCCACGGCTTCAAACATTTCTATCGACGCAATCGCGTCGAACTGGCCGTAGGTATCGCGGTAATCCTGCAGGCGAAGATCGGTCCTGGCGGCCAGCCCCGCATCTGCCAGACGCTGTTGCGCGTAAGCGAGTTGTTCGGTGGACAGCGTCAGGCCGGTCACGTCCGCTTTCGCTTCGCTTGCGGCGAGCTGCGCGAATCCGCCCCAGCCGCAACCGATTTCCAGCACGCTTGGATTGAGCCCCTCGAGCTTCAACTCGTTCAACAGCCGCCGGTATTTCGCACGCTGTGCGTCGTCGAGTGTCTGGTCTGGCGAGCCGTCGAAGAGGGCGCTCGAATAGGTCATCGTGCTGTCGAGCCAGAGCTGGTAGAACGCATTGCCGAGATCGTAATGCGCGTGGATATTGCGCCTGCTGCCTTCCTTGGTGTTCGCGTTGTGACGATGGCGGAAGCGGTTCGTCAGCTTGCCGAACCACGAGCCGTAGATCACGGCCTCGATCGTCGTGCGGTTACGCACCATGATGTCGAGCAGTGCGGGGAGATCGTCGGTATGCCAGTCGCCCGCCAGGTAGGTTTCCGCAAAGCCGATATCGCCGCTCTTCAGCGCCGCCGCGCACACGTTCCAGTTGGTCAGCGCGACACGCGCGTACGGCGGGTTGCCGGGGGCGTCGGCTGCTTGTCCGTAACGGCGCGTGGTGCCGTCGGGGAGGTGGACATCGAGCACGCCGTATTGAAGCTGGCTCAAGAGCCTCAGCACCATGCGCGCAGCCGCGGGTCTGCGCAGTGCGCGATGAGTCCGCAGCAAGGGCCGGATGAACCACGATTCAGACGGACTGCGAAGCGATGAAGGGGAGGAGGGCTGCGTCGACATTTGCAAGTCACCTGGTCGGCAATTCGGCCCGCTCGTGCGAGACGTTCGCAGCCGGCGGAGTGGGTTTTCTCAGGAACGGCACGCGCTTGAAGAGCAACTTCAGCGCCTGCCAGTGGATTTTCGCGACGACACCGAACGTCATCAGCGGATAACCGAAGAACACGCGCAGCACGTTGCGCGCATCGAGCGGGCGTGCGCTCCCCGCGATACTGGTCAGGAGCAGCGGACCCTCTCCGTCGTCGTAGTCGATGCGCGCGAGCGAGCGCAGCGGCTTGCCGTGTTTCGGCGATGCAAACATGAAGCGGAATGTGTAATGCCCCTGCACCTTGCAGAACGGCGACACGTGGAAAACCTTGGCGGCGGTGAGCGGCGTGCCGTTCAGGATGCCGCTGCCTGCATCGAGCAGATAGCAATGGCGCTCGCCGAAGGTGTTGTTCACTTCACAGACCACGGCGCGTAACAAGCCGTCCGAGCGCTCGCAAAACCAGAAGCTCACCGGATTGAAGACGTAGCCCAGCACGCGCGGGAAGGTGTGCAGGAAGATCTCGCCCGCGGCGTCGTGGATGCCGTTTTCATGCAGCATCGACTCGATCCATTGCAGCGCCGTTTGCCCCTCGGCGCCGTGATCGCAGTCGTAAAAGCTTAGTAAACCGAATCGATTGGTAGCGAACCAGCGCGAGTCTCGCTGCGTGCCTTGTGCAAGTCTTGCAGCACGAGCGCGCAGCGGTAGCCGCAACGTATAAACGCCGTAGGAGAACGCATTGCGCGCCGGGCGTAGCCGCTTGTGGCGCACGGGCCCGACGAGCAGCAGGTCGGGGGCATCGAAGGAGTGAGACGCGGGCGCACTCATGCTGCAAGCGCCGGTTCGTTACTGTTCGATGCCGCGATGCCGGTCAGCTTAGCTGCCGCCTCCAGCCCCGACTTCAGGCCGTCCTCGTGGAAGCCGTAACCGGTCCATGCACCCGCGAACCACGTGTTGCGCGCGCCTTGAATAGACGGCAAAGCGCGTTGGGCCTGCACGGCGGCTTGATCGAAGACGGGATGCCTGTAGGCGAACTCGCGCATTACCGTGTCGCAACGCGGCTCACGCACCGGATTCAGCGAGACGATCACCGGCGTCTTGAACGGCAGCGGTTGCAGCTTGTTGATGAGGTAATGCACGCATAACCGCGGTTCGCCGCCCAGTTCGCCGGTGCGGCTTTCGTAGTTCCATGCCGACCATGCGCGCTGTGCCGGCAACAGCGCAGTGTCCGTATGCAACACCGCGCGATTCGGCGCGTAGCCGATCGCGCGGAGCATGGCCGATTCGTCGTGCGAGGGATCCGCGAGGAGAGCCAGCGCCTGGTCGCTGTGGCACGCAAGCACCACGTGATCGAAGTGTTCCGTGCCGCGCGTGCTGTGTATTTCCACGCACCGCAAGCTGCGTCTCACCGATGTCACGGGCGCGCAGACACGGGCATCGCCGATTACCGCGAGCATTCGCCGCACGTATTCGCGTGCGCCGCCGTTGACGGTGTGCCATTGCGGCCGGTCGTTGACCTGCAGCAGGCCGTGGTTATGACAAAAGCGGATCAGCGTGCCGACGGGAAACGCCATCATCTGCGATGTCGAGCATGACCAGATCGCACCGATCATCGGCAGCAGGTACCAGTCGCGGAATGCCGTCGAAAACTTTTCGCGTTCGAGAAAACGGCTCACCGGCTCGGCGAGTTGAACGTCCTTGCCAGCCAGCGCCAACGCGCTGGCCGTGCGGTTGAAGCGGAGGATATCGGCCAGCATGCGCAGGAATGCCGGGCGCAGCAGATTGCGGCGCTGCGTGAAAACCGTGTTCAGGCCGCTGCCCGCCCACTCCAGCCGACGGTCCGTCAGCGATACGGAGAACGACATATCGGTCGCGGTGGTGGAGACGTCGAGCTCCTCGAACAGCTTCACCAGGTTCGGGTAGGTACGGTGATTGAAGACCAGGAAGCCGGTATCCACGCCGTGCGTGATGCCGTCGAGTGTCACATCGACCGTGTTTGTATGACCGCCAAAGTAGCTGTTTGCCTCGAACAGCGTTATGTCGATACCCGAATCGGCCTTCGCCAGCCGGTACGCGCACGCAAGTCCAGAGATCCCCGCTCCGATTACTGCAACTTTCATGACGTTGCTCCGTGTGTTTCGCTCTTTCGTGTCGACTGCCCGATGGCTCTTTTGGCTGGAACTCCCGGCGGTTGCCCGTGCCGCGTTCAAGGTGATTTACGCAATCCCGGTCGCGATGGATGCACGCAGCCGGAATTTGACGGCTACCCGTTGATTATGTTTTGTCCACGCTGTGGTCAATGGATTGAAGGAGTTGCGCCAGGCGGTGCCTGCGAAGGGGGCGATCCGGGTCGGCGGCAGCGGCGCTGCATCAAGGCGCAAGCTGTCCTGCGGCGTGTTGAACGTCGCGCGGTTTGGGCCGATTGAAGAAGCTGTAGCGGAGTGGCGCTATAGCGCCATGCTATGATCGACGGGCAGTTTGCCGCATCGCCTGCGCCGCATCAGGGTTGATGCAGCGGGGCCGCCCGGGCGTGACTACGGTCGTGAGCGGGTACGCAATACAGGGTCCGGCCGGCGGTGTGGCGTAAAACAACATTGCGCCTTGCGCCTGTCATGCACGAAAGGCATGCTTCACGCGGTGTACGCAGCAGCTCGGCCGCTGAGGTCTGGCAAGGTGGTAACAAGCGCCTCGCCGAGCAACAGGATTTTACAAAGTATCAAAAAAGGCTTTAAACGAGCTTCATCAAAGTTCGTGCTTCGTACTTACCTCAGGCACAGGGTTCGCTCCTCACCCACGGTAGACATTGCAACGCGGCTTGGGCTGCACGTTTGCAACGGGCAAAAAGTCGCAGAAGGACGCGACAGGCGCTTCTTTACCGTTTTTGCATCTGAACGCCTGATTCCCGCGTAAAATTGAAAGCTTCGCTGCTGGCGGCGCGGATTCCCGCGCGTAGCCGGCTAAAGTTACAACAGACAGAACTGTCGCACTACGTTGCAAACCAGGGGTGGACTATGAACACGATGCTTTATCCGGAACTGTATAAATCGCTGGAATCGGTTCGTTGGGACATGGAGAAAGATATTCCCTGGGACAAATTCGACTCGGCGCTGCTGACCGACGAACAAGCCAAGACCATCAAGATGAACGCGATCACCGAATGGTCCGCGTTGCCCGCCACGGAAATGTTCCTGCGCGACAACCACAACGACAGCGATTTTTCGGCGTTCATCAGCGTGTGGTTCTTCGAAGAGCAGAAACACTCGCTCGTGCTGATGGAATACCTGCGCCGCTTCAAGCCCGAAATGGTGCCGACCGAAGCAGAACTGGACGCTGTCCGCTTCGAATTCGATCCCGCTCCCCCGCTCGAAACACTGATGCTGCACTTCTGCGGCGAGATCCGCCTGAACCACTGGTACCGGCGCGCAGCCGAGTGGCACACGGAACCGGTGATCAAGCACATCTACGAAACCATTTCGCGTGACGAAGCACGGCATGGCGGTGCGTATCTGCGCTACATGAAGAAAGCGATGACGCAAACCGGCGATATCGCGCGGGCCGCATTCGCGAAGATCGGTGTCCTGATGGCATCGGCACGGCGCACGGAAAAGCCGCTGCATCCGACCAATCTTCACGTGAATCAGGCGCTGTTTCCGCGCGACACCATTCAGTCGCGCTTGCCGGATCCGGAATGGCTCGAACATTGGCTCGACGAACAAATTCGCTTTGACGACAGCTGGGAAAAGAAGGTCGTCGAACGGATCTTGCATAACCTGTCCATTTTGTTCGAGCGCTCATTTGCCACGGCACAGGAATTGAACCGGTATCGCAAGGAAGTGGTGCTGCGTCTGCAGGCTGCGCAAGGGGCGTCGCAACAGCCGGCCTGACCGGAAACCCGGCATGTCGTCCTGAACAGCCCGCTGGTTGATGACCGGCGGGCTGTTTTGTTTTTGAAGGGCGCTCCCCAGGCGCAGACGCGCTTGAACGTCACAGCGCGCGCCGCCATGCATGGCACACTACGGTCCTTCCGAATCTCTCATCGCTTACCGCCATGCCCGCTCCTTTCGAACGCAAGATCATGACGCGCGACGCGCTTGCCGCTTTACGCCCGCAATTTACGTCGCCGGTGGTTTTCACGAACGGCGTCTTCGATATCCTGCATCGCGGTCATGTGACCTATCTCGCCGACGCCAAAGCGCTGGGTGCAACGTTAATCGTCGGCGTGAACAGCGACGCGTCTGTGCGCATGCTCGGCAAGGGCGACGACCGGCCGATCAATCGCGAAGATGACCGGATGGCGCTGCTCGCCGCCCTGGAAAGCGTGGATTGGGTGGTGAAATTCGAGGAATCGACGCCGCTGGAACTGATCGGCGAACTGCATCCGGACGTGCTGGTGAAAGGCGGCGATTACGACATGGACAAGCTGGCGGAATCGGCGCTGGTGCGGAGCTGGGGCGGCAAGGCGCTGGCGATCGCGTTCGAGCACGATCGCTCGACGACCGCATTGCTCAAGAAAGTGCGCACGCAGGGATAAGGGCGCAGCCGGAAACCCGCTTATTGCGCGAGCGGCGCTGCCTGCACCGCGGCCGAAGGTGCGGGACCGCCGACCACCGCCTGGTCAGCGGCTTCTTCCGGACTGATCGGGCGAACCTTCACCAGTTCCGGGTGCACCTGGCGGTCGAGATGCTGCGGCTCACGTCCACCGGCCGACGGCAGCGGTCCGAACACGCCTTGCACGACGACGAACATCAACAGATTTGCCAGAAATAAAAGGGCGAGCAGCCAGCGCAGCATGGAAAGCGCTCCATCAATCGGGTGAACGGGAAACGGCAGCTTCGGGGCTAGCGTCGTGGGCGGCTTCATCGGCAATTAACGCCAGCCCCGCGAGCACTAGCGAGTCGTGGCGAGTATGCGGCACCTTTAGCGCGCCCGCCACTTCGCTGGCGCCCCCACCGCTCAGAATCAGGCGCACGTCATTGTTCCACTGGGCGCGCAGATCGTGCCACGCCCGCTCTATCAAACCCGCCTGCGCGAGCAGGCATCCCGTCGATAACGCCGTGCGCGTGTCCGTCGCGAAAATGTCGCTGGATGAACTGATCGCGCGGCGAGCGGTATCGGGGAGCAGCGTGGGCAATTGTGCCGTGTGGGTGCCGAGCGATTGCATCATCAGCAGCCAGCCGGGCGCGATCAGGCCGCCGGTGAAGGTGCCGTCGGCCAATAGCGCTTCAAGCGTCGTTGCCGTGCCGATGGTGGCAATCAGCAGGTTCTCGCCGGGGTACGCGGCGTGTGCGCCGATCATGCCGCACCACCGGTCGCTGCCGAGCGCCGCCGGTTCCGTGTAGCGGTTCGTCACGCCCGATTGTTGCGCCTGTGCACGCACGATCGTGCGGGGCAAGCCGGGCCAGCGTGCGTCCAGCAGGGCGGCAATGCGTTCGCCCACGCGCGGGCCTGCGACGTTCGAAATCCATGCGGCTGCGGGGCGCGGCAAGCTGGACCAATCGGTTATATCCGCCAGCACGGCTTCAACCTCAACATGTTCAAACGCACCGCCGTTCAGCGTTTCCCGAGTGGCGCTTACCAGTGACCACTTGATCCGGCTATTGCCTGCATCGATGAGCAGAAACGGTGAACCTCTCACGGCCGTTGCTCCGCGAGCCGCAGTGAGACGTCGCCGGTGGTGGCGGTCCTCAGGCCGGTCGGCGTATCGATCTGCAACTGGCCGTTGTCGTCGATACCCACCGCCAGGCCGCGCGCCACCTCCACGCCCTGTTCCAGCAGCACCACCTCGCGTCCCGCGTAGGCGTGCGCCGCCAGCCACTGCTGGCGGAAAGGGCGGAAGCCATCGGCGGCAAAACGCGCCAGGGTGGCGTCGAGCGCGTTCAGGACGGCGGCGAGGGTATCGGTGAGATTCGCTTCGGGCCACGCCCGCGACAAGGACGCCGGCGTGTTGCCCGGTACGGGAAGGGCGTTCCGGCGCTGGGCTTCATCGAGTTCGGCCGCCAATTCGGCCGCACCGTGCAGGTTGATGCCGATGCCGATCACGACCGCGCTCGCCCTCGGCGTGTTCCACGCGGTTTCGATCAGGATGCCGGCGAGCTTGCCGTCGTCGAGCAGGATGTCGTTCGGCCATTTCAGCGCCAGTCTCGCCGATGCCGTCAGCGGCAAGCTGTTCAGCGCATCGAGCACGGCCGTGCCGACCGCGAGGCTCAGGCCCGCGAGTCCTTCAAGCGGCCGGGGCAACATGCAGGCCGTGGAAAACAGCAGCGCGTTGCCGGGCTGCGCAACCCACGTGCGGCCCCGGCGGCCGCGGCCCGCTGTCTGCAAGTACGCAACCCGCACGAACGGTGTGCCATCGGCGGCCTTCAGCGTCGAACGCGGGGAGAACGAGTCGGGCGCCGACGCCGATGTCTTGTTGCGGGGCTGCTCCTTGAGCTGCGCCATCAGGTCGGCATTCGTGGAGCCCGTTTCATCGACGATCTCGATCGGCCAGTCGCGCACCGGCCGCGCGGCGAGCGACATCAGCCGGTCGCGGTCGATCCGCCAGGCCGCGTCGAGCGGGAAAGACGAGTTGGATGAGTTCATATCCGCATTGTAGCGATCTGGCGCCCGGGAGCCTTGACGGGGAAACACTCACGCGGATCGTTGCACCGCGCTCGGGCGCCGAAACCCTGGCCGGTTGGCCAACGCCCCGCGTGATCGAGATTCCGTGACGCACCTTCGCTACAATGGCTTTTCCCTTGCCCCTACCTGGAGCGTTTTCAAGCCTTGAACTTCGACACTCCGCCCGGCCTGAAGGTTGAGTCAGGTCAGCAGGGCAAGGTTGTCCGGCTTTCCGGCCAGTGGACGGCGTTCGCACTGGCGCGCGATCACGCGAGCGCCAAGCGCGGCGTAGTGGACCGGCTGCGCAGCGTCGGGCAGGAAGCAATCAGGCAGTGGGACCTGCTGCCTGTCGAACGGCTCGATCACGTCGGTGGACAGGCGCTGTGGCGTGTGTGGGGCAGGAAGCTGCCGGAGCGTGTCACCCTATCGGACACACAAAGGGAAATCTTCGAACGGGTCGCGCTGCTTGACGCGAATCGTGAAGAGCCTGAGCAGATTGATCGTATCGACCCCATCACGCGCCTGGGCCTGATGCTGTTCTCGTTCTTCGAGCATCTGCTGGGCGGCCTCGTCATGTTCGGCGGCTTCGTGCTCGACCTGATCGGGCTGGTCCGGCGCCCGAAACGCATTCCGTGGACTGAAATCTCCGCGAACATCTATGCCGCGGGCACGCAGGCGCTTGGCATTACGGCGCTCGTGGCGTTCCTGATCGGTATCGTGCTGAGTTATCTGTCCGCGCAACAACTGCGCATGTTCGGCGCGAACCAGTACATCGTGAATATCCTGGGGCTTTCGGTAATCCGCGAGCTCGGGCCGGTGCTCTCGGCCATCCTGGTGGCAGGCCGCTCCGGCTCCGCCATCACCGCGCAGATCGGCGTGATGCGCGTGACAGAAGAGCTCGACGCCATGCAGGTCATGGGTATCCCGCATGGCCTGCGGATAGTGCTGCCGCGCGTGCTCGCGCTCGGCATTGCCATGCCGCTGCTGGTCATGTGGACCAACATGGTGGCGCTCCTCGGCGGCGCGCTGGCGGCGAAACTGGTATTGGGTATCGACCTGTCCTTTTTTGTGCGCTCGCTGCCGTCGGTCGTGCCGGTCGCCAACCTGTGGATCGGGCTGGGCAAGGGCGTGGTGTTCGGCATGCTGATTGGCCTGGCCGCGTGCCATTTCGGCTTCCGCATCAAGGCGAATTCGCAGAGCCTGGGCGAGGGGACCACCACCTCGGTGGTGTCGTCCATCACCATCGTGATTCTTGCTGACGCCGTGTTCGCCATCCTCTTCCAGTCGGTGGGCATCTGATGTCGGCTACCCTTGCATCCGCCGTTCGCAACAAACCTACCCCTGTCACCGCCGAACCGGTGGTCGAAGTCGTGGACGTGACGAAGCGCTACGGCCGTACGGTGATTCACGAGCACCTGAACCTGGAAGTGCGGCGCGGCGAGATCCTGGCTCTGCTCGGCGGATCGGGCTCCGGCAAGACCACGCTCGTGCGGCAGATGCTCGGGCTGGAGTCGCCCACGTCGGGCACGATCCGTGTGCTCGGCGACGAGTGGGCGAACATGGACGACGAAACCGCGCGCATCCTGCGCACACGCTCCGGCATGATGTTCCAGCAGGGCGCGCTGTTCTCGTCGCTGTCGGTGTACGACAACATCGCGCAGCCGTTTCGCGAACTGGGCAAGATTCCGGAGGAGCTGATCCGCGAGTTCGTGATGCTCAAGCTCGAGATGGTCGGGCTGTCGTGCAAGAACATGAGCAAGATGCCGGCGGCGTTGTCGGGCGGCATGATCAAGCGTGTGGGCATCGCGCGGGCCATCGCGCTTGAACCCGAACTGCTGTTTCTTGATGAACCCACGGCGGGGCTGGACCCGAAGGCGTCGGACGAATTTGTCGACCTGATCGCGACGCTGCACCGGGCGCTCGGGCTGACCGTGGTTCTCGTTACCCATGACCTCGACACCATGGTCGCGCTGTCCACGAGGGTTGCCGTGCTGGCCGAGCGGCGCGTGCTGGTGGCGGCTCCCGTGGAGGAGGCGGTGGCCGTGGATCACCCGTTTATCCGCGAATATTTTCTCGGGCGGCGCGGCAGGCGCGCGCTGCAGGCGCTGCCGCCCGAGCGCCGCGCAAAATTGCCGGCGGTCGCGCTGGAAGACGCGCCATGCGGTCCCGCGCTTTAACCGTTCCAGGCGGTCTTGTGGATATTGTTCCGGGCAGCTCTCAGGGAAGCTCTGGAACGTCGTAGTAAAAAAAGGAACCTGCTGATGGAAAACAAATCCCATGCGTTCTGGGCCGGTCTGTTCACTATCGGGCTGTTGGCCGCTATCGGCATCGCGGTGTTCTTTTTCAACGTGGACCGCACTGTGCGCGTGCCGTACGACCTCGTCGCGCGCACCAATGTGACGGGTTTGTACACGGACGCCGACGTCCGGTATCGCGGGCTTGGCGTGGGCAAGGTGGAGTCCATCAAGTTCGATCACGAAAATCCGGGGCAGATCCGCATCCGGATCGAGGTCGACAAGAACGCGCCGATCACGCAGTCCACCTTCGCCACGCTCGGCTTTCAGGGCGTGACGGGGATTGCATTCGTGCAACTCGACGACACCGGCAAGAATCCCACGCCGCTGCCGTCATCGAAGCAAAAGGTTGCGTCGCTGCCATTGCGGCCGGGTTTGTTCGATCAGTTGCAGCAACGTGGCGACATCCTGATCAAGAAGTTTGAACGGATTGCCGACGACGCAGACAGATTCATGTCCGAGGACATGCGCGATCAGGTGCTGCAGACCGCGAAGAGCTTGCAAGGCGCCGCTGACGGTATTGCTGTGCTGAGCAAGCAGGTCGGCCCGGTGGCGGAGCAACTGCCGCGCACGCTGGATCAACTGGATCGGACGCTCGCGTCGACCAATGCGCTCGCGAGCAGTTTGAGCCGGGCGGACGGTCCGTTTGTCACCAACATGAACAAGGCGGGTGACGCGGCCGAACGTGCAGGCCGCGTGATGAACGAAGTCAACGAGTCGTTGCAGGAAATGGCCGCGCGGGTGGGTTACGAGACCTTGCCGCGCGTAAATTCGCTGGCCGACGACGTGGGCAGTGCGGCGCGTTCGGTGGATCACGCCGCCGAGACTTTCAACCGGAACCCGCGCAGCGTGCTGTTTGGTGCGCCGCAGCCCGCGCCGGGGCCCGGCGAGCCGGGTTTCCAGTGGCCGTCGGCACCGTCGAAATGAAGTCGTAAAACATTGCGCAAGAACCATCGGCACCGGGTCCGCTGCTCGCAGGAATTTGGCGGACTAGAGTTCGATGTCCAGGCGTTTTTGATCTTGAAATAGGGAACTGTGATGCCAAACACGATCTTGCAGGCGATGCGCTTATCCAAGCGCGCTGCGCGCCCGCTGCCGCGGGCGCGCTCCGGTTTTACCAGTCTGGCTGTCATAGCTGTTGTTGCGGTACTGGCGGGTTGCGCGTCAGGGCCGCCCGCGGCCGTGTCGAATATCCGCTATGACCTGGGCGCACCCGCGCCGCTGGCCAACACCATGAACATGCCGCCGGTAAAGGTGCTGGCGGTAAGTGCAGCGAAGAACCTGGATACCGACGCGTTCGTGTATCGGCTGAAATATGCCGATGCCCAGCGCACCGGCAGTTATGCGGACAGCCGCTGGACCATGTCGCCCGCGGAGTTGTTCACGCAGCGTCTGCGCGCAGCGCTCGCCTCGCGCGGGCCGGTGCTGACAGGCGCCGACCCGGTACGCGCACCCATGTTGCAGGTCGATCTGACGGACTTCGAGCAAGTCTTCGATGCCCCCGAGCAAAGCCACGGCGAGGTCTCGGCGCGGGTGACGTTGTCGCAGCATGGGCAGGTGGTCAGCCAGCGTACGTTCATCGCGCGGGCGCCTTCGTACACGGCTGATGCCGCGGGCGGCGCGCGTGCGCTTGCCGCCGCGTCCGACGACCTGATCGCGCAGATGGCCGCATGGCTCGGTGTGCAGCCGCTGGTCGCATCTCAGTGACAGCGTTGAAAGCCGCGAACGCGCCCGGGACCGTGCAGTGACTGCCATGCATGTCGACGAGGCGCGCCGTGCCACAGGGCGGGGGCAAGGACAAGGGCGGCGCGCATGATCGTCAAGCACTGGCAGCATCGGCCGTCCGCGCTTTCGCGGCAGGCACTGGCGGTTTATACGATGCTGGTGGTCTACGGTTCGCTGTATCCGTTTTCCGGCTGGCGAACGCTCGGAATCGGCCCGTTCGCGTATCTTTCCGATCCGCTGCCGCAATATCTCACCGCGTTTGACGTCATCACCAACGTGCTCGGTTATATGCCGTTCGGCGCGCTGGCCGTGCTCGCGTTGTATCCGCGCTGGCGCGGCGCGCTCGCGGCGGGGGTGGCGTTTATCGGCGGGGCGATGTTGTCCGGCACGATGGAAGCCGTGCAAACCTACCTGCCCACGCGGGTGGCATCGAATCTCGATTTGACCGCAAATGCGCTTGGCGCACTGCTGGGCGCCGCGCTCACCGCGCCCGCCACCAGCATGCTGCTCGATCGCGGCTTGCTGCGGCGCATGCGTTTCATGTGGTTCGAGCGCGATGCTGCGTACATGATCGGCTTGTCCGCGCTCTGGCCGTTTGCCACCATGTATCCCGCGCCGTTCCTGTTCGCTGTCGGCGATTTACCGCGCGTGCTGTGGCTGCGCATCGACCCGGTCATGCAGGATGCACTGCTCGCGTGGACCCCTGCGGCGTGGAACGTCGCGGCATGGCCGGCACACCTCGGCGCAATGCTTCCCGACGACGTGTGGGAAACGCTCATCACTTCGCTCAACCTGTTTGCCGCGCTGGTGCTGGCCACTTTGCCGATGCGCGCCCGCGCGCCGCGCGTGCGGCTGCTGTTCTGCCTGGTGATCGCGACACTGGGTGCGAAGGCCGGGGCGGCGTTCCTGCAGTCGCGCTCCGGGCTCGCGTTCGACTGGGCCACCGGCGGCGCCGTAGCAGGCATTGCGTGCGGCGCGCTGGCGGGCTTGCTGTCCCTCTGGTGCTCACGGCCGTGGCGTGCGACGCTGGCTGGTCTTGCGCTCATCGTGGCGCTGGTGCTGGTGAACCTGCTGCCGGTGAATCCCTACTTCGACATCGTGCTCGCCGACTGGCGCCAGGGGCGGTACCTGCATTTCAACGGTCTTTCGCAGTGGCTTGCGTGGGTGTGGCCGTACGCCGCACTTGGCTGGCTGGCATCGACTGCGGAGCGCGCTTTTCTTGCCCGGTGGCGTGACGGCGGCGAAAAGCGCCGGTCGTTATAATCGGCCAAAACCGACACAAAATCCCCACGAATCGAACATCTTCCGGCCAAGCCCATGGACCCGTTCTACAAATATCACGTGTTCTTCTGCCTCAACCAGCGCGACCCCGACGCTGGACGTCCCAGTTGCGCGAATTGCAATGCCCAGGCCATGCAGGAGTACGCCAAGAAGCGCGTAAAACAGCTCGGGCTCGCCGGCGACGGCAAGGTGCGCATCAACAAGGCCGGTTGCCTCGAGCGCTGCGAACTGGGGCCCGTCGTGGTCGTGTATCCCGAAGGGACCTGGTACACGTATGTGGATGAAGCGGATATCGATGAAATCGTCGACTCCCATCTGGTGAACGGCAAGATCGTCGAGCGTTTGCTGATCGATCAGCCCGCAGCCTGAGGGCTTACGCAATGAACGCACAGACCGACAGGTTTCTGATCGACGGGCCGGTGGGCAAGATTGAAGTTGCGCTGGATCGTCCCGCCGACGGCGCGCCCACCCGGGGCATTGCGCTGGTCGCTCACCCGCACCCGCTGTACGGCGGGACGATGGACAACAAGGTGGCGCAGACCCTCGCGCGCACGCTCGTGCAACTTGGGTACATCACGTATCGCTCGAACTTCCGAGGCGTGGGTGAAACGCAAGGCGAGCACGA
Source organism: Caballeronia udeis (assembly GCF_001544555.2). Classification (GTDB taxonomy): domain Bacteria; phylum Pseudomonadota; class Gammaproteobacteria; order Burkholderiales; family Burkholderiaceae; genus Caballeronia; species Caballeronia udeis. The sequence goes on along the minus strand of NZ_FCOK02000003.1, from coordinate 567 downwards.
CAACGGCACGGGCGAACGCGACGACTTGCTGGCCGTGGTCGCGCACATGCGAGCGCAACCGGGGCAGGCTGACGTCCCCCTGGTGCTCGCCGGCTTCTCGTTCGGCACCTTCGTGATGTCGCATGTGGCGAAGCATCTGCGCGAGTCAGGCGAGGCCATTGAGCGGATGGTATTCGCGGGCACGGCGGCGAGTAACTGGCAGGTTGCCGAGGTACCGGACAACACGCTCGTGATCCACGGTGAAGTGGACGATACCGTGCCCATCGGCTCCGTTTATGATTGGGCGCGGCCGCAGGAATTACCGGTGGTCGTGATTCCCGGCGGCGAGCATTTCTTTCATCGCAAGCTGCATGTGCTGAAGAAGATTATCGTCGACGCATGGCGTTGAGTTCGCCCCGGTTTCACGCTTCACCAATCCAAACCCTCTGTTGAATAAACGTGCGGCGCAAGGCTTTCAAAGGCTTTGCGCCGCTGCTGTTTTTATCCCCTTATTCCATTTCTAATTCAATAGTGAATCAATCATCCACGGCCACGCGACGATGGAATGAACCCGTTGGTGATCCAGTT